>DASYDX010000060.1:0-1509 GCA_036499345.1 Rhizomicrobium sp.
AGCCGCCACGATCTGAGCGGCAATGCGGGTGCGGCGCGGCCCGATCACTTGGAACAGGTTGATCGTCATGATCACCGCCAGCCCGGACGAGAGCAGCGACAGCGACAACAACACGCCATAAGCGCCCAGCCAGCGCCAGCCATCGCGCCAGATCATCACATCGATGAACGGCCCCATCAGCAGCACCGACAGGCCCGCCGCCGACAGCGCCATGGACGCGATACGCACCGCGAACAGCTTGTCCGCCTTCACCGGCGCGCTGAGGATCAACTCCAGATCGGAGCGCGCATAGAAAGTGCGGGTGACGCTTTCCATCGCCTGGGATAGCATCGCCGATCCCGACAACAAAATGGTGGCGGTAACGCCGATCAACGAGGTCCGGTCGGCGACGATGGCATGCGGCACGAAATTGCGGATCAGCAGATACGCCACGCCATGCACGCCGATGACGAAAGCGATCAGCCAGATCGCGATCTGCTTCTCGCGACCCGTCCGCCCTGCCGTCATCATCGCCATGGCGTCGCGCCACGACAGCCGCGCTTCATGGCGGGCAAACCAGGCGAGACTGCGGGCCCCGTTCATTCCGCCGCCTTGTCCTGTTCCACGATGGCGAGGAACATGTCCTCCAGGCTGGCGCCTGCACGCCCCGTGCGGCCGCGCAATTCCGCTAACGTGCCTTCTTCCACCAGCTTTCCGCCCGCGATCACGCCGATGCGGTCGGCCATGCGCTCTGCGATCTCCAGAATATGCGTAGTCATCAATACCGTGCCGCCCGCGCGCACACGGTCCGTCAGCACATCCTTCACCAGCCGGGCAGAGCCCGCGTCCAATCCGGTCAAAGGCTCATCGAGAATGATCAGCCGCGGCTCGTGTACCAGAGCGCCCGCCAGCGCCACCTTCTGCCGCATGCCGCGCGAAAAGCCTTCGCATCGCTCATGGGCGTGGCGTTCCAGATCGAGCCAGCCCAGCAATTCCTTCGCCCGCGCTTCGGCCAGCGATTGCTCCACGCCCCACAGGCCCGCGACGAAAGCCAGATATTCCAGCGGCGTCAGCTTGTCATAGATCATGGGCTCGTCGGACAGCCAGCCGGTGATCTGCTTGGCGGCGACAGGATCGGCCAGCGCATCGATGCCGAAGATCGAGATCGCGCCCGCATCGGGTTTCAACAGGCCGCTGACCATCCGCAAGGTGGTGGTCTTGCCCGCGCCATTGGGACCGAGCAGCATGTAGAATTCCCCGGCACGCACTTCGAGGTCGAGTCCATCCACCGCCGGGCGGTCGAACGCCTTGCACAGGGCCTTGATCGAAAGCGCGGGCGCGTTCTGGTCTGTCATCGGTTCCGTGTCGTCACTTTCGCGCCAAAACTAGGGCGGCAATCGTTTCAAAGACCTGAAGCCGAACCCGACAATCCGCAGTTCAAAGGTTGGGATGGCCCGGAATCGGAACCGGCCCCTTGGCCTTGACCTGGGCCCAGATGCGCTTGCCCAGCTTGTCGGCTTCGGCAATCAG
>DASYDX010000061.1:0-6127 GCA_036499345.1 Rhizomicrobium sp.
TGATTCTCACCTGTCCCGCCTGCGCTACGCGCTATCAGGCCGATGAGGCAAAATTTCCGCCTCAAGGCCGCCAAGTCCGCTGCGCCAAATGCGGTCATGTCTGGCATCAGCCGGGGCCCGCTGCTCCGTCCGAGCCCGATATGGCTGTCACGTCGCCTGCGCTGTTTGCGCCCGAACCGGTGCTGTCGCGGACCCGCACCTTTGCGCCCGCCGCCGCGGTGACGGAGCGCGAACCTCTGGCGCGGGGTGCGATGATGGCGGTTGCGGCCGGTTGGATCGGCCTTATCGGCCTGATCCTGGTCATCGGTTATTCCGCGGTCCGCTATCGCCAGGAGATTTCGGTGGTTTGGCCGCAATCGGCGGGCGTCTATTCCAGCCTGGGTCTGAAGACCGACGCCCATGGCATCGATTTCGTGCGCGTCGACTACCGGCGCGAGAATGAAGATGGCCAGACGGTGCTGGCGGTGACCGGACAGATCGTCAATAGCGGCAAGCGCGAATTGCCGGTGCCCCAAACCGTGCGCGTGACGCTTAGCGATGGCGAGCATCATGAGATTTATCATTGGACCTTCACGCCCAATGTGCAGAGCTTGAAGCCGGGCCAGTCCTCGCCCTTCCTCACGCGTCTCTCCAGCCCGCCTGCTGCTGCCCGTCATCTGGAAGTGCGGTTTGCATCCAATGGCTGACACACCCCAGATCCTGTTTTCCGCCGAAGAAATCGCCGAACGGGTCGAAGTCCTGGCGCGCGAAATCGCGGCCTTGCCGCAAAAGCCTGATATCGCCATGCCGATTCTGGTCGGCGGTTTTGTCTTCGCAGCCGACCTGTTGCGCGCGCTGTCGCGGCATGGCGTCGATCTGGCGGTCGAGATGCTGTGGCTGCGCTCCTATGGCGACAAGCGGGTGGCGAGCGCGATCTCGATGATCGCGGGGCCTTCCGAGCAGATCGCAGGCCGCCATGTGCTGGTGATCGATGGCGTGCTGGATGCAGGACGCACTGTCAACAAAGCCGTGTCGCTGATCGAAGCGGCGGGCGCGGCCAGTGTGCGGGTGGTGGTGGCGTTGGACAAAAGACGCGACGACGCCGTGGCGCGCGCCGATCATGTCGGCTTTGAGATCGGCAACGATTTCGTCATCGGCTATGGCATGGACGATGCGGGCGCGTTTCGTGCCTTGCCATATATCGGAAAAGTCTGAGCGCTCTCAGAATTCCTTCAGCAGCCTGTCGATATAATCCAGTTCCTGCGGCGGACGTCCGCGTTCGCCCGCGCGGCGGCGCAATTCCTGCAGAATGTCGCGCGCGCGCGCCAGATCGCTGGCGTCGGGCAGCTTCACGCCCGGGCCATTGCCGACCGGGCCGCGGCCCAAAGGATCGTCCTGGCCTTCCTGTCCGGCGAGATCGCGGCCCTGCATCTGTTTGGCCAGTGCGTCCGCGCCCGCGCGCATCGCGGCCAGCGCTTGTTCCTGCGCATTGCGGGCGTTGGACAGATCTTTGCCGTTCAACGATTGCTGGGCCTGATCCATCGACTTGCCGGCCTGGTCCAACCCGCTGCCAAGCTTGCCCAGCTTCTGCATCGAACGGTCAAGCTTCTGGCGCAGATCATTCTGCTGTTTGGCCAGGCCTTGCGTGCCGCCATCCTTGGGATCGCCTTTGCCCTGTTCCTGGCGCATGGTCTTGTCAATTAGGGCGCGCTGCTGGCCCATCAGGTCGCCATATTCCTGGATCGCCTGATTGAGCTGCTGGTTCTGCCCGCTGCCTTGGCCGCCTGCGCTGCGGGAGATGCGCATATTTTCCAACATGTTCTGCAAAGCCGCCAGCATCTGCGCCGCCTGCTCGCGATTGCCGCTGGCGGAGAGCTGCTGGATCGCCTGCATCAATTTCTGCAGATCGCTGAATTGCAGGGTCTTAGTGTTGGCGTTGTTGGACGATTGCTGCTGTTCCTGTTTCTGTCCGTTTTGCGCCAGCGCCTGCAGATAGCGCTGCATCGCCTGATTGTAGCGTTGCAGCAATTGATCGATCACTTGCTGGGGTGCGTGCGCCGCCATCGCGGCGGTGATCAGAGCCTGCAACTCGCGCAGTTTGTCGGCGGCTTCCAGCATGCCCTTCTGCTCGATCGCCATCGCGGTCTGCCACAGAAGATCTTCGACATGGGTGAGATCGCCGGGCACCTGGGCTGAGCGGATGCCCCAATGGGCGGCGCGGATCGCGGTATAGACGCTTGATTGTCCGGCATAGAATTTTTCCGGCGCGATGGTCAGCGCGTTCAGCACGGAAACGACGGCGCGGCGGCCATCGCGGTTCTCGGCTGTCGCCAGCGCCCGTCTTTGCTCGATCAAGGCGCGGGCCAGGGGATCGGTGAAGACGCGTTCGGGCAAGCGGAAGGTGACGATCTTGCTGACGCCGGTCTGGCCCGCGCCGTCGCGTGCTTCCAGCTGCGCATCCACCATCAAACCGGCATAAGGATGACCGGTAAGATCGGAATAGGTTGCCTGATCGATCTTCTTGGCAGGCGCCAGCGCCAGATCCACGGTGATCGGCGCGCCATGCTTATCATGCGGGCGGAGCACCACCTTGGCCGAGGTCACGGCATAATCGTCGCTGGCCTTGAACGCGAATTTGACCGCGCCGCGTTCGGTCACAGACGGTTTGGCGGCGAACGCGATCACCGGCAAAGCATCGGGCGTGACTTCCAGATTCCATTGGCCAATGCGGTGTCCGCTGGCCTGCACCCGCACCCGTCCGTCATGCGTGAGCTTGGCGGTGGTGGCATATTCTCCGCCGCTGCCGGTGAATTGCGGGGCGTCCGCGCTGCCGATGCTGACGCCGGGCGCGCGGAACGCGCCATGGACGCGCAGATTGAGGATCGAGCCGGTGGGAACGGCGATGATGCGCGTCTCGCCGCCCGGCAGATAGATCGGCGCCAGGCCGGTATAAGGCGGCGGGTCTACCCAGGCATCCAAGCCGATACCGGCGGCGGTTCCGCTGTCGAAGGCGCCGATAAGGCGCGTCCGCCACTCGCTGCGCGCCACGACCAGACTGGCCGCGATCAAAAGCAGAAGAACGAGATGCAGGCGGCGGGGATCGCGCGCCAGAAAATCCGGATCGGGCCAGCGCAGTTTCAGATTGGCGGGCAGGACGCGGGCGCGATGACGGGCCCACAATTGCAGCGCCACCGGATCGCCGCCGCCCGCCATCAGCCGGTCATCGGCTTCGGAAATCGGGCGGTGGAGAAGCCCATTGTCGCGTTCCAGGCGGCGGGCGGCGTCTTGCCAGCTGGGCCAATGGACATCGCGAAAGCCATTGTCCAGCGCCAGACCCGCTACGGTGATTGTCGCCGCCAAAAAGAAGGCGTGCACCAGCCAGGGCAAGAGCGCGAGCAAGCCGAACAGAGCGAGCGCGAAATAAAGACCGATAATCCCGATAGCGGGCCACAGCGCCGGGACGATGCGTTCGATTCCCAGAACCAGCCGCGCCGCGTTGATGCGCCGCGTCAGCCGCGCGTCTGCGCTGAGCCGGTTGTCAGCGGGCCAGCCAGTCGGGGATATGGTCTTGGGCGATGAGCTGCTCATGGGTCAGTCTGTCCCGAACAATGGCCCATTCCGAGCCCTTGACCAAGACCTCTGGCGCGGGCGGGCGGGCATTGTAGGACGAGGCCATCACCGCGCCATAGGCGCCCGCGGACTGGATTGCCACAAGATCGCCCGATTTGAGTTCCGGTAGCGACCGGCCAGCGGCGAAAAGATCGGACGTTTCACAGACAGGGCCCACCACATCATATTTCACGCGATCCGCGCCGGGCACGGGTTCCCGCAACGGCACAATCTCGTGATGGGAATCGTACAGCGCGGGGCGGATCAGGTCGTTCATCCCTGCATCCACGATCAGGAAGGTCTTGGCGTCCCCACGCTTCACATAGATCACCCGCGTCACCAGCACACCGGCATTGGCGGCGATCAGGCGGCCGGGCTCGAAGAACAGGCGGCAGCCCAGGTCTTTGGTCACGCGCGTCACCATCGCGCCATAGGCGGCGGGATCGGGCGGCGGTTGATTGTCTTCGATATAGGGCACGCCCAACCCGCCACCCAGGTCCAGACGGGTAATGGCATGGCCATCGGCGCGCAGAGTTTGGGCCAATTCGGCCACGCGGCGGAACGCGGCTTCGAATGGCGCAAGATCAGTGATCTGGCTGCCGATATGCACATCGATGCCGACGATCTCGACGCCCTTCAACTTCGCGGCCAGACCATAAGCCTCCCGCGCATGCGCGAAGGGAATGCCGAATTTGGTTTCTGACGTGCCGGTGGTGATTTTGGCGTGGGTCTTGGCATCGACATCGGGATTGATGCGCAAGGTGACCGGTGCGCGCTTGCCCATCGACAGGGCGACAGCGTTCAGCGCGTCCAGTTCCGGCTCGCTTTCGACATTGAACTGGCAGATGCCCTCGGCCAGGGCGAGTTGCATTTCGTCTTTGGTTTTGCCCACGCCGGAAAAGACGATCTTGTCGGCGGCGATGCCGGCGGCGCGCGCTTTTTTCAGTTCACCGCCCGACACGACATCGGCGCCCGCGCCGAGTTTGCCAAGCGTCTTGAGCACGCCGAGATTGCCGTTGGCCTTGACCGAAAAAGCGATCAGCGAATCCTGGGGCAGGGCTTCGGCGAAAATCTTGTAATGCCGCTCCAAGGTGGCGCTGGAGTAGCAATAGAAAGGCGTGCCGACCTTGTCGGCCAACGTGTCGAGCGCGACATCCTCGGCGCTATAGATGCCGTCTTTATAGGAAAAGAAATTCATTGGAGATCAGCGGCCGATGGGATTGGGCGGACGGGACGGGTCGGGCTGGCTGCGCGACGTGGTGGTGCCGTCGGGCTTGGCGAGATCGTTCTTCACGCCGCAGGAGGCCGCAACCAGCGAAAGCATTGTGATCAGGATAAGTTTTCTCATTTCAACTTGTCCCTCCAAAAGTAAACCTGCTCTTTCACGCGGTCGGGGGCAGTGCCACCCAAGCTCATGCGCGAATGGACGGAGGATTCCAGCGACAAGACATCGAACACCTTGTCAGTGATGGCCGGTTCTATCGCCTGCATTTCGGCAAGCGGAAGCTTGTCGAGCGTGACGCCCTTCTCTTCGGCGCGTTTGACGATGCTACCGGCGATATGATGCGCGTCGCGGAATGGCTTTTTCAGCACCCGTACCACCCAATCCGCCAGATCGGTGGCGGTGGGAAAACCGGGTTCGGCGGCGGCGCGCATCTTCGCTGTGTCTGCGGTCAGGTCGGCGACCATCGCGGCCATCGCGGCCAGGCAGATTTCGACCGTGTCGGCGGCGTCGAACACCCGCTCCTTATCTTCTTGAAGGTCGGTGCCATAGGTCAGCACCAGGCCTTTGACCACAGTGGCCAGCGCCACGAAATCGCCCAGCACGCGCCCGCTCTTGCCCCGGATCAATTCGGCGGCATCGGGATTGCGCTTCTGCGGCATGATGGAAGAGCCGGTGGTGAAAGCGTCCGACAATTTCACGAAACCGAAAGCGGGTGTTGACCATTGCACCAGCTCGCCCGCCAGCCGTGACAGATGCACGGCGGTGATGGAACAGGCGGCCAGATATTCCAGCGCGAAGTCGCGCGCCGAAATCGCGTCCATCGAATTGCGCATCGGCCGGGCGAAACCCAGCGTCTTGGCCGTCACATCGCGGTCGATGGGAAAGGACGTTCCCGCCAGCGCTGCGGCGCCCAAGGGCGATTCATTCAAACGCTTGCGCGCATCTTCGAAACGGCCCCGGTCGCGCGCGAACATTTCGACATAGGCCATCAGATGATGACCGAAGGTCACAGGCTGGGCAGGCTGCATATGGGTATAGCCCGGCATAATGCTGCCGGTATGCTTTTCGGCCTGCGCCACCAGCGCCCGGCTCAGTTCCATCAACGCCTTGTCGGCGCGCTCGCAAGCGGCGCGCACCCAGAGGCGGAAGTCGGTTACGACCTGATCGTTGCGCGAGCGCGCGGTGTGCAAGCGTCCCGCCGCCGGTCCGACAATTTCGGCCAGCCGTGCCTCGATGTTGAGATGGATGTCTTCCAGTTCACGTTTGAAGACGAATTGGCCGTCTTTGATTTCCTGTTCGACCTGGTCGAGCCCT
>DASYDX010000062.1:0-12151 GCA_036499345.1 Rhizomicrobium sp.
ACCCGCGGATGGCCGAGGCCGCCACCGATCCCGTCGCAGGCGACGCGGCTGGAATCGACTTCAATGATTTCGGGCACTTCGACCGGCATGGCGCTCTCTTTGGGGTGGAAACGGCCGGATCATAGTCCTTAAGATCGGCCCCGCAAGAGGTCCCGCCCGCATGGTCAAGCTCAACAAAATATACACAAAAACCGGCGATTCCGGGCAGACCGGCCTCAGCGATGGCAGCCGGATCGCCAAGACCGCCGCGCGGATCGAGGCCATTGGCGCGGTGGACGAGACCAACAGCGCCATCGGCATCGCCCGGCTGGATGCGCCCTCTTCCATAAACGATATCGACATGGACGCCATGCTGGGCCGTATCCAGAACGATCTGTTCGATCTGGGCGCCGATCTCAGCCTGCCGGGCATGGAGATATCCGAAACCATATTGCGCATCGTGCCGCCGCAAGTGGAACGGCTGGAGCGGGAAATCGACGCCATGAACGCCGGTCTGGAACCGCTGCGATCCTTCGTCCTTCCCGGCGGAACGGCGCTGGCGGCGCATCTGCATCTGGCCCGCGCCATCGCACGGCGGGCCGAACGCGCCATAGCGGCGTTGACGTCGGAGGAACCACTCAACCCCGCCGCGCTCCACTATGCCAATCGCCTGTCGGATCATCTGTTCGTGATGGCCCGCGCCGCCAACAAAGACGGCATGGGCGACGTCCTCTGGGTCCCCGGAAAAAACCGCTAACACGCCTACATCGCTAGGCGCGTCGATTTTGAGACCTGGCCAGGGTTGCCTAGCGACAGCGTAGGCAACGCACGGAGCGTGCGTTAGCACGTGAGGAGGCGCGACGCCGCCAGGGCTCAAAAGAACGCGCCTACTCCGCGTGCTTGCGGCCGAAGATGAAAGCGATGAGAACTCCGAATACGCCGATCGGCCCCCAGGCGGGCATCGCCAGCGCGGAATAGATCGTCTGCGCCAGGAATGGCGCTTTGCGCTGCGCCCAATCCTTGAAAGCGGCCAGCGAAGACGCATCCAGAATGGTCCAGATCGTGTTCAGCGAACGGACCGTGATTTCCCCGCCCTTTTCCAGCGACGCGAGTGCATCGGCGCCCAACAAAATCAACGCCGCCACGATCATCGCCAGCGCGATCAGGCGCATCAGGATGGTCAAGAGCCAAGCCTTTCCGGAGGGTTCGAGGGAATTTAACGCGTCCCGTGCGGGCCACGCAAAGAAAAACGCCCGCAAAGCGTCAAGCTTCGCGGGCGTTGTTTCAAAAGGCCGAAATTACGCTTGCGGCGCTTCGGCGGCCGGCTTCTTGGACAGGTCTTCACCCGTTTCCTGATCGACCTGCTTCATCGACAGACGGACCTTGCCGCGATCGTCGAAGCCCAGAAGCTTGACCTTCACGGCCTGGCCTTCCTTGACCACGTCCGACGGCTTGGCGACGCGGCCGGCGGCCAGTTCGCTGACATGAACCAGACCATCCTTGGGACCAAAGAAGTTCACGAAGGCGCCGAAATCCATCACTTTGACGATCTTGCCGTCATAGATTTCGCCCACTTCCGGTTCGGCGGTGAGCGAACGGATCCACTTCAGCGCCGCCTTGATCGACTCGCCATCGGCGGAGGCGATCTTCACGGTGCCGTCGTCTTCGATGTTGATCTTGGCGCCGGTCTTTTCCACGATTTCGCGGATCACCTTGCCGCCGGTGCCGATCACGTCGCGGATCTTGTCGGTCGGGATCTTGATCTGCTCGATGCGCGGGGCATGTTCGCCCAGCTCGGCACGGGCGCCGGTCAACGCCTTGTTCATTTCGCCCAGAATGTGGATACGACCGCCTTTGGCCTGATCCAACGCCACGCGCATGATCTCTTCGGTGATGCCGGCGATCTTGATGTCCATCTGCAAGGACGTGATGCCGTCTCCGGTACCCGCCACCTTGAAGTCCATATCGCCCAGGTGATCTTCGTCACCCAGAATATCGGACAGAATGGCATACCGTGTGCCTTCCAGGATCAAGCCCATGGCAATGCCCGCCACCGGCTTGGCCAGCGGAACACCGGCATCCATCAGCGCCAGCGACGTGCCGCAGACCGTGGCCATCGACGACGAACCATTGGACTCGGTGATCTCCGACACCATGCGGATGGTGTAGGGGAAGCTGTCCTTCTTGGGCAGCATCGGACGAATGGCGCGCCAGGCAAGCTTGCCATGGCCGATTTCGCGGCGGCCCGGGGCGCCCATGCGGCCCGTTTCACCGACGCTGTAGGGAGGAAAGTTATAGTGCAGCATGAAGGTTTGCTTGCCGGTGCCTTCCAGGCTGTCCACAAACTGTTCATCTTCGGCGGTGCCCAGGGTGGCGATGCAAAGCGCCTGGGTTTCGCCGCGGGTGAACAGCGCGGAGCCATGGGTGCGCGGCAGGATGCCGACTTCGGCAACGATGGGGCGAACCGTGGTCAGGTCGCGGCCATCGACACGCGTCTTGGTGTCCAGCAAGGCGTTGCGCATCACATCGGCTTCGACATCGTGCAGCAAGCTGCCATAGACGGTGGCCGGGACCTGGCCTTCGCCTTCGCCCACGAAATCAGCGGCGAACTTCTTCTTCACCGCGCTGAGCGCATCGCGGCGCTCGAACTTGATCGGCAACTGGAACGCCTTGGCCAAATCGGCCGAGGCAGCCGCCTTGATCTTGGCGCGGACTGGGGCGTGAATATCGCCCGGCACGGCGCGCGGCTCCTTCGCCGCCTTTTCCGCCAGACGAATGACGGCGTTGATGGCGTGCTGCATTTCGCGATGGCCGAACATCACGGCGCCCAGCATTTCCTGCTCGGAAAGCTCCTGGGCTTCGGATTCCACCATCATCACGGCGTCATGGGTGCCGGCGACGACCAGATCCAGCTTGGATTCGGGCATTTCTTCCAGCGGCGGATTGAGGCGGTATTCGCCGTTGATGTAACCGACGCGCGCCGCACCGATCGGGCCCATAAAGGGCAGGCCCGAAATCGTCAGAGCCGCCGACACGGCGACCATCGCCACGATATCGGGATCATTTTCCAGATCGTGCGAGAGAACCTGCGCCACGACCAGAGTTTCGTTGCGATAGCCATCGGCGAACAAAGGACGGATCGGGCGGTCGATCAGGCGCGAGATCAGCGTCTCGCGTTCGGTCGCGCCACGCTCGCGCTTGAAATAGCCGCCCGGGATCTTGCCCGCGGCGTAATAGCGTTCCTGGTAATTCACGGTGAGCGGGAAGAAGTCCACGCCCTCTTTCGGATTCTGCGCGCCGACCACGGTGGCGAGCACGACAGTTTCGCCATAAGTGGCGAGCACGGAGCCGTCGGCCTGACGGGCGATCTTGCCCGTCTCAAGGGTCAGCGTGCGGCCGCCCCATTCGAAGCTTTCTTTATGTACGTTGAACATCGGATTTTCTTTCGTCATTGCCCGTCGCCGGATCGCGATCTGGGCGTCGTCAAGGTCCCCCTATGGGACCAGCTTCCGCGCAAGCTCATCTTGCGCAAAAGCAAAAGCACGGCCCAACGCTTTCGCGTTGGACCGTGCAAATTCTGTTGGATTGGAACTCAGCGGCGCAGGCCCAGGCGTGCGATCAGCGCTTCATAGCGCTTGACGTCCTTTGCCTTGACATAGTCGAGCAGGCTGCGGCGCTCGGATACCATCTTGATCATACCGCGGCGGGAATGATTGTCCTTGGCGTGCGTCTTGAAATGATCGGTCAGGTTGGAGATGCGCTCGGAAAGAATAGCAACCTGGACTTCCGGCGAACCGGTGTCGCCTTCCTTGGTTGCGTATTCGGCAATGACTTCTTTTTTGCGTTCAGGCGTAATCATCGGTCATCGGGTCCTATAATTGGAAAACACGGAAGGGACGAAGCTCGCCTTCGGCGACCTCGGCCAATGCCATGGGTGCGCCCGCTTCCTCGGTGAGGAAAACGGTCTGCCCCTGGAGCCCGCCGTCATCGGCGAATCCGTCTTTCATGCGGGCGAACAAATTCGCGCGGATGAGAATGGGATTGCCGCTTCGGATGCGGGCCGCATCGCTGCCTGTCACAGCCAACGCCGGGATGCCGTCCAGCGCGGTTGAAATGGGCTTTAGATACGCAAAAGCGGCGGGACTATGCAGTAAAGGGGTCAGCGTTTCCAGCCCAACCGCGTCTTTTTCCAGGAAGCCCCCGATGCGGGTCCGCCGGAGCTGGGAGACATAGCCCAAAGTGCCCAAAGCGCGGGCGATATCGCGGACCCAGGACCGGACGTAAGTCCCTTTGCCACAAAGGATTTCGAACACGGCCTGGCCGGTATCGGCCTCGACCAGCCGGGCCTCATGGACCGTGACCGGGCGAGGTTGAAGGTCGGGTTCCTTGCCCTCGCGCGCCAAGTCATAGGCCCGTTCGCCCTGGATCTTAATGGCGGAATAGGCCGGGGGGACCTGGGTGAGGACCCCGGTAAAGCTGGGCAGCACGGCTTCGATCGCCGCCCGGTCCGGGCGCACATCGGACGTGCCGGTGACCTTGCCTTCGGAATCGTCGCTGTCGAGGCTTTCGCCCCAGGTGGCTGTGAAGCGGTAAATCTTGGCGGCGTCCTGGGCGAAGGGCACGGTCTTGGTCGCCTCGCCCAACGCGATGGCGAGAATGCCAGTCGCCAAAGGATCGAGGGTCCCGGCATGGCCGGCCTTTTGCGCATTGAAGATGCGGCGCACCTGGGCGACGGCCTGGGTGGAAGTGATGCCGGACGGCTTGTCGAGCACGACCCAGCCGTGAACGGCATCGCCTTTTTTCTTCTTAGGCATTTTGTTGGCCCCCGATTGTCTCTTTCGCGCAAGCGCTCAGAGACATTTCCCCCCGCCAGGCCTTCGGCCGCGGGGGGAAAAAGCCAGTGATTGTTTCAAGCATCGCTATCGTCTTGATCGTCGTCGGAAGGGGCGAGATCTCGCTGGACCAGCGGCGATTTGAGAAGATTCTCGATCTTCTCCGCTTCCGCGAAAGATTCGTCTTCGACGAAGCGCAGGTCGGGCGTGAATTTGGTCGAGATCATGTGCCCCATCTCGCCGCGCATATAGCCCTTATGGCGATTGAGCGCCGCGATGATGCGGTCGGTATTTTGGCCGCCCAAGGGCGCGCAATAGACCGTGGCGTAGCGCATGTCGGGCGACGGCTTCACCTGGGTGATGGTCACCGACACACCATCCAGATCGGGATCGTGGATATCGGCGCGGTTCAGAATCTGAGCCAGCGCATGGCGCAGCATTTCGCCCACGCGCAACTGGCGCTGGGTCGGGCCCATCTCGCGACGGGCATGGCGGGACGCTATTTTGTTGCCGCCGCGCGGTGAACGGTTTCGGGACATCGTGAAATCCGCATCCTCAGGCTTCGACGGGCTCGGCATGAGGACGAAAAATGAACCCTCACCCTGAGCTTGTCGAAGGGTGAGGGCGAAAGATTACAAAGCGCGCTGAATGGTTTCGACGTCGAAACATTCGATGACGTCGCCCTTCTGCATGTCCTGGTAATTGGTGAAGGCCATACCGCATTCCTGACCGACCTGCACTTCGCGCACTTCGTCCTTGAAGCGCTTCAAAGTGGACAGCTCGCCTTCGTGGATCACGACATTGTCGCGGATCAGGCGAACCTTGGAACCGCGGCGGACCATACCTTCGGTGACCCGGCAGCCGGCGACCTTGCCGACCTTGGAGATTGAGAACACTTCCAGGATTTCCGCATTGCCGAGGAATTTCTCGCGCGTTTCCGGCGTGAGCATGCCCGACAGGGCAGCTTTGATGTCGTCCACCACGTTATAGATGATGCTGTAGTAGCGGATATCGACGCCGTCGCGCTTGGCGCGTTCGCGCGCCTGATTGTTGGCGCGAACATTGAAGCCGATCACGCCCGCGCCCGAGGCATGCGCCAAGATCACGTCGCTTTCGGTGATGCCGCCGACACCGGCCTGCAGGATCTGCACCGCGACTTCGTCGGTGCCGAGCTTGGCCAAGGCACCTTGGATCGCTTCGACCGAACCCTGCACGTCCGATTTCAACACCAGCGGCAGCAGCTTCTTTTCGCCGATTTCGCGGGTCTTGAGCAGTTGGTCCAGGGTCTGGCGCGAATTGCTGGCCTGGCGGGATTCACGGCGCTTCCTGGCGCGATATTCCGCCACTTCGCGGGCGCGCGCTTCGGATTCCACCACCACCATTTCGTCACCCGCTTCCGGCGCCGCCGAAAGGCCGAGCACTTCAACCGGCGAAGAGGGACCCGCGGACTTCACGGTTTCGCCGCGGTCGTTCTGAAGCAGGCGCACGCGGCCCCATTCCGAACCGGCCACCACGATATCGCCGACCTTCAAGGTGCCACGCTGCACCAGCACGGTCGCGACCGGGCCGCGGCCCTTGTCGAGCTTGGCTTCGATCACCGCGCCTTCGGCGGTGCGTTCGGGATTGGCTTTGAGATCCAGAATTTCGGCCTGAAGCAGGATCGCTTCTTCCAGCTTGTCGAGACCGATGCCCTTGGTGGCGGAGACTTCCACCGCCTGGGTCTCACCGCCCATGTCTTCGACTTGGACTTCGTGCTGAAGCAATTCGGTCTTCACGCGGGTGGGATTGGCGTCGCCCTTATCGACCTTATTGACCGCCACGATCATGGGCACGCCCGCCGCCTTGGCATGGGCGATGGCTTCCACGGTCTGCGGCATCACACCGTCATCGGCGGCCACCACCAGGATCACCAGATCGGTGACCTTGGCGCCGCGCGCGCGCATCTGCGTGAAGGCGGCGTGACCAGGCGTGTCGAGGAAGGTAATCTTCTGGCCCGATTTCAGCTGCACCTGATAGGCGCCGATATGCTGGGTGATGCCACCGGCTTCACCGGCCACGACATCGGTCTTGCGCAAGGCGTCGAGCAACGAGGTCTTGCCGTGATCGACATGGCCCATGACGGTGACGACCGGCGGACGCGACACCAAAGTGCCTTCGTCATCGGCGGCGCCCGTCAGGCCTTCCAGCACGTCGCTTTCCGCCACGCGCTTGACCACATGGCCATATTCGGACGCGACCAGTTCGGCGGTGTCGGCATCGATGATGTCGTTGGGTGTCGCCATCATGCCGTTCTTCATCAGAACCTTGATGACATCGACGACGCGGCGCGCCATGCGATTGGCGAGTTCGGAAACCGCGATGGTTTCCGGAATGGTGATGTCGCGCGGACCGGCGGGGCCCGCCGGAATGGCGGCATGGCCCTTGTTGACGCGCTGCAGATGGCGGCGATAGGCGGCGACCGAGCGCGTACGCTCGTCATCGTCGGACAGCGCGCGGGTGACGGTAAGCTTGCCGCGGCGGCGCTCGCCTTCACTGGCCTTTTTCGGCGCCGGCGCTTTTACCGGAATGATCTTGTTGCCGACCTTCTTGGTCGTGGATTCTTCTTCCTCTTCCTGCACCGGACGGCGGCGTGCCACTTCGGTCGGCGCGAGCGGGGTCTTGGTAGGATCGACCCGGCGGGCTGCTTCGGCCTCGGCATGCTTGCGGGCTTCGGCTTCGGCGGCCTTGCGCGCGTCTTCCTCGACCTTGCGGCGTTCGGCAGCGATACGCTCCGCCTTCATTTTTTCTTCTTCGATCGCGCGGCGAGCGGCTTCCGCCTCGGCGTTGCGGCGGGCCTCGGCGTCGGAGACGCGGGCATCGGCAATGGCGGTGGCGCGTCGGGCTTTTTCTTCATCCGAAAGCTGGCGCAGCACGACACCGCGCGCGGGCGCGGGTTTTTCAACGGGCCTCGCTTCCGCGACCGGCGCCGCAGGCTTCTCGGCGGGCGCGGGCTTTTGCGGCGCAGGCTTGGCGACCACGGGGGCCGGTGCGCCCATGGTGCGCTTCTTCTCGACAACCACGGCCTTGGTGCGGCCATGGCTGAAGCTTTGCTTGACGGTGGAGGTTTCCGTCTTCTTCAGTGACAGCGTTTTGGGGCGCTTGGTTTCGTCGGTATCGGTCATGAATCTCTTTCGTAGCCGGCCGGGCTTGCGGTGCGGAAACCGGAAAGACGTTCCGCATCGAAGGCCAGGCGTTCCGCCAGGCCGCCCGGTTGGACGGCGGCATGTATCACATTCTCGCGCCCCAAGGCCAAGCCCAATTCAGCGCTTGTAAGGCATTCCAGAACCTGCGGTTTCATGCCCCTGGCATGGGCCGCATTGTAGAGTTTCCGCTTTCCGTCGCCCGAGCCGTCAATCGCCTCGACCAGGATGGCGGGGGGGCGGGCGCTGTCCAGCGCCCGCAGCACATTGTCGAAACCCAGAACCAGCGCGCCTGAACGCCGCGCGATCCCCAGATCGCCCAGCATCCGTGTCACCAGCGCCGTTTCCACGCGTTCGGCGAGATCGGCGGTCGCTGCGACCTGGGCCTTGGCGGCACGGGAGAAAAGTTTCTTTTCCACCGCTTGCGTCACGGCCTTGCGGGTCGCCGTCACCCAAATTCCCCGGCCCGGCAGCTTTGCCGCCACGTCGGGAACGATGGTGCCATCGGGCGCGGCGACAAAACGGACAAGACGGCTGTCGGGCACGACTTCGCCGGTAACGATACAGCGCCGCTCGCGCCCCATCGCTTCGTCCTCGTCCGTTTTTTTCACCGTCGCGGTCATCAAGCCTCGGTCGGCTCCTCGCCTTCGGTTTCATCCGCCGGGGCTTCTTCTTCCACCGGCGCTTCGATCCAGCCGATCTTGACGCGCGCCTTCATGATGACGGCGTTGGCGTCGTCGGAGGAGAGATTGAAGCCTTCCAGTGCGCCAGGTACCCGCACGCGCTCTTTGTCCTTGTTGGTCTCATAATAGCCGAGCAGGTCGTCGGTGGCCGATCCCGCGAGATCTTCCAACGTCTTCACGCCGCCTTCGCCCAACGCGACCGCCATGGCGGCGGTAACGCCTTCGACTTCCAGCACCTGATCCTCGACGCCCAGCGCCTTGCGCTTGTCGTCCAGTTCCTTGTTGCGGGCTTCGATATATTCCACCGCGCGGCTTTGCAGTTCCTGCGCGGTCTCTTCGTCGAACGCTTCGATCTGGGCCAGATCGCCGACATCGACATACGCGACGTCTTCGATCGAAGCGAAGCCTTCGGAGGCCAGCAACTGGGCCACGGTCTCGTCCACGTCCAGCGATTCCATAAAGAGCTGAGTGCGGGTGGCGAATTCTTTCTGGCGGCGCTCGGACTCTTCGGCTTCCGTCAGAATGTCGATCTGCCAGCCAGTGAGCTGCGAGGCGAGGCGTACATTCTGGCCGCGGCGGCCGATGCCCAGCGACAGCTGTTCGTCCGGCACCACCACTTCGACGCGGTGGGTGTCTTCGTCCAGCACCACTTTGCTGACTTCGGCGGGCGCCAGCGCATTGACGATGAAGGTCGCCGCTTCGCCAGACCACGGAATGATGTCGATGCGCTCGCCCTGAAGTTCCTGCACCACGGCCTGCACGCGCACGCCGCGCATACCGACGCAAGCGCCGACCGGATCGATGCTGGAATCCTTGGAGATCACGGCGATCTTGGCGCGGCTGCCCGGATCGCGCGCGACGGCGCGGATTTCGATCACGCCGTCATAGATTTCCGGCACTTCCTGCGCGAACAGGCGGACCATGAATTGCGGATGCGAACGCGAGAGAAAAATCTGCGGGCCGCGGGTTTCGCGGCGCACGTCATAGATATAGGCGCGGATACGATCACCGGCGCGGAAGCTTTCGCGCGGGATCATTTCGTCGCGGCGAACCACACCTTCAGCCTTGCCCAGATCGACCACGACCGAGCCGAATTCCGAACGCTTGACCACGCCATGCACGATCTCGCCGATACGGTCCTTATATTCGTCATACTGACGCTCGCGCTCGGCATCGCGCACCTTCTGCACGATCACCTGCTTGGCGTTCTGGGCATTGATGCGGTTGAAATCGACCGGCGGCAAAGTCTCGGCGATGATGTCGCCGATCTGGGCGTCAGGATTGCGGCGGCGCGCATCTTCCAGGCTGATCTCGATCTTGTCGTTATCGACCGCTTCGACGACATGCAGATAGCGCGAAACATGGGTCTCACCCGTCTTGGGGTCGATATCGACCTTGATGTCATTCTCCGCGCCGTAATGCGCCTTGGCGGCGCGTTGCATCGCCTCTTCCATCGCAGTCAGGACCACCGCCTTGTCGATCGACTTGTCGCGCGCGACCGCATCGGCGATCTGCAAGAGTTCAAGCCGGTTGGCGGAAATTGCACTGGCCATTTCTGTCTCCTAGAGGTTCACGCGTTTTTGCGCGCTTTCAGATCTTCTTGAATGAGTTTGTCGGTAAGAACGAGCTTGGCTTCCGACACGGAGCGGAAGGGAAATTGTATGCGCGCGCCTTGCGACGTGATCACGACATCATGGCCGTCGAGACCTTCGAGACGCCCGCGAAACCGTTTGCGCTCGCGTTCACCGGCAACGGTCGCGATGGCCACGGAAAGTTCGATCTTGGCTTCGTGACCCTTCCAACGGGTGAAGTCTGCGAGCCGGGTCAAAGGCCGGTCGATCCCCGGCGAAGACACTTCGATTTCGTAATCGCCTTCAATGGGATTTTCCGCTTCGATGAAATCCAGCAGCGCATGGGAAAGCTGGGTGCAACCTTCGACATCCATGCTGCCATCGGGCCGTTCGGCCATCACCTGCAAGGTCTTGGCAGCGCCGCCCATCATGCGCAGACGCACAAGTTTGAAGCCCGCTTTTTCAATGACGGGCTCAAACACAGGGTCCAGATGGTTGGCGGCGGCAGTAATGGGCAACTCCAACTTTCAAACCCCAATGCGGGCGCATTGGGAAATGGCTTTTCCCCGCGGCGGCCTTTCGGCTGCCACACAACAGGTCTTGTTGTTTTTGGGATGGCGGCTATTTAGGCCGGAAACGGGATTCATTCAATCCCCCTCCGCCCTTCGCGGCTTGCTTTTGCGCGCGGGCTGATGCCCCCGCGCAATAAGCGCTGCTACGGGCACCTCCCCCGCCAGCGCGCTACGCGCGCGGGGGAGGCTGGGCACGGCCAAGACGAGAGAGGGATTAAGGGCTGTTAGGCTTCTTTTGGGTCGGCGGCTTGGCCGCGGGGAAAATCCCCATCCCGACTTCGCCCGGGGCGGTATGGACCTCGGTTTGGACCGGTGCCGGGGCTTCCCGGGCTTCGATTTCGTTGATCGCCTTGATCTGCGCCTGGACCGCCGGTTCGAACAGAGAGGGACCGAACAGCATGCGGAAGAGCAGATACATGCCCCCCAGGGAGAACATAAAGGCAATCCCGATCGCCATGAAGTCACTGGCATAGAGGCCGGTAAAAAAGCCGGGATCGCGATCTTTGTCTTTCATGCCGGGAGCTTAGCCTATCGCGATGGGGTTGTGACAGAGACGAAGGTTCCCTTCCCGATTGACGGCGAAGGAAAAAGCGAGTGCCCTGACGCAAAATATTGCTGGGAGCCCCTCATGACCGATCGCAGAACAATCCTGAAAACGTCGCTGCTGGTGCCCGCCGCGGCCCTTTTGGGGAAATCGGCGTCGGCCGCGACGGGGCCGAAAGGCATTCAGATGCAATTGCCCTGCGTGATCTCGACCTGGCCCTTCGGTGTCGCCGCCAACAAAGCGGCCTGGGCGATCCTGTCCAAAGGCGGGCGGGCGCTGGATGCCGTGGAGGCGGGCGTGAAAATCCCGGAAGCCGATATGCGCAATCACACGGTGGGCCGCGCCGGATACCCGGACCGCGACGGCCATGTGACCTTGGACGCCAGCATCATGGACGAGCATGGCAATGCCGGTTCGGTGGCGGCGATGGAATATATCGCCCATCCGATTTCGGTGGCCCGCGCGGTGATGGAAAAGACCCCGCATGTGCTGCTGGCGGGCGAAGGCGCCACCCAATTCGCCATCGAACAGGGCTTCAAGCGCGAAGAATTGCTGACGCCGGAATCCAGGAAAGCCTGGCAGGAGTGGCTTAAAACCGCGAAATATAAGCCCGAAGCGAATATCGAAACCAAATCCTATGGTCTGGGCGTGCCGGGCGGCGCGAAAAACCACGACACCATTGGCATGCTGGCCATCGACGCCAAAGGCAATCTTTCCGGCGCCTGCACCACTTCGGGCATGGCGTGGAAAGTGCGTGGCCGGGTGGGCGACAGCCCCATCATCGGCGCGGG
>DASYDX010000063.1:0-16522 GCA_036499345.1 Rhizomicrobium sp.
CTCGATCCGAAGAAGCTGATTGTACTTCGCCAACCGGTCGGAACGCGCAAGCGAACCGGTCTTGATCTGCCCGCAATTGGTGGCGACCGCCAGATCCGCGATGGTGGAATCCTCGGTTTCGCCGGAGCGATGGCTCATCACTGCGCGATAGCCTGCCTTATGCGCCATCTCGATGGCGTCCAGCGTCTCGCTCAAAGTACCGATCTGGTTGACCTTGATCAGGATCGCGTTGGCGGTGGCCTTGTCGATGCCCTGCTTCAGACGCGTGACATTGGTGACGAAGAGATCATCGCCCACCAGCTGCACATTCTTGCCCACGGCATCGGTCAGCGCCTTCCAGCCCGCCCAATCGTCTTCGGCCATGCCGTCTTCGATGGAGATGATGGGATAGCGCTTGCAGAGGTCGGCATAGACGCCGACCATCTCGTCCGGCGACAGGGTTTTGCCTTCGCCTTCCAGGACATACTTGCCGTTCTTGAAGAATTCGGTCGAAGCGGGATCGAGCGCGAAGAAAATGTCCTCGCCCAGCTTGTAGCCGGCCTTTTCGACCGCCTTGGAAATATAGCCCAGCGCTTCGTCCGGGCTTTTCAGATTGGGGGCGAAACCGCCCTCGTCGCCGACATTGGTGTTGTGGCCGGCATCGTGCAGCGCCTTTTTCAAGGTCTGGAAGATCTCCGCACCCATCCGCAAGGCTTCGCGCAGAGACGGGGCGCCCACCGGCATGATCATGAATTCCTGGAAGTCGATGGGATTGTCGGCATGAACGCCGCCATTGATGATGTTCATCATCGGCACGGGCAAGAGTTCGGCCTTGGTGCCGCCGACATAGCGATAGAGCGGCAGGCCCGCTGTCATCGCCGCAGCCTTCGCCACTGCCAGCGACACGCCCAGAATGGCGTTGGCGCCCAGCCGCGCCTTGTTGGGCGTTCCGTCGAGGGCGATCATGGCCTTGTCGATGCGGGTCTGTTCCTCGGCTTCCATGCCGCACAGCGCATCGAACAATTCGCCGTTTACGGCGGCGACGGCTTTTTCCACGCCCTTGCCGCCATAGCGCTTGCCGCCATCGCGCAGCTCCACCGCCTCATGGGCGCCGGTCGAGGCACCCGACGGCACAGCGGCGCGGCCGAAGCTGCCATCTTCCAGACGGACATCCACTTCCACAGTGGGATTGCCGCGGGAATCCAGGATTTCGCGTCCAATGATATCGAGGATGGCAGTCATAGCGGGCCCTTTTCGCAGAATTTGTGCCGTCTTTACGGGAAGTTTGCGGATTTCGCCACCCGTTCCGGCAGATCCGGCGACGGAGGCTAGCGTCCCGGACGTTTCAGCAAGGTGAAGGGCTTTTGCTGGAGAATTTCGTATGACCCGTTTCAAAATGATCGTTGTGGCCGCCGGTCTGCTGGCGCCCCTGCCCCTGATTGCCGCTTTGCCGAGCGCCGCCCAGGACCAGAAGCCGGCGGCAGCCAGGCCGGAACATGGCGCCAACCGGCACCAGGGCGGCCGCCTTTTGAGCTTCCTCACCCCCGAACAGCGCGTCGCCTATATGATGCAGGTCCGCCAGGAAGCGCGTGAGCAAAAGCGCGCCTTCCGCAAGGAGCATTTCCAGAAGCTGGCATCGATGACGGAAAGCGACCGCCAGAAGCTCAAGGCCGATATGCAGGCCCGTTGGGACGCAATTCCCGCCGATCGCAAAGCCCGCATCCAGGAGCGCATGAGCCGCCACCATCACGACGCGCGATAATTCCCGGACTCAGCTAGGATGATCCCGCACCGGCAACGGTGCGGGATCCATTTTCATATCCAGCTGGGGGACATCATGCTTGCCGCGCCTGCCACCATTCTGAGCGCCGCCGTCACCATCCTGACTGCCCTGGTGCTCTATTACAGCATGTTCGTCGTCGGCCGCACCCGCGGTCAGGTGAAGATCATGCCCCCCGCCATGACCGGTCATCCCGATCTGGAGCGCGCGCTTCGGGTGCAAGGCAATACCGTCGAGCAGGTCGTGATCTTCCTGCCGCTGCTGTGGGTCGCCACGCTGTACTTTCATGGCTGGGCGCCGCCCGTGCTGGGCTTGATCTGGTGCATCGGCCGCGTGCTCTACGGCATCGGCTACATGAAAGAAGCCAACAAGCGCGGCCCCGGCTTCGCCATCGCCTCGCTCGCTTGCCTGGCGCTACTGGTGCTGTCGATCTGGGGCGTCATCGTCAGTTGGATGGCGGCGACCGCGGTTTAGGTCGACCTAACGCGGGCGCTTCACCACGGCGTCGATCTCGACCAGTTGCTCCAGCAACGCCGGGAAATCCTTGAGCTTGACCATGTTGGGGCCATCCGATGGCGCATGGTCGGGGTCCTGATGAACTTCCATGAAAACCGCCGCAACACCGGCCGCCACGGCAGCGCGGGCGAGATACGGCACCATGGTACGGTCACCGCCCGATTTGTCGCCCTGCCCGCCCGGCTGCTGTACCGAGTGCGTGGCGTCGAAAATCACCGGCGCGCCGAACGCCGCCATGATCGGAAGTGCGCGCATGTCGCTGACCAGCGTGTTGTAGCCGAAGCTGACCCCGCGCTCGGTTTGAAGGACATTGGGATTGCCCGCGCTTGTGATCTTGGCGATCACATTCTTCATGTCATGCGGCGCCAGGAACTGGCCCTTCTTCACATTGACCGCCTTGCCGGTATGGGCGGCTGCGACCAGAAGATCGGTCTGACGCGACAGGAAGGCAGGGATTTGCAACACGTCCACGGCCTGCGCCACGGCCGCGCATTGGTCGCGTTCATGGACATCGGTCAGGACCGGAAGATCGAATTTGTCGCGAATATCGGCAAAGATCGGCAACGCATTTTCGAGCCCGATGCCTCGCTCGGTAGCCGCGCTGGTGCGGTTGGCCTTGTCGAAACTAGTCTTATAGACCAGACCGACGCCCAGCCTTTCGCAGATCTCTTTCAACGCGCCCGCCATGTCGAAGGCATGCGCCCGGCTTTCCAGCTGACAGGGCCCGGCGATGATGGCGAGCTTTTTGGCGTTGCCGATTTCGACGGATTTCAATTTGACCACCGCATTGGGGTGGATCACAGGATGGGTGTTCATCGCGCCAGTTTAAAGGACGCCGCCCGCAAGCGCAAAGCGCCTAATTGAACGCCGCGGCGGCGATGGCGGCGGGCCCCGCCACCGGCGCGAACATGTTCATCGCATCCCAGAAGATACTGGTCTTCACGCGAATAACATCGCCCGGCGCGATATGGCTGAGTTGATTGGCAGGAACGGCTTCTTCCCGCACGCTGTTTTCATGGCGGACATAGAGCGTGCTTTGGATCGCCTGCTCGGTGAAGCCTCCTGCCAACGCCACCGCGTTCAACGTGCTCATATGATCGATATAAGCATATTGGCCCGGACGGTTGACGGCACCGATGATGTAGAAGGGACGGTAGGTGCCGATCTCCACATTGACGCGCGGATTTTTGAGATAGCCGTCGGAAAAGGCAGTGGCGATATTCTGCTCCAGATCGGGGGCGGTATAGCCCGATGCGCGCAAGGTCCCGATCAGCGGCAGGCGCACCAGGCCCGATCCATCCACCTGATATTCGCCGGAAAGATCAGCCTCACCGAACACCGTGACACGAACCTTGTCGCCGGGCCCCAGCCGGTAGTCGGCATTGACGCGGGCAGCATCATCGCGAACGGGTAACGGTACAGTGGAGGCTTCCACCGGCTGCGGCATCGGCTGCACGCGCGCGGGCGCATCGCGCAGCGGCACATAGCCATAAGCGGATGGCACAGTGACCGGCGCGGGCGCTGTGCGTTCTTCCTCGAAGCTGCCCCGCAAACTTTGCGGCGGCGCCATTGCGGGTGCTGCGGCGGGCGCTGCAACAGGTGCTGCGGGCGGCGTGTATCCGGGGATGGGCTTGATGCCATAAGGCTGGTCATCGCGAACCGCATTCTGCACCGGCACGAAACCATACCCTTGTGGCTGCGCAGGCTGGGTGGCCACGGGATGGACATTTTCCTGAGCCCCGGCCGCGCGTACGCAAAAGACCAGGAGCGCGAACGCCCCCGCGATCATCGACAATCTGAGGAAAATCAACGTGCTGCGGCCCATGGCCGGCGAGGATATCGAGGAGATGATTACCGAATCGCTACGATTCAGGCCCGCTTGCTTAAGGACCTCTTAACGCAACGCGGCCAGCAGCGGCGCCAGGACGGTGGAGAAACGGCGCAGTTCGGCACGGTGAATTTGCGAGAGTGCCGCCAGCTTGGCGTCGGCACGCGACGACAGTTGCAACAACACCCGCCGGCCATCCGCCGGGTCCGGCTTACGCGCCAAAAGCTTCAAACCGGCCAGCCGGTCCACCAGCCCCACCGCGCTGTGGTGGCGAATACCCAGCCATTCCGCCAAAGCGCCAACCGTCACCGGTTCCGGCATGCCCTTGATTGCCAACAGAGCCTGATGCTGGGCAGGCGTGAGGCCCGCGGCCTGTGCCGCCCCCGCACTGAATTCCAGAAACTGGCGCATACCACGGCGGATACCCGCAAGGGCGCGATAATCGCCAAGCGTGAGATTTCTGTTATGCGCCATGGTCGCCTTGATTTGTATCGTAGCACGATATAAATGCGCGCTCCCGCAAAACACAAGTGCCGCTATGCAAACCGAACACACCGATCATCTGCGCGATTTCACCGCCACGCCCCGAATGCTGCAATTGGCGGTGATGGCCGCGGTCACCGGCACCATGGGCGCTTTGGCGGCGTGGCTGTTGCTGCGCCTGATCACCTTCTTCACCAACATGGCGTATTTCGGCCGCTTCAGCACCCTTCCCGTAACCTTGCCCACCCATCTGTCCGTCTGGAGCATCGCCATCCCGGTCGTTGGCAGTCTGGTGATCGGACTGATGGCGCGTTACGGGTCGGAAAAGATCCGCGGTCACGGCATTCCCGAAGCCATCGAAGCTATTTTGATCGGCAGAAGCCGCATCGAACCCAAGATCGCGCTGCTGAAACCCTTATCGTCGGCGATCTCGATCGGCACCGGCGGGCCGTTCGGCGCGGAAGGACCGATCATCATGACCGGCGGCGCGCTGGGATCGCTGTTCGCACAGATATTCCATCTCACCGCCGCGGAGCGCAAAAGCCTTCTGGTCGCCGGCGCCGCCGCCGGTATGACCGCCGTGTTCGGAACGCCCATCGCCGCGGTGCTGCTGGCGGTAGAATTGCTGCTTTTCGAATGGAAGCCGCGCAGCTTCATTCCCGTCACGGTCGCGGCCATTGTCGCTTTTGCCTGGCGCCCGCTTCTGATCGGCAGCGGCCCTCTGTTCGCTTATTCCGGCATTGTCGAGATGCCCTGGTGGGGCCTTTTCCTGTGCGCAGCCGTAGGGCTGGCCGCTGGCGCCCAATCCGCCATCCTGACCTTGCTGCTTTATGGCGTGGAAGATCTGTTCCATCGCCTTCCCATCCATTGGATGTGGTGGCCTGCGCTGGGGGGCATTGTGGTCGGCATCGGTGGTTACATCGATCCGGCGGTGCTGAGCGTCGGCTATGGCAACATCACCGCCTTGCTGGCGGGCACGCTTGGCGTTGGCGCGCTCACAACGCTGTTATGGGACAAAGCCCTGGTCTGGATTGTCGCGCTGTCATCGGGCACCTCTGGCGGCGTCCTGGCGCCGCTCCTGATCCTGGGCGGAACCTTGGGCGCGTTGGAAGCGCATCTGATGCCATTCGGCGATACGGGCTTTTGGGCCCTGCTCGGCATGACGGCGATCCTGGGCGGCACCATGCGCGCGCCGCTCACCTCCACGCTCTTCGCCGTCGAACTGACCGGCAATCCCCATCTGCTGCCGCAATTGTTCACCGCCTCGGTGGCGGGGTTCGGCTTCACGGTCTTGGCGATGCGCCGCTCCATCCTGACCGAGCGCATCGCGCGGCGGGGACTTCATCTGACTCGCGAATACAGCGTCGATCCCTTCTCCGTGATGCGGGTCAGTGACGTCATGGCCACACCCGTGGACACGTTGCCCGCGACGATGCCGGTGGCCGAAGCCGCGCGCTTTTTCACGGAAAGCGAGCGCCACAAAAGTTATCCCGTCATCGATGCGAAGGGACAGGTTCGCGCGATAGTGTCGCGCGCCGATGTTCTGCGCTGGACGCGGGACGGCTGGACCGCGGGCGAAACCCTGGGTGATCTCGACAACGACCTGGTGACGGCATTCCCGGATGAGCTCACCGGCGCCTTGGCGGACCGGATGGCCGAAACCGGCGCCAGCCGGGTTCCCGTGGTTTCACGGGAAACCGGCGAATTGGTGGGTTTGGTGGCGCGGCGGGAACTTTTGCGGGTCCGGGCACTGGCCCTCAAAGCGGAATTGGACCGCGAAGGCGCCGTGGCTTTGCCAGGTTAAATTCTCGCGCCTTTAATTGGGCGGCGTAAGCCCCCATATTCATATTATGCGCAAGATCAACAGCCTGGCACTCAGCCTTGTTT
Source organism: Rhizomicrobium sp. (assembly GCA_036499345.1). Taxonomy (GTDB): domain Bacteria; phylum Pseudomonadota; class Alphaproteobacteria; order Micropepsales; family Micropepsaceae; genus Rhizomicrobium. The sequence goes on from DASYDX010000063.1 coordinate 6,474, forward strand.
TCACGCTTGCCGCCTTTGGGGCCAAGGCGCAGACCATGCCGCCCACCACGCAGGAATTGCAGCAACGTCACGACCAGACGATGCGCAATGAAACCAATATGCTCCGGCAGAACCAGGCGCAGAGCATTCAGCAGAACCCGCCACAGCCCCAGCCGATCATAACGCCGTCGGGGCGCGTGATTGCCCATCCACCTGGCCATATCGCGACGCCCGGGCCTGCCGGCACCGAGCCAGGTCGCTGACGATCAGACCAACCGGCTCTTCTGAACCGCCGCCGCAATGAAGCTTGTGAAGAGCGGATGGGGATCAAGCGGCCGTGATTTCAGTTCGGGATGGAACTGCACGCCGATGAACCAGGGGTGATCCGGAATCTCCATGATCTCGGGCAACCGCCCATCCGGCGACCAGCCCGACACTTCCATGCCGTGTTTGGCGAGATCCTTGGCGTAATTCACATTCACTTCGTAGCGATGGCGATGGCGCTCACTGATCTCGGTGGCGCCATAGACTTCCGCGACCTTTGAACCAGGCGTGAGCGTGGCGGGATAGGCGCCCAGCCGCATCGTACCGCCCAGATCGCCATCGGCGCTGCGCGTCTCTCTTTCGTTGCCCTTGGTCCATTCGGTCATCAGACCGATCACCGGATGTTTGGGATGGCCGATCTCGCTGGTGCCTGCGCCTTCCAGCCCCGCCAGATCGCGCGCCGCTTCGATCACCGCCATGTGCAAGCCATAGCAAATGCCAAAGAACGGCACTTTCTTCTCGCGGGCGAATTTCACCGCCTCGATCTTGCCCTCGGTGCCGCGCTCGCCAAATCCACCAGGCACAAGAATGCCGCTGACATTTTCCAGGAAGGATGCTGCGTCGTCGCGCTCGAACACTTCGCTGTCGATCCAGTCCAGATGGACACGGACATTGTTGGCGAGGCCGCCATGCGTCAGAGCCTCGCTCAGCGATTTGTAGCTGTCTTTGACCTGCATATATTTGCCGACCACGGCGATGCGGACATCGCCTTCGGGATTTTTGACCCGCTCCACCACCGCCTGCCAGCGCGACAGGTCCGGCGCCGGCGCATTATCCAGGCCAAAGACGTTCAGAAGTTGGGTATCGAGCCCCACCTGATGATAGGCGATCGGCACGCGATAGATGGTGTCCAGATCCAGCGCCGGAATTACCCGGTCCGCCGGCAAGTTGCAGAACAGGCCGATCTTGCGGCGCTCTTCTTCCGGAATGGGATGGGAGGCACGGCAGAGAAGAATATCCGGCTGGATGCCGATGGCGCGCAATTCCTTGACGCTGTGCTGGGTGGGCTTGGTCTTCAGCTCGCCCGCCGCCTCGATGTAGGGCACCAAAGTCAGATGAATGAAGGCGGTCTGGCCGCGGCCTAGGTCATTGTGCAACTGGCGGATGGCTTCGAAGAACGGCAAGCCTTCGATATCGCCCACCGTGCCGCCGATCTCCACCAGCAGGAAATCCAGCCCGTCGGTATCGGCCAGCACGAATTCCTTGATCATGTCGGTGACATGCGGAATCACCTGCACGGTGCGGCCGAGATAGCCGCCCTTGCGCTCCTTCTCGATCACCTGGCTGTAAATACGGCCGGAGGTGACGTTGTCGGATTTCATGGCCGAGACGCCGGTGAAGCGCTCATAATGTCCCAGATCGAGATCGGTCTCCGCACCATCATCGGTGACATAGACCTCGCCATGCTGAAACGGGCTCATCGTGCCCGGATCGACATTCAAATAGGGATCGAGTTTGCGAAGACGAACCTTGTATCCACGCGCTTGAAGAAGCGCGCCAAGGGCAGCGGACGCCAGACCTTTTCCGAGGGAAGAGACCACGCCGCCGGTGATGAAGATTAACCGGGCCATGGGAGATCAACATGTCGAAAAGAGTGAGCCGCCTCAAGCGGAAAAATCGGAAAAACTTCCGCTACGCACAGGATCATGGTTTGGCGTGCAAAAACGCTAGCGCGGCGTGGGGACTTGCGGGCCGGCGGGAACATTCGCGGGCGCTTTGGGCTGCGGCGCGGTGACCGATCCCTTGGCAGGCGCGGGCACATCGAGAATCGAACGCTGATCGCGGCCATGCAAAGCCAACAGATTGAGACCGATGCAGGTGACGAAGAATAGCGCCGCCAGGATCGCAGTGGTGCGCGTGAGCGTATCGGCCGCGCCACGCGGGCTGAAAAGCCCACCCATGCCACCACCGCCGCCGCCCATTCCCAGCGCGCCGCCTTCGGAACGCTGCAACAGCACGAAGATGATCAGCGCGACGGCGATCACCAGTTCGGCGAAAACGAGCAGAGTCTGCATAAAGGCACTTCCAGCAAGGATCTCGGACACCGCCCGATATGGGCCATCGTCCCGTTCAGGGCAAGGTCGGGGTCTTTAGAACAAAGCCGATCAAATGGGAAGCCGGGAGGGCAAATCCCGGCCGAACCGCCGGAAATCTTAGGACGCCAGGGCGGTAGCCTGGTTCCGGGCCCGGATGATCGCCACAGTGGCGTCGATCTCGCGCAACTGGTCGGCGGAGGATTTTTCGGGGCAGATCTGCTGATGCAGGCCCAGCGCAGCCGCTCCCAGAGAAGCCAAAGCCGTGGCGGCATCCGGGCCACCGCGCAGATCCTCCGACGCCGCCAGGATCGCGGCGCACCGCTCCTGCGCCGTGCTTTGGTCGGTATCGGCACAGCGGCGCTCGATAGCGCGGACAAGATTGGAGAGTTTGGCAAGGTCGGCGGCGAATTGCGGCATTTCACGATGCTGGTCCGGCAGGAGCCGCCACAAGACACAGATCTGGAAGGAATCGCGGCGCAGCTTCTCGCCCGCCAGCCTCTCGCGCGCCACTTGCAGCTCTGCATCCAATTTCTTCGCGATGAGATCGGCGGGCAATTTGTCCTTGGCCTTCATCTTGAGCGAGTTGGGCGGATCGAACATCTCGCTGTCCGATGTGCGCCCGCTGTCGCGGCGGCGGTCGGGGCCGACATAGTCGGTGGTGATGACGAAACCCTTGCGCCGTTCGATATGGCCTTCGATCCGTGTTCCCAGCAGCGCCGTCGAGAAAGGCCGAAGCAGAAGATCGTCGGCGCCGGAATTGACCACTTTGGTGATCAAGGCCGAACTCTTCTCCCACGCCGTGACGATGATGACGATAAAGGGATTGTAGCCCGCTGCCCCCTGGCGCAATTGCTGGATGGCCTGACAGAGTTCGTCGGCCGCGCCTTGCGCTTCGGCCAGCACGATATCGGGTGTCTGCCGTTGAATGACGTCGATCATTCCCTCGAGCGTGGGGACGGTTTCGGTGCGGCGGAAGCCGATTGAATACAGCGCCGCACGCGTCGCGGTGCGGTTCGCCGAGACGGGATCGTAAATCAACGCTTCGACGCTGTCATAGCTCAGACGCGCCATGCCCCACCCATGTTCTTTGGCGGCAGGATGGCGGCGCGGCGTTAAAGAAGGGTCGAAATTCCTGGTTAACGCGCCACGCTTGCGGCAACAATCTCCAGAAAATCGCGCGCTTTCAGGCTGGCACCGCCAACAAGCGCGCCATTTACGTCGTCCAGGGAAAGGATCGCTTGCGCGTTGGAGGGCTTCACCGATCCGCCATACAGAATGCGCACCTTGCGTCCCGCCTCACCCAGATGCGCGACCGCGCAACGGCGAATATGGGCGTGCATGGCGACGATATCGGCTTCGCTGGGAATCTTGCCCGTGCCGATGGCCCAGACCGGCTCATAAGCGATGGCCGTATTGGCGGCGGTTGCTTCCTTCGGCACGCTACCGGCGACCTGATCTCCGCATATATTATGCGCATCGCCGGCATCGCGCTCGGCTTCGGTCTCGCCGACACAAATGACCGCCGTCAACCCTGCACGCCAGGCGGCGCGCGCCTTGGCGGCGACATCCTGATCGCACTCGCCATGATATTGGCGCCGCTCGGAATGACCGACGATCACGGCGGAGGCACCCGCGTCTTTTAACATTTCGGCCGAGATGTCGCCGGTGAAGGCACCATTGGCTTCGGCGTGGCAATCCTGCCCCCCCAACGCAAAAGCATCCTTCGCCACTCCGGCGGCACGCGCGATCAGGCTTGCCGGCGGACAGATCAGGACATCGCAACCCGAAGAGGCGCCCAGTCCCTGTTTCAGGGCTTCCAGCTCAACCAGATCGGCCGAAAGGCCGTTCATTTTCCAATTTCCGGCAATCAGTTGACGCAAATCCATCCCCCGTCTGGGTCACGGCATGCCGTTTTGGCCGCGGCCCGCGCCGCTTGCCCTGACACGCCCCCCTCCCTATCATCCGCGGCTATTTTCGCACAACCCGTGGGACGTTCTTATGATTCAGTGGATGCACCAGCTCTCCAAGTCCTGGATGGCTTCCCTTCTGATGGGCGGTCTGGCCTTGAGCTTCGTGGTTTGGGGCATCGCCGACGTCTTCACCGGTCAGATCAGCACCGCCCTGGCGACCGTGGGATCGACCGAAATTTCCACCCAGAATTTCCAACGCACCTATCGCAATTTCCTGCGCAACCAGGGCCAGCAGATGGGCATGGATCTGACGCCGGACATGGCGCAGAAAATGGGCCTGGATCAGACCGCGCTGCAGCAACTGATCAGCCGCACCGCGCTGGACAATGCGGCGGCGCGCCTGGGGATCACCGCCAGCGATGCCGAACTGGCGCAGGAAGTGCGCGCCGTGCCGGCCTTCAAGGGCGCGACAAACCAGTTCGACCACAATGTCTTTCTGCAGGTGGTCGGCAACGCCGGTTACAGCGAGCAGGACTTCTTGAATGAAATGCGCTCGGACGCCGCCCGCGCCCAGCTCACCACCGCCATGGAGGCCGGCTTCGCCCTGCCCGATGGCTACACCAAGGGGCTGTTCCTTTACGTCACCGAACTGCGCGCCGCAGATTATGTGATCGTCTCGCCCGATGCGGTGGGCCCGATTGCGGCTCCCGACGACGCTACACTGGCGGCCTATGTCAAAGCGCATCCCGAACGTTTCTCCACGCCGGAATATCGGGACGTGGAATATGCCGAAGTCACGCCCCAGGACGTCGCCACTCAGGTGACGGTGACCGACAAGATGATCGCCGACGAATTCAAGCAGCACGAAGCCAATTACAACGTGCCCGAAAAGCGCGACATCCAGCAGATCGAATTCCCGAACGAAGCGGCCGCCAAATCGGCTCGCGAACGGATCGCGGCGGGCACCCCCTTCGAAGCGGTCGCGGCGGAACGCAAGATCGCCGCGGCGGATCTGGCATTGGGCACGCTCTCCAAGGCCGATATCCCGGATGCAGCACGGGCCGAGGCGGTTTTTGCTTTGCCGGTGAATGAAGTCAGCCAGCCCATCAAGGGCGCGATCAATGGCTATGTCCTGCTCAAAGTGACCAAAGTCACGCCGGGCATTTCGCGCACGCTGGATGATTCCAAGGATCAGATCCGTCAAGCGCTGGCGCTGCAAATGGCGGGCGCCAAGATCGTCGATATCGTCAATGCTTATGAAGATGCACGTTCCGGCGGTGCCGATATCGCCGCGGCGGCGAAGAAAAATGGCATGAAGAGTGGCCGCATTCAGGCCGTCGACAAGATGGGCCTGACCCCGGCTGGCGAGAAAATTGCCGATCTTCCCGCCGATCCGGAATTCCTGACCGCTGCCTTCGCGGCAGAAGTGGGCGAAGACAATGATCCCTTCGCGGCCAAGAGCGGCGCTTATTATGCTTTGAAAGTCGGTGGCGTCACCCCGGCCAAATTGAAGCCGCTCGATGCCGTGCGCGCGGACGCGCTGGCGGCCTGGACTGCGGAAGAAAAGACCAAAGCCTTGGCGATCAAGGCGGTGGCGCTGGCCGAACAGGCCCAGAAGGACGGCAATCTCGCCACTGTGGCCAAGACCCTGAAAGTCCCGGTGCTGCAAAGCCCTGCCCTGCAACGCAACACCAATGACACTACCTTCTCCGGCGCCTTGATCGAAAAGCTGTTCGGCGCGGGCGCGGGCGCGGTGGTGCAGGCACCGCAGGGGACCGGCGGCAATTACATCATCGCTCGGGTGACCGGCGTCGCGCATACGGAGAATGAGAACACCCGCCAGCTCTATGCGGCGGGCCGAGGTCAAATCTCGCAGCAAGCTGCTTCCGACATTACTTCGTCCTACGCCAATGCGGCGCGGCTGCAGCAAGGTGTGAAGGTCAACCAGAAGCTTCTGCAACAGGCGACCGGCGGCTCCTCGTGAATTTGAATCCCGATTTCGAAAACTTCGCGCGCCTTTATGCCGCGAAGAAGCCCCAGGCATTGTTCCGGCGACTGGTCGCCGATCTAGAAACGCCGGTATCCGCCTTTCTCAAACTTGGCGAAGGTCAGCAGAATGCCTTTCTGCTCGAAAGCGTTCAGGGCGGAGAAACCCGGGGGCGCTATTCCATCATCGGGTTGAAGCCGGATTTGATCTGGCGTTGCCAGGGCGATGCCGTCGAGATCAACCGCAATGCCCTTCATCAAGACACTTTCGCTGCCGAAGCCAAACGTCCACTGGAATCGCTGCGTGCATTGATCGCCGCGACACGGATGGACCTGCCCGCAGGCTTGCCGCCGATGGCGACCGGCCTGTTCGGGTATCTGGGTTACGACATGGTGCGCCAGATCGAACACTTGCCCGGCACGCCGCCGGACCGGTTGGGCGTTCCCGACGCGATCCTGCTGCGGCCTACCATCATCGCGATTTTCGACACGGTGAAGGACGAGATCGTGGTGGTGACGCCGGTCTGGCCCGACGACGGATTGGACGCGCGCGCGGCCTATGCCCGTGCCGGAGAACGTATTGAGGAAGCCGTCGCCGCACTCGACCGGCCCCTTCCGCCCAGCACAGAAGCGCCCGCCGATCTGGCGCCGGAAGCGACAATCGAATCCAACATGACCAAGGAGGAATATTTCTCGGTCGTGGCCCGGGCGAAGGATTACATCCGCGCGGGCGATATTTTTCAGGTGGTACCGAGCCAGCGCTTCCGCAGACCGTTCACGTTGCCGCCCTTCTCGCTCTATCGCGCGCTCCGGCGGCTGAACCCGTCGCCCTTTCTCTACTATCTTTCCTTTCCCGGTTTCTCGATCGTTGGCTCCAGTCCGGAAATCCTGGTCCGGCTGCGCGACGGCAAAGTGACCATCCGGCCCATCGCCGGAACCCGGCCGCGCGGCAAGACCCCGGAACAGGACACCGCCCTGGCCGACGAATTGATGGCCGACCCCAAGGAACGCGCCGAGCATTTGATGCTGCTCGATCTGGGCCGCAACGATGTCGGGCGTGTCGCAAAAACCGGCGCCGTCAAAGTCACCGGCAGCTTCTTCATCGAGCGCTACAGCCATGTGATGCATCTGGTGTCGAATGTGGAGGGTGAAATCCGCCCCGGCCTGGATGCCGTCGATGCCCTCGCCGCCGGATTGCCGGCCGGCACGCTGTCAGGCGCCCCCAAGATCCGCGCCATGCAGATCATCGATGAATTCGAAAAGGAAAAGCGCGGCCCCTATGGCGGCGCGGTCGGCTACTTCGCCGCTGATGGCTCGATGGATACCTGCATCGTTCTGCGCACCGCTTTCGTCAAGGACGGCACCATGTATGTGCAGGCCGGTGGCGGCGTGGTCGCCGACAGCGATCCGGAAGCGGAATATCAAGAGACCGTCAACAAGGCGCGCGCGTTGATGGCGGCGGCGGAAGAAGCCGTCCGCTTCGCATCGGCAGCAAAAAAGGGCCAGTAAATCTCCTAGCGCGCCGCGACGACAGCGCTGCGATCCGTCTTCAACCGGATCGCTTCCGATACCGGCACCAGCCGCACACCGTGATCTTCACCGAGCCAGTCCGCCAACACCCGCATGGTCACGCCATGTGGATGGCCGATAGCGATGGCAACGCCGGATTTCTTCGCCTTGGACACCAGTTGGTCGAGCTGGGCGCGGACGGCGCGTTCGCTGAGCACATTATCCAGAAAGACATCGCGCCCGGCGCTTTCCACACCATTGCGATGGGCGGCACGCTCGATCTGAGATGCGGCGATGGTCCGGGAATCGAAAAAGAACAGCCGGCGCTCCGCCAATATCTGCACGACCGGAAGGAGCGCGGCATAGTCGCTGGAGAATTTGCTGCCTTCATGATTGTTGATGCCGGAAATGCCCGGCACGCGGGATAGCGCCCAGACAAGCCGTTCGGCATTGTCGGGCGCGCCGACCTTTAACGTCTTGGGGCCGGGATCGCTGGAACCGATCGGCTCCATCGGGACATGGGCCAGAATTTCGTGCCCCATCTCCTTGGATTGAAGCGCCAATGCCGGCGTCGTCTCCGCATAAGGCAGGAACGCCAACGTCACACCCGATGGCAGCGCCATCGCCTTCGCGGTGCCGTCGGAATTCCCCCCCATATCGTCGATGCAGATCGCAATCGCAGGCAATGCAGAAACCGCCATCTCGCGATGATCGGGCGCGATGACGGATGTGGCGGAGAGAGGATAACTTCCCCGCAGACCATCCGGATAGAGCACATCGCCGCCCGCCGGAAGCGAAGCCGATGCATCCGCGGCTTCCGCCGTTCCGGCAATCGGATGCGCGCCGGTCTGGTGGAAAGGAAAAAAGGAAGACGGTGCGATGGTCCCTATCGCAACCAACCCGACGTAGAGGCCGAAACGCTGAAAAAAGCGCCGCCGCTCACGAATCAAACAGACCTGACCCATAATCGATGTGCGCGCGGCCGCTGATTCGAGTCAATCAGGTCTTCATGCACCCACTGGCTTTCTTCCCCCGCATGGCGGAGCCATCGGCGGGGGAAGATGTCTCTGAGCGCTTGCGCGAAAGAGACAGATGGGGGCAGTCAAAAACCAATTGCGGCCGATCAATCGGCCGCAATTGGCGCGCCGCCACCGGACTTCGCTTTGCGGCACAGCCACACCATGCCGATCAAAATGAAACAGGCCCAGCCGGAGACCCAGAAAACGTCATTCGCGCCAAGAAGGTAGGCTTGGCCAGTCATGACCCGGACAATAGCCGCCTTGGCACCCAGATCCGGGAAACCCAAATGGTGCAATCCCGCCAGGGCTTGGGTCAGCGCCGGATTGAAGCCGGTCGTGAGATCCGCCATCCGGGCCTGGTGAAACGCTTCCCGCCGATCCCACAGCGTGGTGACCATCGAGGCGGCGAAGCCGCCGGCTGTAATGCGGGCGAAATTCGACAATCCCGATGCCAAGGGTATGCGCGCCGGCGTCACACCATCGAGAAGAATGGTGATCATCGCCAAGAAGAAGGTCGCCATAGCGACACCCTGCACCAGCAACGGAAGCATGAAGGCGAAGAAGCTGGCGTCGGCGGTAAGACCTGCGCGCATCAGATAGGATACGCCGAAGGCGATAAAGGCGAGTGTTGCAATGATGCGGGCATCGACGCTGGACATCATGCGCGCTGTGAAGGGCGTCAGCAGCACGGCGATGACACCGGTCGGCGCCGCCACAAGGCCGGCCCAGGTCGCGGTGTAGCCGATCTGCGTCTGCAACCATAACGGCATCAGCAGATTGTTGGCGAAGAATACCGCATAGCCCAGACAGAAGGCCAAAGTGCCGAGCGCGAAGTTGCGATTCTTGAACAACGACAGATCCACGATCGGATGCTTCTCGGTCAATTCCCAGATCAGAAAGGCGACAAAGAAGACCGCGGTGATGACGGCTTCGACCACAATGGTGGTGGAGGAGAACCAGTCCGCATCCTTGCCGGTATCGAGCATGATCTGCAGCGCACCGACCCACACGACCAACAGCCCCAATCCGACACTATCAATCGGCAGCTTGCGCGTGGGCGTCTCGCGGCTTTCCAAAGCACGCCAGGACAGGAACGCAACGACGAAACCCACCGGCACGTTGATCAGGAAAATCCAGCCCCAGTGATAATTGTCGGAAATATAGCCGCCCAGGATCGGACCGCAGATCGGCGCCACCAGGGTGGTGATCGACCAGATACCGAGCGCGGTAGCGCGCTTATCGTGCGGGAAGATGGAGATCAGCAGGGCTTGCGAACCGGGGATCAT
>DASYDX010000064.1:0-5181 GCA_036499345.1 Rhizomicrobium sp.
CTCATATTGCCGTTCAACTTGGCAAAAGCGATCAGCGAACCCGCAAACGTGATGGCGCCGATAGCGACGCCCAACGACATTTCGACCAGACTTTGGGCCCGGATCGCACCTTCCGCACCGATACCGAAGGCTTCCGGCGAATAAAGCGCCGCGCCTGCCGTCAGCACCGCCGCCAAACCGACCAGCGAATGGAAAGCCGCAACCAATTGCGGCATGTTGGTCATGGCGATGCGCTTGGCCATCACCGCGCCGATAATGCCGCCAATGGCAAGACCGCCGATCACCAGGCCCCAGGTCAACACGTCCGACACGCCCGCCACCCACAGCGTGGTCAGCACCGCGATCAACATGCCGATCATGCCGTTGCGATTGCCCGCGCGCGAAGAGGCCGGCGACGACAGGCCTTTCAAAGCCATGATGAAAAGAACGCCCGCGACGAGATAGAGAAGCGCGGCGATATCCGCTTGGCCGCTCATTTCGCGCCCTTCTTCTTATACATCGCCAGCATGCGGGCGGTGACCAGGAAGCCGCCGAAGATATTCACCGAGGCGAGAATGAGCGCGAAGAAACCGAGAATTTTGGAGGTCCAGGAGGCCGATCCCAGCGCGGGCACCGCGACCGCAATCAGGGCGCCGACGATAATGACGGAAGAAATGGCGTTGGTAACGCTCATCAGCGGCGTGTGCAGCGCGGGCGTCACGCCCCAAACCACGAAATAGCCGACAAAAATCGCCAGCACAAAAATCGAAAGCCGGAATACGAAGGGATCTATCGCTTCCATTTGCTGCTCCCTAGCTCAGGCCCGCCTCCCCTTCGCGTGCGTTAGCACGCTGGAGGGGGAGGTGCCCGTAGCAGCGCTTGCGATGCGAAGGGCGGAGGGGGTCATTATATTTTCACTGCTGGATGCACCAACTCGCCATCTTTGGCTACCAGCGCGCCTTTGACGATTTCATCATTCCAGTCGATGGCGAGCTGACCGGTCTTCTTGTCCACCAGCAGTGAAATGAAATTGAACAGGTTGCGCGCATAGAGCGAGGAGGAATCCACCGCCAGCCGCCCGGGCAGATTGGTGTAACCCATGATGGTGACGCCATGCACCTCATAGACTTCGCCCGCCTTGGTCAGCGGCGTGTTGCCGCCCGCTTCCGCCGCCAGATCCACAATCACCGAGCCCGGCTTCATCGTCTTGATCATCTCTTCCGACACCAGCACCGGCGCCTTGCGGCCCGGGATCAGCGCGGTGGTGATGATGATGTCCTGCTTCTTGATGGTCTCGGCGATCAGTGCGGCCTGCTTGGCCTGATACTCCGCCGACATTTCCTTGGCATAGCCGCCTGCGGTCTGGGCGTTCTTGAACTCTTCGTCCATCACCGCGACGAAGGTGCCGCCCAGGCTTTCCACCTGTTCCTTGGTGGCGGGCCGCACATCGGTGGCGCTCACAATGGCGCCCAACCGCTTGGCGGTGGCGATGGCCTGAAGGCCCGCAACACCCACGCCCATCACCAGCACCCGCGCCGGGGCAATCGTGCCCGCCGCCGTCATCATCATCGGCATGGCGCGGCCGAACTGAGCGGCGGCGTCGATCACAGCCTTGTAGCCCGCAAGATTGGCCTGGGAGGACAGAACGTCCATCGCCTGGGCGCGGGAGATACGGGGGAGGAATTCCATGGCAAAGGCTGTCGCCCCCTGCCCGGCCAGGGCGGCGATGGCGGGCTTTTCCGTATGGGGCGCCAGCAAGGCCGCAACCACCGCGCCTTTGCGGATCAGCCCGGTCTCGGCGCCCACAGGTCCACGCACCTTCAGCACGATATCGGCATCGGCCAGTGCCGAGCGGGCGTCCGGCGCGATGGTGGCCCCGGCAGCGGCATAATCGGCATCGGCGATACGCGCCGCAGCCCCCGCACCGGCTTCCACCGTCACGTCAAGGCCTAAGCTTTTGAATTTCTTGATGGATTCCGGGGTCGCGGCAACCCGCGTCTCACCCGAAGCCGTTTCTCTGGGGACCGCGAGTTTCATCCCCAGCCCCCGGCCCGCTTACCCGTGGGTCCGGAATATGGCCAGGAAGGCCATGATCAGGAGAATGAACCCGAGCGACCATTTCGTGAAGACAATGAACCCCGCATAGGCGCGTCGGTGCTGGCTGATGTCCATTGCACCGGGCTTGTAGTGATCATCGTGGTCGGCCATGGGGATTCGCTCGTCAGGAAAGAGGCCGCAATATAGCAAACCCGCCCCGCCGGGCAATCCTTATGGAAAGCTACCCTGGACGGCGGGTTGCGACAGAATGTGCCCAGTCAGCCAAAAGGGCCCGAAGGGCCGCGACCAGTGCCAGCGGCTGATCCAGCATCACATGATGGCGGGCCTCCGGAATCTCCACCACCGGCGCGGCCCGATCCAGAAGATCGAAGATATAATCGCCGATCCGGGGCGGCATCAGCACCGAATGCTCGCCGCGGAACACAGCCACCCGGCAGCGCGTCGCCTTCAGAAGCGCGGCGGTATCGCCGATGGAAAAATGCCGCCAGATCGCGGGATCGAATTTCCAGGTGAAGCCGAACTCTCCATCCGGCTTGACCACTTCTTTCAGCGATTTGCGCGCCACCCAATCCAGCAGGAACAGATTCTCGCAAGGTTGCGGCGGCATCAGCCGGAAACGGGCGAGCGCGGCGGCCAGGCTGGGATAGATATTGTGGGGGTGCGGTTTGTGATCGGTGGGATCGCCGCCCCGTGTCGGCGGATTGACGGGGGAATCGATAATCACGACCCCGGACAGCCGCTCGCCATATTCCGCCGCCGCCTTCATGGTGACGAAGCCGCCGAAAGAATGGGCCACGATGGTGGGCGCTTTCGTGCCTTCGAACATGCCGGCGTCCGTCAGAACGGCCATCTCTTCTTTGGCGAAACGCGCCATCGAATAACCGGCCGCTTCGCCATGGGCCGCGCGCCAGCCGCTGTCGCCCATTCCCGAAAGATCCATCGCGGCGACGTGATAATCACGGGCCAGAAACGGCGCGATAAAACTCCACCACCAGGCATGGGCGGCATTTCCATGCACCAGAAGCACGCCGGGCTTGGCCGGATCGCCCCAGCGCAGATAGTGGATCTTCGCGCCATCGACATCGACAAAGCGGCTTTCCGGCGATTGTGCCAACGCCTCGCCGAACCATTGCGGCGCGGGCGGCGGCGATCCGGCCAAACCCGCCAATGGGCCCTGATTGGGCTGAAGATCGAACATATGCCGCTCGGTTTCGGGCAGATCGCGAAGAGGCGGCAGGATCGGTGTGTCGGACATGCGCGAAAGAATTTCACCTTCCGCCGCGCCATTCAATCAAGCCGCCATGCACCATCGCCGCAGCTTGCATGCGTGGAAAGACGAACGCGCGGGCCACCCGTCGCCATCGCCGGCATCCCGGCACACGCCGAACTGCACACACGGCACATCTGCGGTTGCGGCACGGCAATCCGAAGTTGACGGTGACAAAGCGCGAAAGCTTTTTTTCGAAATCATAGAGCGCACCGGCGCGGTCCGGCGGCTGAGCATTTTTAGCGCCCATTTTTCGCGCCATTCGCGGCATCGGCGCGTCTTCATCATCCCTTAAGGATAACGGCACTTGTGCCGCAGAAGGACATTCTTAAACGCGCCGTTTACTTGCCGCGACGACAATGCGCCCGTTCCAGTTTGGGAAAATAGATATGCCGCAGACCATTCTTGTCGTGGACGATGATCCGGTTCAACGCCGGTTGCTGGAAACCGCGATCTCGCGCAGCGGTATGACCGTCATCACCGCGCCGGGCGGCCAGCCCGCGCTCGATCTTGTCAATGGTCCGCGCGGCGAGCAGATCACGTTGATGCTGCTCGATCTGGTGATGCCCGATATGGGCGGAATTGAAGTGCTTTCGCGCCTGCGTCCCACCAATCCCGATCTGCCGGTGATCGTTCTCACGGCCAAGGGCGGCATCGATTCCGCCGTCGAAGCCATGCGCGCCGGCGCCAATGATTTTCTGGTCAAGCCCGCCAGCCCCGAACGCATCGCGGTTTCGATCCGCAATCAGCTCAAGATCGGCACGCTTTCCGGCGAGGTGAAACAGCTCAAGAAGAAGACCGACAACCGCCTCAACTTCGAAGACCTGATCGCCGAAGCGCCGGAGATGAAACAAGTCTTCCGGCTGGGCCAACGTGCGGCGCAGTCCGACATTCCGATCCTGATCGAAGGCGAAAGCGGCGCGGGCAAGGAATTGATCGCGCGCGCCATTCAAGGCACTTCTGCCCGCGCGGGCCGGCCCTTCGTCACCGTCAATTGCGGCGCCATCCCGGAAAATCTGATCGAATCCATTCTGTTCGGTCATGAGAAAGGCTCCTTCACCGGCGCCTCCGACAAGCATCTGGGCAAATTCCAGGAAGCCGATGGCGGCACGCTGTTCCTGGACGAAATCGGCGAGCTGCGCCTGGACATGCAGGTCAAGCTGCTGCGCGCGCTGCAGGAAGGCGAAGTCGATCCCGTCGGCTCCAAGCGCCCCGTGAAAGTCGATGTGCGTATCATCTCGGCCACCAACCGCGATCTGGGCCAGATGGCCCGCGAAGGCAGTTTCCGCGAAGACCTCTATTATCGCCTCAACGTCTTCCCCATTCTGGTGCCCGCATTGCGCGACCGCACGGGCGATATCGCCCCCCTGGCGCGTCATTTCATTTCCCGCTTTGCCGCGGAAGAGAACAAGCCGGTGGCGGGCATGACCTCGCAGGCGGCGCAACTGATCCAGAATTTCTCCTGGCCCGGCAATGTGCGTCAGCTTGAGAACACCATCTTCCGCGCCGTGGTCTTGTGCGATGGCGCCGTGCTGGATGTTTGCGACTTTCCGCAGATCGCCGCCGCCATGGGCGTGGAAGCCGCGCCGCGTTCCAGCATCATGGCGCCCGCACCATCGTCCGCTGCCGCCATTCCCGGCGGTTCGGCCTATGGGCTCTCGGTCACCGACACCAACAGCCATATCCGCAAATTCGAGGATCTGGAGGCGGAAATCATCCGCATGGCCATCAACCGTTATGAAGGCCATATGTCGGAAGTGGCGCGGCGGCTGGGCATCGGCCGCTCCACGCTCTACCGCAAATTGAAGGAATTCGGCCTGGAGCCGGACGAGAGCATCGCCGATGGCGATCTGCCCGAGCGTAGCGTGCGCAAGACG
>DASYDX010000065.1:0-6818 GCA_036499345.1 Rhizomicrobium sp.
CTGGCGCATTTCGACATGGCGGAGTTGACGGCGCTGAACGCCAAGACCCTGCATGGCACCGCTTATGAAAATGTGGCGGCGCGTTTGAACGCTTTGGGTGTGAACCGTGAAATCTGGGACGCGGTGAAGCCCAATGTTGCGCGCTTGTCCGATGCCGCCGATCTGGCGCGGCTGGTGACGGGGCCGGTGACGCCGGTGATCGAGGATGCGAATTTCACGGTGCGTGCGCTGACATTGCTGCCGCCCGAGCCTTGGGACGAGGGCACCTGGGGCCTCTGGACCAAGGCGGTGGGCGCGGAAACCGGGGCCAAGGGCCGTGGGCTGTTCCATCCCCTGCGTTTGGCTTTGACCGGCCTGGAGCATGGACCGGAACTCAAAAAGCTGTTACCCCTGATCGGGCGGGCCAGAACCCTGGCCCGGTTGGAAGGAAAAATCGCGTGACGGCCACCTGCCGCATCATCCGGATTTCGATTTGCAGCTAACGCTGCAAAAACCCTTCTGCTCGCCCCCACAATTTGCCACTTTCTCAACCGCTACAACGGCTGATCCATGACATTGCGCCTGTTCAATACCCTGACCAAGTCCAAGGACGATTTCGCGCCTTTGGACGCGAAAAATGTCCGCATGTATGTGTGCGGGCCGACGGTTTACGACTTTGCTCATATCGGCAATGCGCGCCCGGCAATCGTGTTCGATCTGTTGTTCCGGCTGCTGCGGCGCGAATTCGGCGACGCCCATGTCACCTATGTCCGCAACATCACCGACGTGGACGACAAGATCAACGCGCGCGCCACTGAGCGCGGCATCTCCATTCGCGAACTGACGGAAGAAACCGCGCGCATTTATGCCGAGGATGTCGCGGCGCTGGGCTGTATCGCTCCGAGCGTGATGCCGCGCGCCACCGAGCATATCGCCGAAATGGTGGCGATGATCGAAAACCTGATTGCGGGCGGTCATGCCTATGCGGCGGAAGGCCATGTCCTGTTCGATGTTTCGTCCAAGGCCGATTATGGCAAGCTGGCCCGGCGCTCGCTGGACGAGATGCTGGCGGGCGCGCGCGTCGAAGTTGCGCCCTATAAGAAAAATGCGATGGATTTCGTGTTGTGGAAACCATCGGAAGCCAGCCTGCCGGGGTGGGATAGTCCCTGGGGCCGGGGCCGGCCGGGCTGGCATATCGAATGTTCCGCCATGGCGGGAAAATATCTGGGCGAGACATTCGACATTCACGGCGGCGGCATCGATCTGATGTTCCCCCATCATGAAAATGAAATCGCCCAAAGCGAAGGCGCCCATCACGGCCATCCCTTGGCGAAGGTCTGGATGCACAATGGCTTCCTGCAGGTCGAAGGCGAGAAAATGTCCAAATCGGCGGGCAATTTTTTCACCATCCGCGACCTTCTGAAGGATTGGCCGGGCGAGGTGCTGCGCTTCAACATGCTGCGCACCCATTACCGCCAGCCGATCGATTTCACTTTCGATGGCTTGCGTGAAAGCTGGAAGACCTTGGAGCGCTGGTATGGCGTGACCGAGCCTTTGGCCGATCCCGCGCCGGATGCAGATTTCATGGACGCGCTTCGCGACGATCTGAACACGCCCGCGGCGATTGCATCCCTGCATCAAGCCGAGCCGTTGGCACTGGCGGGGGGCTTGGGCTTTCTCGGCTTCTCCAATGTACAGATGAAGATCGCGACCAAGACGGCGGTGAACGAAGTCGCCATCGCCGACGCCATCGCGGCCCGCAAGGCGGCGCGGGCGGCGAAGAATTTCGCCGAAAGCGACCGCATCCGCGACGATCTGTTGGCCAAGGGAATTGTTTTGAAGGACGGGCCGCAAGGCACGACCTGGGAGTTGAAGCGATGAGCCGCGAACGTCTTTATCTGTTCGACACGACATTGCGCGACGGGGCGCAGACCCAAGGCGTGGATTTCTCGGTCGAGGACAAGCGCCAGATTGCATTGGCGCTCGACAGTCTCGGTATCGATTATGTCGAGGGTGGCTGGCCCGGCGCCAATCCCACCGACACGGCCTTCTTTGCGGAGCGTCCGCCGCTGAAGCGCGCCAGCTTTGTGTCCTTCGGCATGACCAAGCGCTCGGGCCGCAGCGCTGCCAACGATCCGGCGCTGGCGCCGGTGATGGATGCGCCGGTCGAAGCCGTGTGTCTGGTGGGAAAAAGCTGGGACTATCAGGTCGATGTCGCGCTGGAGATCCCGCGCGAAGAGAATATCGACAATATTGCCCGCTCCATCGAAGCGGTGGTGGCGAAAAAGCGCGAAGCGATGCTGGACGCCGAACATTTCTTTGATGGCTATAAGGCCAATCCCGATTACGCGCTGTCCTGCATTCGCGCCGCTCATGACGCGGGGGCGCGCTGGGTGGTATTGTGCGACACCAATGGCGGCACCTTGCCGGAAGATGTCTACCGCATCGTCTCGGACGTGAAGGCGAAGCTGCCGGGCGCGAATTTCGGTATCCATGCCCATGACGATACCGGGCAGGGCGTGGCGGTGAGCCTGGCGGCGTTGCGCGGCGGCGTGCGCCAGATCCAGGGTACGCTCAACGGTTTGGGCGAGCGCTGCGGCAATGCCAATCTCTGCTCGCTGATCCCGACTTTGCTGTTGAAAGAGCCTTACGCTTCGCAATTCGAAACGGGCGTCAGCGCGGAACAACTCGCCCATATCACGCAGGTCTCGCGGATGCTGGACGAAATTCTCAACCGCGCGCCGGGGCGCCATTCGCCCTATGTCGGTCTGTCGGCTTTCGCGCATAAGGGCGGTCTGCATTCTTCCGCCGTGCTGAAGGACCCGCGCACCTACGAACATGTGACACCAGAGTCCGTCGGCAACCAGCGCGTCATCCCTGTCTCCGATCAGTCGGGCCGTTCCAACATTCTGGCGCGGCTGAAGGATGTGGGCATCGATCTGGACCCCAAGGATGTGCGGGTGTCGCGGCTGCTCGATGAGGTCAAGCAGCGCGAATATCTCGGCTATGCCTATGACGGCGCCGAAGCCTCGTTCGAATTGATGGCCCGCCGCGCGCTGGGCCAAGTGCCGGATTATTTCACGGTCGAGAATTTCCGCGTCAGTGTCGAGCGCCGCCGCAATGCGCTGGGAAAATATGTCAGCGTGTCCGAAGGCGTGGTGAAATTGGACGTGGCGGGCCAGGCGATCCACAGCGTCGCCACCGGTAACGGCCCAGTCAATGCGCTGGACGCGGCGCTGCGCAAAGACCTCGGGAAATACTCCCAGGCGATCAGCGATCTCAAGCTGGCGGACTATAAGGTGCGCATCCTCACCAGCGGCACCGAAGCGGTGACGCGGGTGATGATCGAAAGCATCGACGGCAAGGGTCAGCGCTGGTCCACGGTCGGGGTCTCGGCCAACATCGTGGATGCCTCGTTCGAGGCCCTGACCGATTCGATCACCTACAAGCTCTACAAGGAAAGCGTCGCGCCATAGGGCCGGCTCTTCGTTGGTGGACCCTCGGCGGTTACAGCGGTTCTGCGAAGAATCTTTACACTCCGAAAGGACGCTTTTTCGCGTTTCCCTGGGGTTTGGAGGGAATAGGGGAAGTTACTCCTGTCTTTCGGATGTCTGACAAAAACGCTATGGTGCGCGCGATCCAGGTTCATTCTGGGGAACGTCACCAAGGGAGAGAAAAAAATGAAGGGTTTACTGACGATGGCCGCCGCGCTGGCGATCACGGCCTCGTTTGCCGGTGCCGCTTCGGCGCAGGGCGCGATGTCCAAGGACGACCAGATCAAGACGGCCACTTCCGCCCTGCCGGCGGCACTGCGCGACGGCGCGACCGTCATCGCTTATGACAGCAAGGGCCTGCCGCAGGTTGTGCGTCAGGGCAACAACAACATCTTCTGCGCCAATCTCTCGACTGCTGAAGGCTTCAACGTGACCTGCCGCGGCGAGCCGCTGCGCGCCGTGCTGGACTTCCAGCAGAAGGAAAAGGCCGCTGGCAAGGATGCCAAGGCCGTCGCCGCGGCGACCGATGCCGCTTATGAATCCGGTGCGTTGAAGCGCGCTCCGGCCGGCAGCATGCTCTATGGCCGCAGCGGCAAGACGATGGCCGAAGCCCGCTCCATGTGGGTGGTTCTGATGCCGAACGTGAAGGGCGAAGATCTCGGCCTTCCGACCAAGCGCATGAATGCTTCGTCGCCTTGGATGATGCGTTCGGGCACGCCCGGCGCGCACATCATGATGCCGCAGACGGCATCGATGGACGACATGCCGCCGCCGCCGCCCAAGCCGATGTAATGGCGGTTTGAAAATCATCCCTGTTTCGGGATGCGGACACGGCGCCCCTTCAAACGGGCGCCGTTTTCGTTTCACGGGAAATGTTCCCCGTGCCGCAATGCTTTCCCGGCTCTCACAAAGCCGTTATGATACGTCGTCAATATCCCAAAAAGACAAATCCTGGAGGAGGAAATCATGAAGCTTCTACTCACGGCTTCGGCCGTAGCCATGCTGACAGCGGCGCTTGCGACCGGTGCAGCCGCGCAAACCATGTCCAAGGACGAACAGATCGCGCAGGCGGTGAAGGCGGCGCCCGAGGCGCTGCGTGCCGGTGCGACCGTGGTGAGCTATGACGCCAAGGGCGATCCGGTTGTGCTGCGCGAAGGCAATAACGGCATCGTCTGCACCCCCAACCGCCAGACCACCAGCTATTCCGTCAATTGCTACGGCACGGCATTGCGCGCTCAGCGCGATTTCGAAGCCAAGGAACGGGCCAGCGGCAAGGACGCCAAGGCTCTGGCCGCTGACACCCAGGCCGCGATGGCGTCGGGCAAGTTGAAGCCGCCGCCGACCGGCACCGCCATGTACATGCTGATGGGCCAGTCCGAAGCCAGCGCCAAGGGCATGTGGGTGGTTCTGGTTCCCAACATGACGGCAGAAGCCACCGGCCTTCCGACCCAGCCCACGGAAAAGGGTACGCCCTGGCTGATGCGCGCTGGCACGCCCGCCGCGCACATCCATATCCCGCAGGCCTCGCCTGCCGGCTGATCTATCTTTTTGAGATCGAGAAAGCGGCGCTCCCAAAGGGGCGCTGCTTTTTTTAAAACATCCGCCCGCCATTGGGCACGGGCAGGGAGGGATGCAGCAACACCACTTCGCCATCCGCATCGGGCACGCCCAAGGTCAGAACCTGCGACATGAATTTTCCGATCTGGCGCGGTGGGAAATTCACCACTGCGACCACCTGCTTTCCCACCAGACCTTCCGGTATGTAGTGGCGCGTGATCTGGGCGGAGGAACGGCGGGTGCCGATCTCACTGCCGAAATCGATGGTCAGCTTGATCGCGGGCTTTTTCGCTTCGGGAAACGGTTCGGCGGCAGTGACGGTGCCGGCGCGGATATCGACTTTCAGGAAATCGTCGAATGCGATTGTGTCACCCGTTGCGGCGTCAAGCATTGAGACGGCCCTCCAGAATTTTCAGCGCATCTTCCGGTCCGTCGGCCAGATAATAGAGCTTCAGGATTTTCTCGCGTGCAAATCCCGCTTTGACGGTGGCGTGCAGCATCGTGTCCAGGGCGTTGTAATAGCCGTTGACGTTTACGACCACGATGGGCTTGTCGTGCACGCCCAGTTGCGCCTCGACCGCGACTTCAAAAAATTCGTCGAAGGTTCCCACGCCGCCCGGCAGCACCACAAAAGCATCGGACATCTGCAGCATCAGAGTTTTGCGCTCCTGCATGTGCGGGGTGATGATCAATTTTTCTTCGGCCGAGATCGGCGGTTCCATGGCCTGGAGAAAGGCCGGAATGATTCCCTGCACGGTGGCGCCGCCCGCCTGTGCCGCCCGCGCCACATCGCCCATCAATCCATTGCCGCCGCCGCCGAACACCATCGACCAACCCGCTTCAGCAATGCCGGTTCCGATGGCGCGGGCGGCGTCGCGAAACGCCGGATCGTCGCCATAAGAGGAGCCGCAGAACACACAAATGGCAGGTTTTTGCTTGGGGTCCATGGCACCGATGGGGTTGCGTGGGGGGCGGCATCTTCCTAAACAGGTTCGGTGCTTAAACCAAGGGCGGGGAATGTCCGGGCAATGAGCGCGACCCCATTGCATCGGCAAAGGGCCATACCCAAATGAGCGTCGGACATCGTGACGCTTCCGTGATGGAGAGTTTTGTGCCGCGGTGGTTCTGGATTTTGAGCGCAATCGCGCTGATCGCCCTGATTGCGGGGTATGTCAGTTTCGGTGGCGCCGATATGGGGCGGTAGTAAGCAATGGCACGGACAGCGGTCGAAGAAGGGGATGGCGCGCCATCTTTCCGTCCGCTCTGGACGCTGATGCCCTATCTCTGGCCCAAGGGCCGGCCCGACCTGCGTGCGCGGGTGATTGTTTCCGTCGTTTTTCTGATTCTGGCCACCGGCTTCACCAGCGTCTCGCCTCTGATCTTCGGCTGGGCGGTGGATCAGCTGCGGCCCACGCCTGCCAATATCGCCATCGGCTCGGTGCTCTCGTTGATCGCGGCCTATGCGATCTCACGCGTCATGATGCAGGCCTTCGCCCAGTTGCGCGACGGCGTTTTCGCCCAGGTCCAGTATCACGCCATGCGCGAAGTGGCGGTCGAGACTTTCGCCCATGTTCACACCCTGTCGCTGCGCTTTCATCTGGAGCGCAAGACAGGCGGCCTGTCGCGGGTGATCGAGCGCGGCGTCAAAGGCATCGACACGCTTTTGTCCTTCGCCTTGTTCAGCATTTTCCCGACCGTGCTGCTGCTGGGTTTCTACAGCGCCATTCTCCTGATCGATCTCAATGTCTGGGTGGCGGCTTCCACCATCGTGATGGTGATCGCCTATGT
>DASYDX010000066.1:0-13925 GCA_036499345.1 Rhizomicrobium sp.
AATGGCGCGGGCGGCTTCACCCAGTCCTTCCTGGGTTCGGATCTGTTCACCCCGGCGCAGGGCAATCAGTCGAACGACGATAACAATCGCCGCTTCTACTTCTCCTTCAACCCGGCCGATCAGGTGAACCAGATCGTCTTCTCCTCGGGCGAGAATTCGTTCGAATTCGACTCGATCGGCGCCTTGGCCGGCGGCGTTCCGGAACCCGGCACCTGGGCGATGTTGCTCCTGGGCTTTGGCGGCATCGGCTTGATGCTCCGCAACGCCAAGCGTCGCGGCTTCGCCAGGATCTCTGCCTAAATACCAGTCCTCCTCTGAATGCAGCAAAGGCCGCCCCTCCCGGGCGGCCTTTCTGTTTGCGGGCTCTGTCAAGATTGCGCTCGTCACACGACAGGGACATCTTCCTCCCCCTATCCCGGAGACTTGCCCCCGTTGCCTTCCCTCCTCTTCCCAGATCAGACCGGCAGCCCTCCGGACGTCGCCATCGTCATCGTCTCCTTCCGCAGCCAGGCCGATATTGCCGCCTGCCTGACCGCGCTGGAGAAATCGACCTGGGCACATTTTCGGGTCGCGATCTGCGAAAATGGCGGCGGCGCGGCCTGGGAATCGGCCCGGCACTATCTGCCCGCCACGCTTCTGGGCGGCCAGCCGGTCGAGATTCTCCAGGCGCCGGGAAATCTTGGTTATGCCGGGGGGATCAACTTCGCGATCCAAAACATTGCGCCCGCCGATGCCTATTGGATCCTCAATCCTGATACTCAGCCGATGCCCAATACGCTGGAAGTCATGCTGGCGCGGCTTCGCCGCGGCGATTGCACGGCGGTCGGTCACGATCTGGTCGATGAAAACGGAATCTTGGGATCGCGCGGCGGCTGGTGGCGGTCCTGGAGCGCGCGCGCCATTTCCATCGGCAAAGGCAAGCCCCGCGTGACGGACCAGGATGCCGGCGCGTTCGAAGCGTCGATCGATTATATCGTCGGCGCTTCCATGCTCATCAGCCGCGGGTTTCTGGAGCGCGCCGGGCCGATGCGCGAAGACTATTTCCTCTATTGCGAGGAAGTCGAATGGTGCCTGCGCGCCACCCGGCGAGGCGAAAGACTAGGCTATGCACCCGAAGCCGTCGTGATGCATGCGCAAGGCACATCGACCGGCGGCGGCGGCGGCTTGCGGACACGTTCCAAAGTGTCGGTGTATCTGGCCGAACGCAGCCGCATTCTTCTCACACGCGATCTCTATCCCGGCCGCTTGCCGGTCACCGCTATTCTGATGTTGCTGCATGTCTTGATCCGTTACGGCAAGGCGCATGCCTGGCGGCAGATGAGCTATGCGATTTCGGGCTGGCTGGCGGGCCTTCGAAATGAGCGGGGAAAGCCCGTCTGGCTTGAAAAAGCGTTACTTTAAAGCACCGGACGCCACACCAAAGAACAGGGCGTCCCACCGCACAAAAGCATGATTACGCCAGCATCCGGCCTTCGCGGGCTGGCTGACTGTTAATCAAAACGCTATATGGCTCGCGCGATAATCATCCGGACAAGCCATGGCGAATAGCAACACGGACCCGCAACCCAAAGGCTGGATCGCGCGCAACCGCCGCGCCCTCCTGATCGGCGGGCCCGTGCTCGTTCTGGTCCTGGGCCTGTTCTTCTATCTCACCGGCGGCCGCTATGTTTCGACCGACGACGCCTACATCCAGTCGGCGCGGGTGGATATCAGCACCGAAGTTTCCGGCCGGGTGCTTGAGATTGCCGTGCACGACAATCAGCATGTCAAGAAAGGCGACCTCCTGTTTCGCCTCGACACGCCCAAATTCCAGATCGCGGTGGCCGATGCGCGCGCCCAACTCGCGGCCGCGATGCTGAAAGTGCCCGCGCTCAAAGCCGCATATCGCCAGCGGCTGGCCGACGAAGCGGCGGCACGAAACGATCTCGCCTATCAGCAACGCGAATCGCAACGCCAGACCGAGCTTCAATCCCAGGGCATTTCTTCACGCGCCCAGCTGGACCAGGCCAAGACCGGCTTTGAAGCCGCGCAACAGAAACTGGCTGCGGCTCAACAGCAGACTGCCAGCGCTTTGGCCGATCTGGGCGGTGACGCCAACGCCTCCGCCGAGAGCCTTCCGGTGGTGCGCCAGGCGCAAGCGACGCTCGATCATGCGCTGCTCGAACTGTCCTACACGGTGGTACATGCCCCGATGGACGGCATCGTCGCCAAGGTCGAACAGATTCAGGTTGGCGATCATGTGAACATGGCCACGCCCCTCTTCGCGCTGATGAGCGACAGCAATATGTGGGTGGAAGCCAATTTCAAGGAAACCGACCTCACTTATATGCGCCCGGGCCAGCATGCCACCTTCACGCTCGACGCCTTTCCGGGCAAGCGCTTCAAGGGCACGGTGCAATCGACCAGCCCCGGCACGGGCTCCAGCTTCTCGCTGTTGCCGCCGGAAAATGCCTCGGGCAATTGGGTCAAAGTCGTGCAGCGCCTGCCGGTGCGCCTGTCCATCGATGACAATGGCGGCCTGCCGCTCGCGGCCGGCATGAGCGTGATGGCGGACGTGGATACCGAGCATCACCGTTCCCTGGCTTTCTGGAACTGAGCCGAATGGCGGACAAGCCGCAGGATGACGTGCTGGAGAACGCCGCGGAAACCGCTGGCGTCGGCGCCACCATCACGCCGCCGCCGCAAGCCCCGCAAAAGGTCCGCTTCCACGGCCTGATCACCTTGTCGGTGATGGCCGCCACCATCATGCAAGCGCTCGACACCACCATCGCCAATGTCGCCCTGCCGCGCATGCAAGGCACCTTGTCGGCCACCCAGGATGAAATGGGCTGGGTGCTCACCTCCTATATCGTCGCCGCCGCCATCACCATTCCGCTGACCGGCTGGCTGGCGGGCCAATTCGGCCGCCGCCGGGTGTTCCTGATCTCGGTCTTCATCTTCACGGTCGCATCGGCGCTTTGCGGGTTGGCGGAATCCCTGCCGCAGATCGTGCTGTTCCGCTTTCTGCAAGGCGTCGGCGGCGCAGCCCTAGTGCCGCTGTCGCAAGCGGTCTTGTTCGACATCAATCCGCCCAAGGATTTCGGCCGCGCCATGTCGATCTGGGGCATCGGCGTCACAATGGGCCCAATTCTGGGGCCCGCACTGGGCGGCTGGCTGACGGAAAATTATTCCTGGCGCTGGGTCTTCTACATCAACCTGCCCATCGGCATCCTCACCTTCATCGGGCTCTATTTCACCTTGCCGGAAAATCGAAATGCGCAAGGATCGCGCTTCGACTTTTTCGGCTTCACCACCCTCAGCATCTTCATCACCGCCCTGCAGTTGATGATGGATCGCGGCCAGTTGCTGGACTGGTTCTCCTCGCGCGAAATTCTGGCCGAAGCGATTGTGGCAGGCGTTGCGGCCTATCTGTTCCTGGTTCACACCTTTTCGCATCCCAAGCCCTTCTTGAACCCGCATTTGTTCCAGGATCAGAATTTCGTCGCCTCCAACATCTTCATCTTCGTGGTCGGCGTGGTTCTGTTCGCCACCCTGGCGCTGATCCCGCCCATGCTGCAGACCGAGATGCGCTATCCCGTCGTGCTGACCGGCCTGGTGACGGCCCCGCGCGGCGCCGGCACCATGGTGGCCATGATCGTGGTGGGGCGGCTGATTTCGCGCTTCGATCCGCGCATGATCATCGCTGCCGGATTGGCGCTGACCGCCTTCTCGCTGTGGCAGATGACGCAATTCTCGCTGCAGATGAATACCTGGCCGATCATCGTTTCGGGCGTGATTCAAGGCTTCGGTGTCGGCCTGGTCTGGGTGCCGCTTTCGGCGGTCGCCTTCACCACCCTGCCCGCGCATTTGCGCAACGAAGGCACCGCCTTCTTCAATCTGCTTCGCAATGTCGGCAGCTCCATCGGCATTTCGGTGGTGTTCTTCCTGTTCACTCAGAACACCCAGCGCGTCCACGCCTCGATGGCCGACCACATCACGCCGTATAACTTCATCGGCAACAGCGCCGCGGCCGCCTTCAACAGCAACGGTCTTCCCGGCCTCGCCAGTTTGGACGGCACCATGTTCAATCAAGCCGCCATGATCGCCTATATCGACGATTTCCAGTTGATGATGATCCTGACCTTGGCGACCATTCCCTTCCTGTTCCTGATCAAAAAGACCCGGCCGCCCGCCGGCAGCCATGCGGTGCTGGACTGATGAAACACACGCTTCCCCTTCTCTCGGCGCTGCTGCTCAGCGCTTGCACCTTGGGCCCGGATTTCCAGGTTCCCGCGCCACCGCCGGTCACCACCTATGCCGGCAAAAGCGACGCGGCAGCGCCAGCCGATCAGCGCGTTCTGCTGGGTCAGCGGATTGCGGGCGACTGGTGGTCAGCCTTCCAATCGCCATCGCTCGATACGATCATTCGCCAAGCGATGTCCGACAATCAAGACGTCGAAGCCGTGCGCAACCGCATGTCCGAAGCCGAAGAGCATGTGAACGCGGCCGAAGGCGCGCTTCTGCCCCAGGTCGCGCTGGGCGGCACCGCCGGATATCAGAAATATGGCCGCTCGCTGTTCGGGCCGCTGAACTTCACCGTCCCGCCTTTCGCCTATTATTCGGTCGGCCCGACCGTCAGCTTCCCGCTCGATCTGTTCGGCGGTGAACGGCGCAAGGTCGAACAGCAAAAGGCTTTGCTGGAATATCAGGGCTTCCAGCTCGACGCCGCCTATCAATCGCTGACTGCGCATGTCGCGGCAGAGGCGATGGCGCTGGCTTCGGCCCAGGCGCAGATCGAAACCCTGAACCACATCATTGCCGACGACGCGCGCAATGTTGCCCTGGTGCAGTCCGCAATGGATGCGGGCTCGGGCACCCGCGTGCAGCTCGTGACCGCACAAAGCCAGCTTGCCGAGGACCGCGCCCTTCTGCCCGATCTGAACCAGCAACGCGCCGTCGCGCGCCATGCCTTGTCGATCCTGGTCGGCAAGGCGCCGGCGGAATGGAGCCCGCCCGATTTCGCACTGGCGGATTTCACCTTGCCGTCCGAATTGCCGGTGAGCCTGCCGTCGGAACTGGTGCGCCGCCGCCCCGACATCCGCGCCGCCGAAGCACAGCTTCACGCTGCCAGCGCCCAGATCGGCATCGCCACCGCCAACCTCTACCCCAACCTCAATCTGACCGCGAATGTGACGCAGCAGGCGCTGGTGCCGGGCGAGCTCTTCAACAGCATCAACAATGCCTATGCGCTGGCCGCCAACCTCACCCAGCCGATCTTCAGCGGCGGCAGGCTCAGCGCCGAGCGCCGCGCGGCGGTCGATAACTACAAGGCGTCGCTGGCAGTCTATCGCCAGACCATCCTGACGGCTTTCGGCGACATCGCCGACCGGCTGCAGGCGATTTCGAACGGTGCCGACCGGGTGCATGCCTTGCAGGAAGCCGCGGACACCGCATCGCTGTCGCTCGATCTGGCGCGGCGCAGCTACGAGGCCGGCAATTCCGGCATCCTGGACGTGATCGATTCCGAGCGCCGCAATGCTCAGGCGCAACTGGGCCTGGCCCGCGCCAAGGCGCAGCGGTTGATGGACACGGTGCAACTTTATCTGGCGCTGGGCGGCTCGCCCGTCACGCCGCCCGTGCCCGCGCCGGACACAGCCGCCAAGCCCTGATCCTTCAAAGCCTCACGGCCGGTCTTTCGACGTCAACGCCGCGACTTCCGTGGGCGTGAGGCGCGTCATCAACTTGACGATGCATGGGATCGCCGGACTGCCGATGCCGGAGCTGACTTTCAAATCCCAATCGAGCGGTGAGCAGACGGTGTTCGAACCGCGAAACGTGGTGATCAGACGCGCGCCGGGATCGAGCAGGGAATGGCATTCGCTGCCCAGGCCCAGCCGGTAATATTGATTGCCGCGCACCCGGATGTTGATGGTGCGGGCATCGGGCGCGCGCCAGCTCTCGAACTGATTGGTGAAAAAGCATTGCCTGACGGGCGTTGGCGCCGCCGCGGGCTGCGCGAATGCGGGCACGGATAAAAACGCGAGTAAAGCGAACGCGGCGGACCCCAAATGGCGAATCTTCATGGCCATCTCCTGTTTGCCCCGAGGCCCCATCAGAGCAGAAAAAGCCCGCCTCTTCAAAACCCGCACCTCTGGCCATGACGGACAAAAGCCCGGTTTTGGCGGGTTTTCCTTCGCACCTGTCCCGGTATAGCCCACCCGGTACGCGCGAATTTTGTCGGGGTTCCGTTCGAAAAACGGCTTTTCGGTGATATAGTGAGCGCCACACCGCATGACGGCCAAATCAAACCGTATGCGCATTTTGAGCACCATTGACGGAGACGCAGCACGAAACAAGCCGCCCCAAGGCGGGCGAACCTAGGAGGTAAGGATGAGCGGTTTGGGCCAGTTTCACCATACTGAAGAAGCACCGAGCAAAGGTTCGAGAATTGTAGCGTGGGTTGTCCTCGCCCTTCTGTTGGGCGGCGCCGGACTTTATGTCATTGAATCAGGAATGCTCTCTTCGTCTCCCACACAAACGGGACAGAGCTATCCGCGCGGACTGTAACCCTTGAGGGTGCATCCGCCCGGAGCATCCGGGCGGATGCATTGCCCTTATCCTGATCGTCGAGACGCTGGAACTTGTTCGGGCTGGGCCCGTTTCCTGGGCGCAGCTTGCGCTACACTGTCCGCATGAGAATCTCGGTCCCCGTTCTACTGTCCCTCACATTGCTGGCGCCCCTCGCGGCCAGGGCCGATGCCTTGGCGCCCATGGCGCTCAACAGTCTCAGCAGCGTGCCTGCGAAAATCACCGCCGCCCGGGTGGTCGATCCGCACGGCGTGCCGGTGGGCACGGTGGCGCGGATCGATGCCGACGCCAAAGGCAAGCCCCTGAAAGTGAACGTCACCCTGGCAAGCGGCGGCACGGTGGCGATGGATGCGTCTGCGCTGGGCTATGACGAAAGCGCCAATGTTCTGGTCACGGCGACGGAACAGCCGCAATCAGCAAAGCCCGCGCCCTCGCGCTAGATCAATCCGCGCAGGCCGGTTCACGAGAACGGCTGCTGACAGGCGGCGCGTCCGGGTTCACCAGCCGGGCGAGATCGTGGCGCAATTTGTCCGCAGGCCCGATCTGGTCTTCCAAAGCGGCGTGATGCGATTTCCAGATCGGCACCGCCTTGGCCAACAGACCGCGGCCCTTGGCGGTCAAGCGCAGCAAGCGGCTGCGGCGATCATCCGGATCGATCGAGATCGTGATCAACCCGCGCCGCTCCAACGGCTTCAACGCCGCCGTCAATGTGGTGCGATCCATCGCCAGGAATTCGGCCAGGGGCGCGATGCTGGGCGGCTTGGGCCGGTTCAGTGCCATCATGAGCGAGAATTGCCCATTGGTGAGATCCAACGGCCGGAATGCGTCATCGAAACGGCGCGCAAGCGCGCGTGCCGCCCGCTGTGTCGCCAGACACAAGCAAGCATCGCGCACCATCAACGTGATTTCGTAGGGAACCTCAGTCACAAAACAATTGTGTTGACTTCAACTTATTAAGTCAAGATGAGTTCCATGACGGCATTTTGGGCTGGCGACGTCCCTTATGCCGGCGCTATAACCCCCGCCCCTCATCGCCGCCCATCAACACAGCCGACCGCCAACAAGGCCAACTACCAGCAAGGAATCTCTCGTGACCCGCCGCTTTCTGCGCATGGCGATCCTGCTCGGCCTGATTACCGCCGTCGGCCCCTTCGCCATCGACATGTATCTGCCGGCGCTGCCTTCCATGGGCAAAAGCCTAAGCGCGAGCGCGGGCGCGGTGCAGATGAGCCTGATGGCCTTCTTCATCGTCATCGGCATCTGCCAGCTTTTCTATGGCCCTTTGAGCGACATTGTCGGGCGCAAACCACCCATCTATGCGGGCCTGGCGATCTTCATCCTCGGCAGCATCGGCTGCGCCTTCGCACCGGGGATCGAAGCTCTGATCGGCTTTCGTGTGATCCAGGCGTTCGGCGCCTGCGCCGGCATGGTCATTCCCCGCGCCATCGTGCGCGATCTGCACACCGGGCATGACGCAACGCGGCTGATGTCGCTACTGATGCTGACGGTCAGCGTCTCGCCGATTCTGGCGCCTTTGACCGGCAGCTTTGTGATCGCCGCGTTCGGCTGGCGCGGCGTCTTTGCCGTTCTCGCCATTGCCGCCGCCTTGGCTTTCCTGCTGGCCGCGACGCAGTTGAAAGAAACCCGCCCGCCGGAAGAGCGCCGCCAAAGCAGCTGGCGCAGCGCCTTCAGCGCCTATGGCACCTTGCTGCGCGATGGCGAATTCACCGGCCTGGTGCTGGTGGGCGCGTTGGGCGTTTCGTCCTTCTTCGTCTATCTGGGCAGCGCCTCTTTCGTGCTGATCAATCATTACGGCCTTTCCCCGCGCCTGTTCAGCCTGTGCTTTGCCTTGAACGCGGCGTCCTTTTTCGGCTTCAGCCAATTGACCGGAACGCTGACGCAGCGTTTCGGCCTGCCCAAAGTGGTACGTGTGGCCGCCAGCGGCTTCGCCTTTTCGATGGTGCTGCTGGCGGCAATCTTCGCCAGCGGCATCGACAATCTCTTTGCTCTGATGGCGCCGCTCTTCATCGGTTACGGCTTTCTGGGTCTGGTGATCCCGACAACCGCCGTTATGGCGCTGGAACATCACGGCGCCATCGCAGGCACGGCATCGGCCCTGATGGGATCGATCCAGATGATCGTGGGATCCGCCATCATGGCGCTGGCGGGCCTGTTCGCGAACGGCAATCCCCAGCCCATGGCCTATGGCATCGCGGGCTGTGCCGTCGCGGCGTTCCTGGTGACGCAATTCGCGCTCAAACGGGTCTCAACCGGCCCCGCCGCCAGCCCTTCCTTCCCCTAGGAAAATAACCCATCATCGCCGCACAAAACGGGGCGGGATGACCATGGTGACGACACGCGGGATGGTGGCCGGTGCGCTGGCCTTGCTGGCGCTTTCGGGCTGCGAGAAGCCGGCGCAGAAAAGCGAGACGGCGGGCGTTTACAATCCGCGCCAGACCTTCGCCCCCTTTCAGATGCCCTCGCCCGTCAATTCCACACGCGGACCGGATGGCGCGCCGGGGCCGGATTACTGGCAGAACCGGGCCGATTATAAGATCGCGGCCACCCTCGATCCCGCCAGCGCCAGCCTTAGCGGCGACGAAGTCATCACCTACACCAACAACAGCCCGGTGGCGCTCACCGCACTCTGGATGCTGCTGGAGGAAAATCTCTATCGCAAAGACGCACGCGCCCGGTATGCGGCGGGCAATTCGCGCCGCGCCGCACCCCAGGCAACCGACGGTTTCGTGCTGGATGCGGTGGAGATCGGCGAAGGCAGTCAGGCCGTGAAGGCCGTGACCGTCGTTTCCGACACCCGCATGCAGGTGCGCCTGCCCGAAGCGGTCAAAGCCAAGGGCGGCCAGGTCAAGCTGCATATCCGCTATCATTACACCGTGCCCAAAGGCAGCGCCGGGCGCACCGGTCATGACACGACCAAGAATGGTGAAATCTTCGACATCGCCCAATGGTATCCGCGCATGGCGGTGTTCGACGATCTGCGCGGCTGGGACACGCTGCCCTATATGGCGTCGGAATTTTATCTGGAATTCGGCGATTTCGATTACGCCGTGACGGTGCCTTGGGATTATCTGATCGCGGGCTCGGGCGAGTTGGTAAATCCGGAAGAGGTCCTCACCAAGACGCAGCAGGAGCGGATGGCGCAGGCCCGGCAGAGTGACAAGACGGTGATGATCCGCACCGCTGCCGAAATCAACGATCCGCAAAGCCGTCCCACCCAAAGCGGCACGCTGACTTGGCGCTTTCATATGCCCAACACCCGCGATGTGGCGTTCAGCGCCAGCAAGGCTTTCATCTGGGATGCCGCGCGCATGAATCTGCCCGGCGGTAAGACCGGGCTGGCGCAATCGGTCTATCCGGTGGAGGGCGCAGTGGACAAAGGCTGGGGCCGCTCCACCGAATATCTAAAACATGCGGTGGAGAATTTCTCCCGCCGCTGGGCGCCTTATCCCTGGTCGGTCGCGTCCAGCCTGGGCGGGCCCATCGACGGCATGGAATATCCCGGCGCGGTGTTCGACAGCTACAAGGACCGCGATCCGCAACTATTCTGGATCACCGCGCATGAGATCGGCCATAGCTGGTTCCCCATGATGGTGGGCTCCAACGAGCGGCGCGACCAATGGATGGATGAAGGCTTCAACACCTTCATCGACATTTATGAGTCCGACGACTTCAAGGAATTCGGACCCAAGCGCGACGGCGAATATGCGCCCAAAAAGGGCAATCCGGTCGAGGAAATTTTACCGCTGTTGGAAGACCCGAATGCGCCGGTGATGCTGACCCGCTCGGACCAGGTGATGGAGAAGTACCGCCATCCTTCCAGCTATTTCAAATCGGCGCTGGGACTGGTGCTGCTGCGCGAGCAGATTCTGGGACCGGAGCGGTTCGACTGGGCCTTCCGCAAATACATCGCCGACTGGTCGTTCAAACATCCCTCGCCGTCGGATTTCTTCCGTGCCATGGACAGCGCAGGCGGCGAAGACTTGTCCTGGTTCTGGCGCGGCTGGTATGCGCGCAATTGGACTTTGGATGTGGCCGCCAAATCCGCCGAACCGTCCAAGGATGGCTGGAGCAAGGGCGCGATCGTAACGGTCGCCAATCTCGACCGGCTGGTGATGCCGGTGACGGTGGAAGTGGCGTTCGAAGGCGGCGAAAAGCGCCGCATCAACCTGCCCGCCGAAGCCTGGATTCAGAAGACCGAGGTTGTGCTTCGGTTGGACAGCACCAAGCCGGTCTTGTCGGTCACGGTCGATCCCGATCATGTCGTGCCCGACAAGGACCGCGCCAACAATGTGCTGAATTTGGCCGGGTGACGCCGCCTACCAGGCGTCGTCTTCCTTGTCGCGATGGATATCGTGCGTGAGGATGCCGGTATTCTCGGGCGGCATCTCCAGCCAATGGCGATGGGTCAAGGTGCGCTTGGTGTCGTCATGGCCGCTCTCCCAATGCTCGCGCATGGAGGTGCGGGAGAATTCATAGTCCTTGGCGTCTCCCTCATAGCTCTTCTGCTGATAGATGAGCTGAAGCACGGTGAGCGCCGGGAGCCTGGCCAGTTTGTCGCGCATCACGCGCTCTTCATCCGTCAGTTCGGATTCGGGGACTTTCAGCAACGCGTGATAGGCGCGGGTTTTCCAGCGCTGCAGGCGCTTGAACATATCCGTGACCTGGCGCGTACGGGACGAATAAACAATGTCCTTCTCCCGGCTCATCACATCTTGCAGCGTGCGCGGCAGCGCCCCGGCGGCGCTGAAGAGATCGACCTGGAAGACCAGCGAATTGATGTCGTCGTCCTGGGCCAGCAGATGCTGCAGCGGCGTGTTCGAGACGATGCCGCCATCCCAGAAATAATCGCTGCCGATCTTCACCGGCGAAAAGGCGGGCGGCAGCGCGCCGGACGCCATGATGTGTTCGGGCTCGATCAGATGCTTGGCATTGTCGAAGAAGATGAAATTGCCGCTAGCGACATTAACGGCACCGACAGAGAAGCGGCAGCGTTTGGAATTGAGCAGGTCGAAATCCACCAGCTCCAGCAAAGTCTCGCGCAGCGGCGCATTGTCGTAATAACCGGTGGCCGAACGCGCACCGGCAGGACTGAGCCAGGGATTGACCTTCTGAGGGGCGAAGAAGCCCGGTTGGCCCAGCATCATCGTATAAAAGGATGACGTGGCATTGCGCATCTGGCGGAAGATGTCGCCGTCGGGCGTATGCAACCAGACTGTGCGGTCGGTGATACGGCTCCAGAAAGCGGTGAGCCGCTGCAGACGCTTTTCCGGCACATTGCCTGCGATCAAAGCAGCATTGACCGCACCGATGGAGACGCCGGAAACCCAATCCGGCTCGATCCCCGCCTCGTGCATGGCCTGATAAACACCGGCCTGATAAGCGCCCAGCGCGCCGCCCCCTTGCAACACCAGGGCAATACGGCCGCAACCCTTGGGGCGCCATCCGGGCATTTTCTCGTCGGCTTGCGCCATGTTCTTGATATCCATGACACGACTGTAAGCCCCGATCGTTAAAACCCCGATGACAACCGGCCTACAACTTTGAAATGTCACCAAAATGTCGGGCGGGCGTAAGGTTCTTCGCCATGATAATAGGCGGGTTGCGTCACCCCATCACAAGGATTTCCCAATGCTTAAAGGCAAAGTCGCCCTGGTCACCGGTTCGACCAGCGGTATCGGTCTCGCCATCGCGCGCGCTTATGCCGCCCAGGGTGCCGACATCGTGATCAATGGCTTTGGCGACAAAGACGCCATCGAAAAAGAGCGGTCCGGCATCGAAAGCGATTTCGGTGTGCGCGCGCATTATTCCGGCGCCGATATGAGTAAGGGCGATCAGATCGCCGCCATGGTCGCCGAAGCGCAGACCAAGCTGGGTGGCGTGGACATCCTGGTCAACAATGCCGGCATCCAGTTCGTCGCGCCGATCGAAGAATTCCCCATCGAGAAATGGGACCAGATCATCGCCATCAATCTGTCGGCGGCGTTCCACGCCATTCGCGCCGCGGTACCCGGCATGAAAGCCAAGAAATGGGGCCGTATCGTCAACACCGCCTCGGCCCATGCGTTGGTCGCCTCGCCGTTCAAATCGGCTTACGTCTCCGCCAAGCACGGCATTGCCGGTCTGACCAAGACCGTAGCGTTGGAAACCGCCACTTTCGGCATCACCGCCAATGCGATCTGCCCCGGCTATGTCTGGACGCCGCTGGTGGAAAAACAGATCCCCGACACCATGGCGGCGCGCAATCTGACGCGCGAGCAGGTGATCAACGATGTGCTGCTGCACGCCCAGCCCACCAAAGAGTTCGTCACGGTTGAGGAAGTCGCCGATCTGGCGGTCTTTCTGGCCTCGGACAGCGCCCGCTCGATCACCGGCGCGATCATTCCCATCGATGGCGGCTGGACCGCGGAATAGGAAAACGCATGAAAGCCGAAGCGATTTTGAACCTGCCGTCCATGCCGGCGGCGGGGCCCAGTTATCCGGCCGGACCGTACCGCTTCATCAACCGCGAATATATGGTCATCACCTATGAAAGCGACCCGGCACTGATCCGCGAACAATTGCCGGAGCCGCTGATGCCGTCGGATCAGCCCTTCGTGCATTACGAATGGATCAAGATGCCGGATTCCTCCGGCTTCGGCAGCTACACCGAATCCGGTCTGGTCATTCCCTGCACCTTCAATGGCGAAGAGATGAACTTCGTGGCGCAGATGTATCTGGATGACGATCCGCCGATCGCCGCGGGCCGTGAAATCTGGGGCTTTCCCAAGAAATATGCTCATCCCAAGCTGGAGATTGTGAAGGACACCCTCACCGGCACGCTCGAATATTCCGGGCAACCGGTGGCGATGGGCACGATGGGCTACAAGGCCGAAAGCATGGCGGGCAATGGCGACGCCACCACCGCGACCTTGTCCAAGACTCAGGTCAATCTCAAAATCATCCCCGGCATCGATGGCACCCCGGCAATCTGCCAGCTGGTGGCGCTCAATCTCACCGACATCACGGTCAAAGGTTCCTGGCGCGGTCCTGGACGGCTGCACCTGATCCCGCACGTCAATGCGCCGGTTGCGGATCTGCCGGTGCACCGGATCGTCGGCGCGCATCATTTCATCGCCGACCTCACCCTGCCCTATGGCCGGGTGCTGCATGACTATCTGAAGGCCTGATACCGCTCTGTATGGACTGACCGCATGCGACCGTCGCCTTGACGGGCCGCATGCGGAATAGTCTTGTCAATGTGCTCCAAAGCGGAGGGCCGAGTGAGCGATAAACAGCCAGACCATGGCGTGGCGACATGCCAGTGCGGCAAAGTCCGGCTCGCCGCAATGGGCTCACCC
>DASYDX010000067.1:0-4728 GCA_036499345.1 Rhizomicrobium sp.
CTGGTCTTTGCCGGGGGCGCTTCCCATGCGCCGCCCTGTACCGCGGGGGAAATATAGATCCGCTTGTTCTGGAACGAAATGTAGAGATGGCTTTGGCGCAGCACATCCATGCCGATGATCATGGGCGGCAAGAATTCCGACAGATTATAGCGGTTGCGGAACGCCCGCACGGCATGAAACTGCCCGGTGTTCTGGCTTTGAATGTCGAAGGGCACGCCGATCTTGGGATTGGCGATGGTCAATCCGCCGATGGTCAGGCTGGAGAAGGTGTGCAGGCCCGCTTTGATGCGCGCCCCGCCATTGGTGACGTTGCCGGGCTCCAGGGTGCTCGGCTCCAGTCCGAATTCCTTGCTGGCGGTTTGGGGGTTGAGGAAGCTGCGGTCCGCGCTGGTGTCCAGCAGGGCGATGATCCGGTGGCCATCCAATGTCACCGGCACATAGACCACGCCGGAATAGGTCACCATGTCCACCGCCTGCGTCGCGCCCGACGACCAATAAATGCCCGCGCGGGGTGTTTCTTCCGGCGTGAAATAATTCAGCTTCCGGTTCGCGAAATCCAGATCGATATCGTAACGCTGCATCATGTTGGTGCCCAGGATGCCGTCGAAGCCCGCATCGGCGAAATCCGGATCGGGCATCACCGGCACGTCGAAGCCGCCGGTCTTCATGCTGGCCAGCGTGAAATCCTCCACGCGGGCGACGCCTTCGGAATAGCGTCCGCCCGCATCCATGAAGCGGCCATGGGGACGGATGGTGAGTTTCATCTTCGCGGCCGGGCTTTCCCACACGCGGGTGGAAAGATCGCCGATGCCGACCAGCAGCTTTTGCGGCACACCATCGATGCTGGCGGTGACGGTCATGGTGTTGCTACCCGGAACCTCTTCCATCGTCATGCTGTTGAGCAGTTCCGGTTCATGCGTGCTGCCGGACACCACCATTGCTTCCATT
The DNA here is from genome assembly GCA_036499345.1 of Rhizomicrobium sp. Classification (GTDB taxonomy): domain Bacteria; phylum Pseudomonadota; class Alphaproteobacteria; order Micropepsales; family Micropepsaceae; genus Rhizomicrobium. The sequence goes on from DASYDX010000067.1 coordinate 949, forward strand.
TGATCGTCCGGCGCGGCGGCGGCGGGGCGGTATGCTGGGGCGTCATTCGCCGCCAGTTGCACGCGTGCGGGGTTTGCCGCGCGCACCAGCCGCGACAGATCGGGCGCCGTCACCGCGATGGTCTGGACACGGTCATCCGCCGGAATGGGCGCGGGCGGCAGGATTTGAACCGGCGCGCTGGTGGCAGCAATCGCCGGTTGGGATGGCGCCGCCGCTTTGGCTTGTGCGGTGGCGATGGGATAGGCAATCCCGAACAAGGCATTCGCGGCGCCAAGCGCAGCGGCCAGGAACAGGAAGCTGCCCGTGACATCCGACACGCGCAGACGCGCGCGGGCCGGTTTGTGTCCCAATATCTGGAAGATGCGCTGCGACAAGGGCCCGCGATTGGCGGCCATCGCCAGGGCGGGCGCGCTTTCCCATTCCTCCATCAAAGCCAGTGCGCGGGCATATTCGACCCGGTTGCCGGTGAGCGACACCGCAATGGCGTCGCAGCAGAGTTCGCGCTCCAACCGGATGCGCCGGTTCAGCCACCACACGGCGGGATGATAGAAGAGGAGCGCCTCGATCAGGATCTGGAACAGATTCACAAAGGCATCGTGGCGCCGGATATGCGCCAGCTCGTGCGCGATCACGGCGCGCAATTGGTCTTGGCTCAGTCCGGTCAGGGCGCAGACGGGGAGCAGGACGACCGGGCGAAACCAGCCGATCACGCCGGGGGGCTGAAGCCAGGTGCATTCCAGATAGCGGATGGCGCGGGTGAGGCCGAGTTGGCGCTGCAAGGCATGGCAAAGCGCGAGCAGATGTGCGTCGGGCGTTTGGGATTTGCCGCGGCGCTTGCGCTCCAGCAGCAGCAGGCCACCGGCAAAGCGCAAGCTGAAAACGATCACGCCGCAAAGCCAGGCCGCCACCAGCCAGGGCAGGATGTTCAAGGCCAGCGTGCCGGAGGCAAGACCATGCGCCGTCGCGGGCGCGAAGATGTGTTCGATATGCGCCGTCATCGCGCCGGGCAGGGGCGCGGCGGCGGGCACGGCGGCGATTTCCAGTGCCGTGGCGGGAAGCAGTGTGTGTAGCGGCGCGCCGGGCGCGACGGCAATCAGGAAGGTCGCAACCGGCGCCGCCAGCATCGCGGCCAGCGCGGCAATGGCGATGAGATAGCGGATGGACGGGCGGCGGAACGGCGCCATCGCGAGCGCGGCCAGCGCCGCCAGGCCCGCGCCTTGCCACAGCGAATGGATCAGGGCCCAGCCCAGCGCGTGCAGGATATCGGCGGAAAGCCAGCTAGTCAGACTTGCCATCATCGTCTCCTTTATAATCGTCCAGGATACGGCGCAGTTCTTTGATCTCTTCGGCGGAGGTGCGATTGCCCGCCAGGGCGTGCAGCATCAACTGACTGGCGGAGCCTTCGAACACACGTTGCAGCATGTCGCTGGCGAGTTGCCGCTTGGTCTGATCCGCGGGGCGGCGCGCTTCATAAACATGGGCGCGATTGCTTTCGTCGCGGCGCACCGTGCCCTTGGCGGTCATGATCTGCAGCAGCTTGAGAACGCCGGTATAGCCCAGGCTTTTCTTTTCATTCAGCGAGTCCAGAACCTCGCGCACCGTGGAAGGGCCTTTGGCCCAAAGGACGTGAAGGATCTCCAGTTCCGATGCGGTGGGTTTGGGCGGGGATCGTGTCATGGGGGCAGCGTAGTACGAAGAGATTCGTAGAGTCAACGAAGCTTTTCGTAGATCGAGGGGCGGCCCAGCGAATTGATGCGGCGCAACAAGCGTTCAGGGCGGGGGGCTTGGCTCAGGTGATATAGCGCATCCGGCAGGACGCGTGTCCCCACGCGCCATCTTGCCGGGTGACGGTGCAGATATAAGAGGCGATGAAATAGGTCTTCGGTCCGCCATTGCCGATATGTCCGACAATGACCGTCGCGGATGTGCCGCCGGTATAGACCGGCTTGGAAAACGCGAAACGGATGCCCTCGTAATAGGGACCGTCTGAGGGCGGCGCGATGGTGGGCGGCGCGAGACCCATCGCGGCCCAGTTGCAGTCCACACCGAAAGATTGGCGCCGCATCATCTGGCTGGGTGCGGCTTGGCCCCAATCCAGTTGCGCGCGCCCGGCGGCGGCAAGGATTTCGCAATCCTGCGCGCTGGCGGGCGGCGGCGGTGCTTCGGCGGTCTGGCCGATCGCCGCAAACGGCAAAAGCGTGAAGCCCAAGGCTGCGAGCGCGGTGCGAGGCATGGCGGCGATCCTCCGGCTGATTAGCAACGCGTCTTATCCGGCGACATGCCGAGACTGCGATAGAGCGCGACGCCTCGCAGATTATCAACCTCGACCTTGAGTGAGATGGTTTCTGCGCCACGTGCCTGGAAGATGTGGAAGATATGCAATAGCAGCGATCTGCCGATGCCACGTCTTTGCCGAGCTGGATGAATCGCGAAATCCTTCACGAACGCAGATGTCCAGCATTGCGCGAACGCGACGAGATTACCGTTTTGATCTCGAAGCGGGAAACACAAGTCAGATGCATATTCGGCATCTTGCGAGAGCGCAGCCCACCAATTCTCGAAACCCGGCACTTGGCCGCCACCGGACGCATAGGCCGATTCCAACAGCGCATGTGCTTCGCGCGCCATACTGTTGGCGAAGAGATCGAGGTAAATGCCCTCAGGCCAGGCGCGGTCCGGTAGAATATCGTTCAAGCGCCGTTGCATGAGAACGTGGGGGCGTTCCGTCAAGGCGCTATCTCGACGCCCGTCAGGTCTTTGCAATAATCCATCAGCGCGTCCTGAAGATCTTCGCGCCTTGCGTTGGCGCTGACGGCTTTTCTTTTCTGGTGGAAGAAATATTCGCCGGTGGCCTGGGCGGGGATGTCGTCGCTCACCGCCAGCCAGGCTTGCGTCTCCGCGCCCTTGGCCAGATCGTCGGGCGCGCCGGGGCCGCCCATTTTGGTCGCGACCCAGCCGGGTTCCAGCGCGTTCGACATCACCTCGTCCCAGCGCCGCGCCACGGCAAACGCGAGCCAGCAATTGTGCAGCTTGCTGTCGGAATAAGCCTGGCTGCCATTCCAGTGCCGGTCCTTCCATTGCAGATCGTCCAGGCCGGGATCGCCGCTGCGATGCAGGCCGGAGCTGAGATAGACGAGGCGCTCGGGCCGTTCGATCAGCGTAGTGAGAAGATAGGGCGCCAAAGTGTTGATGGCGAAGAGCTGGGAAAGACCGTCTTCGGTCTCCATCCGTTTGGGCTCCTGATAGCCGATAGCGACATTGTGGATCACTGCATCATGGCGTCCGATGCGGTTCACCTGATCGGCGACATCGCGCATGGCCGCGATGGTGGAAACATCGCCGATGACGATCTGGCTTTCCTGCTTCAGGCGGCGGCGCAGTGCCTCGGCGCGACTTTCGCTGCGGGCATGAAAGGTGACGAGATGCCCGCGCTCCAGCAGCCATTGCCCCGCCAGAAAACCCAAGCCGTCTGCTGAACCACTTATGAATATGCGTGCCATGGTGCAATTGAAGCATGGTTTTTGCGCGCGTGGAAAGGCTTCGCGATCCTCATCCTTCGTCCCTCGACAAGCTCGGGATGAGGATTCCGGGCTGCTTACAGCTTCAGCAATGAGCGATAGAGATGCGCGGCGATGCGATAGACCACCAGATTGGCGCGCACGCCATTGGTGGCCTGGATCGCGCCACTGGTCGCGGCTTCGGCGCTGGCATTGGGCACCACGACCAGATCCTGAAGATTGGCGAAGGGCGCATCGGGATTGTAGGCGAGCAGAAATCCCG
>DASYDX010000068.1:0-13780 GCA_036499345.1 Rhizomicrobium sp.
CGCTCACGACGGACCGCGACGATCTGGTCGGCGCTATCGACCGGCTGCGCCGCGGCATCCAGACTCTCAATCGCGAAGGCCGCGAGCGCCTGGTCGAATCCTTCGAGAAGGTGAACCGCAACTTCCAGGACCTGTTCACAAAGCTGTTCGAGGGTGGCGAGGCCAAGCTGACCTTCACCGAATCCGAAGATCCGCTGGAAGCGGGCCTTGAGATCTTCGCGCGTCCGCCGGGCAAGCGGCTGCAATCGCTGGCGCTGCTTTCGGGCGGGGAGCAGGCGTTGACCGCGATGGCGCTCATCTTCGCGGTGTTCCTGGTCAATCCTGCTCCGGTCTGTGTGCTGGACGAAGTGGACGCGCCGCTGGACGACGCCAATGTCGAGCGTTTCTGCAAGATGCTGGACCAGATGACGGAGCTTTCGGGCACCCGCTTCCTGGTGATCACCCACCATGCCCTGACCATGTCGCGCATGAACCGGCTGTTCGGCGTCACCATGGCGGAGCGCGGCGTCAGCCAGCTTGTGTCGGTGACCTTGGCGGAAGCGGAGAAAGTGGCGGCTGAATAGTGAGTGACGGCGCGCGGGACGCGCGTGAGCAGGTCCGGTGGGTGAGGAACGGCCGCCAAAGGCGGCGAAATGGTCCAGTGGACCATTTCGAGCGACGAACGCCCGGAGCCGTGCGACGGGCAGTGCGGAGCGCATCCTCGCTGCGCTCGGATAGGGCAAGCTTTTCTAGGTTCACTTCGTTCGCCAAGAAAAGCTAAGCCAACGCCGCGAGCTTGGGCGAGCGGCTTGACTCAGTAATTCGCCTTGCCGCAAGCCATCTTCGGCAAGGCGAAATCCGGGTTGGTGACGAAAGAACGGTCGCTGAGGCTTTCCAGAAACGCGACGAGATCTGTCATCTCGCCCGCATCCAGGGCCGCGATCCTTGTCTTGAGACCGGATGCTTCGCGCCCCGCATGACCGCGCATGGCGTCGGGCAGGGTCTTGATCGAACCGTCATGCATGTAAGGGCCGGTGAGGGCGACATTGCGCAAGGACGGCGTGCGCATCGCGCCTTCATCCGAGGGCTTGCCGCTGATTTCGATCAGGCCGCGGTCGCGCGCGGGATAACCGCCTTTGCCATCGACATCGTAAAGTCCGATGGCGTGGAATTTCAGGTCGGTAAAGTTGGCGCCGGAATGGCAGGTGGCGCAGCCTAGGCTTGAAAACAATGTCTCGCCCCTATGCGCCGCATCGCTCATCGCACTGGCATCGCCGCGGCGGGCTTTGTCGTAGGGTGCGTCATACGAAATCAGTGTGCGCTCGAAAGACGCCAGCGCTTTGCCCACCGTTTTCATATCGATGCGACCTTTGTCTTCCGGGAAGGCACCCTGGAACATCTGCCGGTAGCAATCATCGGCAGCCAGACGGCGCGCGAGTTCGTCTTCCTTGCCCGCCATGCCCATCTCGACGGGGTTGGTGCCCAGCACCGGCACCCGCATCTGGGTTTCCATGTCGTGCTGCGTGGGATCGGCCCAGGTCAGCGGCGTGAAATAGGCGACATTGCCCAGCGCCATCACATTGCGCTTTCCGGGCACGCCGCCCACACCGGGATGGCTGGCATTGCCTTCGGTAAAGGCGCGATGCTGTTCGTGGCAGGTGCCGCAGGACGTGGTGCCGTCGATCGACAGATCCGCGTCATAGAAAAGGCGGCGGCCCAGCGCGACTTTCGCATCAGACATAGGATTGTCGGCGGGAACCGGCGGCGGCATCACGCCTGGTGGCAGATGCCAGATATAGCCGGATGGGGCCGCCAGTGCGGCCGCCGCAACAGCCGTCAGCGCCGCGCCCAGAAGCAGCCCACGCATCATTGCACGCGCGAGACCATCACCTGGATATCGGGCGCGGCATTGGCCGATAGTTGCAGCACATAGCGGCCCGGCTGAAGCGGGAACTGCACCGTCTTGCGGATGCCGGTGCAGGCGGGGCCCGGCGCATGGGCAGTGGAAAGGACGGCTTTGCCGTCTTGCAGCAAATCGATCCAGGCGCCGGAGCTGAGATTGATTTGATAAGTGCCCGCGGTTGCGATGCTCACCGCAAGAAGTCCACCATTCGAGACCGAGCCACCCGGCTTGTCGGGTTGGGCGATATAGGAAACGTCGCGGGTCGGGTGCAGTGCAACCGTCGCGCCCTTGTCGATGGTGAGCGCGGCTTGCGTCAGGCCATCGGCCTTTGTTGCGGATGCCACATCGCTTTTGTTTGTCCACCCGGCCAGGGCTGGCGGCGGCGCGACCATGGCCTCGCATTTGGGTGCGGGCTCCCGCATCTCCTGCGCCATGGCGGAGCCGGAAACCAGCAAGGCCGCCGCAAGAAGTGCGAGGAATTTGGCGTTCATGATCCGCTCCCGGCGCGTGATATATAGGTAACTATAACGGCGGCGGGCCGAAAACGGCAAGGCGCCGCCCTGTCCGTCGCATTTTCGAAATAAGTCCTTGTGTGCCCTCAGTGGAATTCCCACTATCCGCCGCGTGGTTTGGCGCTTCGCGGAGACGCACTGCCTTCCGCAGCGCAAGGGGTATGCGGCATGAGCACCGACCAGCTTCTTTCGGCGATGGACGAAGTGCTGGAACAGGGCGAGGCGCTGCTGACCGGTCTGAGCGACGCACAATATGCCGATACCTATGGCGGCGCGTCGGTCGGAGCCCATTACCGGCACAGCCTGGAGCATTTCAAAATTTTGTTTGAAGCCGTGCATGGCGGCGCGGTCGATTATGACCGGCGCGAGCGTGACCGCGAGCTAGAGAATGACCGGACAATCGCGCTTCGGGTGACACACGATTTGCGCCAGGCTGCGCGCTTTTTCGCAAGCCTTCCGGCGGGCCGCACCATCGAAGTGCAGTACAAGATTTCCTATGCCGCTCCCGGCGCCTGCGCGGCGACATCGACGATCGGCCGCGAGGTCATGTATGCGGTTTCCCACGCCATCCACCATTACGCCTTGATCGGCGCGGTCTGTCATGGACACGGTCTGCCGGTTCCGGCGGATTTTGGATTGGCGCCGTCCACCATCGCCTATCGCGACGCTGCCGCGCGCCGGTCCGCATGAGCGCGCTGGACCTGGCATGGACCAAGGCAGCCTCGCTCTTTTTCCTCACTTTCTTTTCCGAGGATGCCGCCACCCTGGGCGGCGCGACGCTGGCCGCGGCGGGGCAGCTCGCGACGCCGCTGGGATTGGCGGCCTGTTTTCTGGGAATCTGGCTGGGTGATCTGGGACTTTATGCAGCGGCGCGCCATTTCGGCCGCCCATTTCTTGCCCGCCAATGGGTGCGCAAGCGGGTGAGCGAAGACCGGCTGGCGCGCAGCGAAGCCTGGTGGAAGAAGCGCGGGTTGATGGTGCTGCTGGTGGCCCGTTTCGTGCCGGGCCTGCGCCTGCCCACTTATCTGCTCGCCGGAACCTTGGCGGTGCCGTTTTTATCCTTTGCCGTCATCACCGCCTTGATGGGGCTGATCTGGGTGCCGCTGGTTTTCGCCCTGGTGTGGTTTGCGGGCGCGCAAACCATGGCCTGGTATGCCGCCGCCAAAGGCACGCTTGGCGTGGCGGTGGTGCTTGTTCTGCTGTTGGCGGCGCTGATCTTTGTTTCGCGGGGGCGTATCGGGCTTCTGATGCGCGGCCCCGCCATGCAGCGCTGGCTGCAATGGGAGTTCTGGCCTGCACGCCTTTTCTACATTCCCATCGGGCTCAATTATGCCTGGCTGGCGCTGAAATATCGCGGCATCAATCTGCCCACCATCGCAAACCCCGGCATGCTCACGGGTGGGATCGTGGGTGAATCCAAAGACGAAATTCTGCGCGATTTGTTTCAGACCTCTCCGCAATTCACGGCGCGCGCCGCCCTGATCGGGCGCGGCTCTGTGCAGGAGCGCATGGCGCGCTTTGATTTGCTCTGTGCGGAAAACGGGCTTTCCCTGCCGGTCGTGCTCAAGCCCAATGTCGCGCAGCGCGGCAGCGGCTTTCGGTTGGCGCGCACCGAGACCGACGCGCGCGATTATCTGGCGCAGGTCACCGGCGATGTGGTGTTGCAGGAATATGCCGCCGGGCCCGGCGAGGCGGGCATTTTCTATTATCGTTTCCCGCATGAAGAGCGGGGGCGCATTTTCGCGATCACCGAAAAGGTTTTCCCGGCGATCATCGGTGACGGTATTCGTACGGTGGAAGAATTGATCCGTGCCGATGCCCGCGCCGCAATCATGGCGGCCACTTATCTCCAGCGTCACCGCGCTATACGCGCGAAGGTGCTGGGGCAGGGCGAGCGCCTGAAGCTGGTGGAAGCCGGCAATCATTGCCAGGGCTGCATTTTCCGCGATGGAATGCATCTGTGGACCGAGGCGCTGGAAACCCGCATCGATCAAATTTCGCGCCAGGTGCCGGGCTTTTACATCGGCCGCTATGACGTGCGTTTCCCTACCGACCAGGATCTGATGCGGGGCGAGAATTTCAAAATTCTGGAATTGAACGGTGCGGCATCCGAAGCCACCAGCATCTATGACGCCCGCAATTCCATTTTTCAGGCTTACGCCACCTTGTTCCGGCAATGGGATCTTGTCTTCGCCATCGGCGCGGCGAACCGGAAGCTGGGGCATCGTCCTGCGGCATTGGCAGTATTGCGTGAAGAGTGGAAGAAATATCAGCAGCTCAGTGCCTGTTATCCTTTGGCCGATTGAAACGCCTCCGAACCGATGTGCACCATTTCCTTTCTGCCCATGCGTTCGGGCTTCCTGCTGGCGATGAATCGCGACGAGCAGAAAACGCGTCCGCGTGCGCTGAAACCTCGAAAATATTGGACCGGAACACATGCCGCTTTGTTTCCCAGCGAGCCGGATGGCGGCACATGGGTGGGCGTGAGTGATGCCGGCCTGAGTCTGGCTCTGATCAATTGGTACGCCAAGCCGCAGCGCGACCGGGCGCTGTGCGTCAGCCGTGGCGTCATCATTCCGCATCTATTGGCGGCGGAGAGCATGGCCGATATCGGCGCGATGTTCGCCGATCTGCCGTTGGAGCGGATCAATCCGTTTCGCCTGATCGCGGCGTCGGCGCACGAAAAGCGTCTGCGCGAATGGCGCTGGGATGGGACAGTGCTTTCCAGCCACAAATTCCGCTGGTCGCGCCGCCACTGGTTTTCATCGGGCTATAACGAAGCGCTGGTGAATAAAAAGCGCGCGGCAGCGGTGCGCGGTATGGCGGCACTGACCCCCGCGCGGCTGCGGAAATTACATGCTGCGCATTTGCCCGAACGCGGGCCTTTTTCTCTGTGTATGCACCGGGAGGAGGCCGAAACCGTGAGCTACACGGAAATTACGGTGTCCAGGTCGGGTGCCGAGATGCGTTACGCGGCGGGATCGCCGTGCCGCAAGGAATCGGGGACGCCCCGCGCGCTGTCTTTTGCGCGCGAGGCGTAATCTTTAACCGCGATAGAAGACGCGCCAGACTTTGCCTTTCTGGCTGTCGGTGATGAACAGCGAGCCGTCAGGCGCCACTGCCACGCCATCGGGGCGCGCCGGGTAATCATTCTGAGTCTTCACCGGTGCGGAGCCCGCGAAATTGTCGGCGAAGACTTCGAATTTTCCGGAGGCTTTGCCGTCATTGCTCATGGGCTGGAATACCACCGCGCCGGGACGTTGTTCACCGGAGCGGTTCCATGAGCCATGGAACACGATGAAGGCGCCGCCGCGATAAGAGGTAGGGAATTGCTTGCCGTTGTAGAATTTCACATCCACCGGAGCCCAGTGTGCGGGAAAGCTTGCCGTTGGTAATGTGAATTTGGCGCAGCGCGCCGCTTCCTTGCCGTCGCCGCCATATTCGGGGCTGAGCAGCAGCTTCTGGTGGCGATAGTCGAAATAGCAATAAGGCCAGCCGAAATCCGCGCCCTGATCGGCGCGATACATCACTTCAGCTGGACCGTCATTATTGTCTTCGGCGCTGAAATGCTCCGGATAGAGCACGTCGATCTGGTCGCGATTGTTCATCACGGTGTAGATCGCGCCATGCCCCCAGGCGACATCGGGCTCTTGGCGCAAACCCGTGACGATGCGTGTGCCGTCTTCCTGTTTTTGGTTCAGCTTGGCGGCGCTGAATTTCCAGATGCCGCTATGCTTCTCCAGCAGCGGGCAGGGGTCCTGGCCGGGCGAATCCTTCAAGCGGTCGCGCACCTGGCAGGCATTGGAGGGGCTTCCGACATTAACGTAGAAATTGCCCTTGTTGTCGAAGGCGATACCTTTGTCATTGTGTTCGCGGGCGCTGTCGAACCCCGAAACCACGACCTCCGGCTGGCCCTGCGGCAGCAACTGGCCCGGTGTCATCTTGTAACGGACCACCTGGGTCGGTTGGGCGACATAGAGATAGCCTTCATGCAGTGCGACGCCGGTAGCGCTGCCATTATCGGCCAGCCCGTCGCCGAATTTCTGCTGCACATCGAAATGGCCGTCGCCCTTGGAATCATGCAGCGCCACCAGACCGCCGGGCTTGCCGCCGCTGGCGCGCAGCGCCACATACAGATCGCCATTGGGCGTCGCCACGGCATGGCGCGCATAGCCAAGCCCGTCGGCAACCGCCATGGCGCAAAAGCCCTTGGGCAGCTTCAGGCCGCCATTGTCGGCATCGCAGGTGGGCGCCGCTAAAGCCGGTGCCGCAGCAAATGCACCTGCCATCAAGGCCAGGGCTGACGCTGCGATTTTCAGTTTTTGCATTCCTATCTCCTGTTGCAGGGCCGTCATGTTGGCGGAGCGCGGTAACTATTGCCGAAGCTGCAGCGAATAACACCACAGCGAAACGCCCGAGCGCGCCTATGAAAGCCCTGTATCGAAAGACTATTTCGTTATATTCATTCGAATATCACGCTTATTTTCCCCGCGCCAGTGCTTCCGGCCCAGGGGGAAGGCGTTCGCTTCTCATAATTGCACGACGCGCCCATGACTGCGAAGATGACGGCCATCCGTCACGGACAGAGTATCAATGACCTTGATCTTGTTGGCCTATCTGGGCGGTATTCTCACCATTGTGAGCCCCTGTATTCTGCCGGTGCTGCCTTTCGTGTTCGCGCGAGGCAATCGGCCGTTCCTGACCGGTACGCTACCGCTTCTGGCCGGCATGGTGGTGATGTTCGCCGCCGTGGCGTCGTTGGCGGCGGTGGGCGGCGGCTGGGCGGTGAGCGCCAATCAATATGGCCGCATCGCCGCCATGGTTTTGCTCACGCTGTTTGCGGTGACGTTGTTGTCGCGCACCCTGGCGGACCGTCTGACGCGCCCCATCGTGGCGCTGGGCGACCGGCTGTCGGGTGAAGCGGCGGGCAATGGCGTTGGTTCGTCCTTTCTGCTGGGCATCGCCACGGGCCTGTTATGGGCGCCTTGCGCCGGACCGATCCTGGGTCTGGTGCTGACCGGCGCGGCCATCGGCGGGGCCAGTGTGGGAACCACGCTGGTGCTGTTCGCCTATGCCGCGGGCGCCGCGACTTCCCTGGCGCTGGCTTTGCTGGTGGGCGGCAGGCTGTTCGCGGGCATGAAACAATCCCTGGGCGCGAGCGAATGGATCCGGCGCATCCTGGGTGTCGCCGTGCTGGCGGGCGTCGCCGCCATCGCTTTCGGCGTGGATACCGGATTCCTGGCGCGGGTCTCGCTCGCCAGCACCACGCGATTGGAACAAGGCTTGATCGACAAGCTTCGTCCATCGGCGCCGGTGAAAACGGTGGCGGTTGCGGGTAGCGATCTGCCCGTCGAAGGCGTGATCCCGGAATTGAATGGCGCGACCGGCTGGCTGAATACGCCGCCGCTGACGCGCGACCAGCTTGCCGGAAAAGTCGTGCTGGTCGATTTCTGGACCTATTCCTGCATCAACTGCCTGCGCGCGCTGCCCTACATCCGTGCCTGGGCGGCGAAATACAAAGATCACGGTTTGGTGGTGCTGGGCGTGCATGCGCCCGAATTCGCCTTCGAAAAAGATCCCGCCAATGTCGCGAAAGCGGTGAAGAGCCTGGGCGTAACCTATCCGGTGGCGCTGGATTCCAATCTCGCCATCTGGCAGGCCTTCAACAATCAATATTGGCCGGCGCATTATTTCATCGACGCGATGGGCCGCATCCGCGCGCATCATTTCGGCGAAGGCGAATATGACAAGTCCGAGCGCATCATTCAGCAATTGCTGAAAGAAGCCGGTTATAAAAATGTGCCCGGCGGCATTGTCGATCCCGATGCGCAAGGCGCTATGGCGCAGGCGGACGAAAGCAGCATGCAATCGCCGGAAACCTATCTGGGCTATGGCCGCGGGCAGAATTTCGCCTCCAACACACCGCAAGCGGACAAGCCCGCCGACTACAAGACGCCTTATCCGTTGCAGCTCAATCAATGGGGCTTGTCGGGCCGCTGGATCATCGGCGAAGAAAAATCGGTCGCCGCCGCGAAAGGCGGAAAAATCACCTTTCATTTCCACGCCAGGGATCTGCATCTGGTGCTGGGTCCGGCAGATGGCAAGGAACCCGTACGTTTCCGCGTGACCCTAGATGGCCAAGCACCCGGCGATGCCCATGGCGAAGACACGGATAAGGACGGCAACGGCACGGTGACCGGCCAGCGCCTCTATCAACTCATCCGTCAGCAAGATCCTGTCGCCGATCACACATTCAGCATCGAATTCCTGGATCCGGGCGCGGAGGCCTATGCCTTCACCTTCGGCTGAGCCGACATAGATTAGGCAATAGTCGCGCGCGACTTTTGCCTAAAAGGAATGGCTGGCGTAGGCTTTGCCACAGCGATCTATCGGCGGAACCCGGTATGAAGCGGAAACCTCTTTACGGCCGTGCCACAAGACGCCGTTCCGGTCCGTCGATCCTCGATGGTCAGATGCCGGCTGACCCGACCTTTGCGCTGGAAGACAATGAGCCCTCGCTGTTCGTTCTGGGCTGGCGGAAGGCCAAAACTTTTGCAGCGCGTCATGATCGCAGCCTGCCTGCCGCCGCAGCGGTGTTGATCTCGCTAGGATTGGTGGGCGGCTGGTGGTTCCTGCATCCCGCGCCTGCGCCGCTGACCCAATTCGATATCGACAACGCCGTCAAATATACCTTGAGCAACACGCCACCTGGCCCTGCGGAAACCACGCTTGCTGCCGCCACGGTGGGACCGTCGGTGGTGCGCGTCGATGGTTTCCTGTCGCCCGAGCATGCCGCCGAGGCGGCCAAGGCCGAAACCAAGATGGCGCGCAAGGATCATATCCGCCGCCCGCCGCCGCCCAAGGCCTCGGACGGCAAGGACAACGACAAAACCAAGGACAAGGGTAAGGACGAGAGCCCGGATTCCACCGGCACCGGCGTGGTGATCGACGACAAGGGCGACATCCTCACCAATCTGCATGTGATCCATTCCACCGACCGTTGGGTGGTGACATTCGCCGACGGCACCAAATCGGAAGCCACGGTGGTGAATATCCAGCCGGAAAACGATCTCGCCGTGATCCGGACCAAGACACAGCCCGACGATCTGAAACCCGCGACCTTGGCGTCGACCGCCAACCTCTTCCCCGGCGATACCGTGGTGGCGGTGGGCTTTCCGTTCGGCATCGGGCCTTCGGTGTCTTCCGGCGTGGTGGCGGGCCTGAAGCGCGAATTCGACGATCCCGAAGATCACGACAAACCCACGCTCACCAATCTCATTCAGTTCACCGCGCCGGTAAATCCCGGCAATTCCGGCGGGCCCTTGGTCAATCGTGACGGCGAAGTCGTGGGCATCGTGACCGCGATCTACAATCCCACCGGTCAGCGCGTTTTCGCGGGCATGGCGTTCGCCGTTCCGATCGAGAATGCCGCCAAGGCGGTGGGCAACAATCCCTTGTGACAGGAACGGCTTTATAACGACAGAAAGGTTTTGGGCATGGCGAGCGGCGCGCATGAAGGGCTGGAACATCTTCTCTATGAAGTGAAGAAGATCGTGGTCGGCCAGGACCACTTCCTGGAACGCGTGCTGGTCGCGCTTCTGGCGGGCGGTCATCTTCTGGTCGAAGGTGTGCCGGGTCTGGCCAAGACCTTGACGGTTTCCACGCTCGCCCGCGCCATGCAGGGCAGCTTCAAACGCATCCAATTCACGCCCGATCTGGTGCCCGCCGATCTGGTCGGCACACGGGTTTACAATCAGAAGAGCGGCGAATTCTCCACCGTGCTGGGCCCGGTCTTCGCCAATCTGGTGCTGGCCGACGAAATCAACCGCGCCCCCGCCAAGGTGCAGAGTGCGCTTCTGGAAGTAATGCAGGAACGCCAGGTCACCATCGCGGGCGAGAGCCATCCGGTGCCCAAACCCTTTGTGGTGATGGCGACGCAAAATCCCATCGAAACCGAAGGCACTTATGCGTTGCCCGAAGCGCAAGTCGACCGCTTCATGATGAAGGTGTTGGTCGGCTATCCCTCCGAAGACGAGGAGTTCGTGATCGTTCAGCGCGTCACCGGCATGGCGGCGGCAATTGGCGCCGTCACCACCACCGACGAATTGCTGGCGATGCAGGCCCAGGCACGCAAGATTTATGTCGATCCGGCCCTGGTCACTTATGCGGTGCGGTTGGTGGCGGCGACGCGCGATCCCGCCAAGGCCGGTTTGAAAGATCATGCGCGCTTCATTCTTTACGGGGCGAGCCCGCGCGCCACGATCGGCCTGATCGAAGCGGGCCGTGCGCTCGCCTATCTGCGCGGCCGCGATTACGTGCTGCCTGCCGACGTGGTGGATGTGGCGGCCGATGTGCTGCGCCACCGCGTCACGCCGTCTTACGAGGCGCTGGCGGAAGGCGTGAGCGCCGACGATCTGGTTCGCGACATCATGCGCGCCGTGCCCGCACCCGAGAGAGTATTGGAGCGCCATGACCGCGCCGCAAACGCCTGAGGCGATCCTTCGCCGTCTGGATCTGAAGATCGCACGCCGTCTGGAAGGTTTACTCCAGGGCGATCACAAGAGCCTGTTCCGGGGTCAGGGCCTGGATCTCGCGGATTTGCGCGAATATCAGTATCACGACGATGTGCGGCATATGGACTGGAACGTGACCGCGCGTTTGCAGATCCCCCATGTCCGCGAATTCCAGGAAGACCGGGAAATCACCGCCTGGTTCCTGCTCGATATGAGCCCATCCATCGATTTTCAGTCGGTGAGCGTGTCCAAGCGCGCGGTGCTGGCGGAATTTTCCACCCTGATGTGCCGGTTCCTGGCGGGAAAAGGAAACCGTGCGGGCGCGCTTCTGTTTTCGGGCGCGGTCGAGCAGATGATTCCCGCGCGCGGCGGGCGGCGGCAATTTCTGGTGTTGCTGGACGCGTTGACGCGCTATCGCCATCCGGGCAAAGCCGCGGCGACCGACCTCAAGCGCGTGCTGACGGATGCGGGCCGCATGATCCGCCGCCGTTCGCTTGTCTTCGTGGTCTCCGATTTCATCAGTTCGCCGGGCTGGGAGAAGCCGCTGGGCTATCTCGCCAACAAGCATGATGTGATCGCGGTGCGCCTCACCGATCCTCTGGAAATGCGCCTGCCGGATCTGGGACTGCTGACGTTCCAGGATGCGGAAAGCGGCGACCAGGTGTTTGTGGATACCCATGACAAGGGCTTTCGCGCCCGTTTCGCCGCCGCCGCGCAAAAGCGGGATGAGGCGTTGATGGATGCCTTTCAGTCCGCCGGGGTGGATGCACTGGAATTGTCCACCGAAGATGATGTCGCCGATGCCGTGCTGCGCTTCGCCGATATGCGCCGCCTGCGTTTTGCAAAGAAAACCGCATGAAGGAATGGTTGGCCAAAAGCTGGGCGATGGTGCCGCATCTCGGCTTTCTCTGGCCGATGTTTCTGTGGCTGCTGCTGCTGATTCCGTTGGCGGTGGCGCTGTATGTGCTGTTCCTGAAGCGGCGCAAGAAATCCGCGCTGCGCTATGCCAATCTGGCGCTGGTCAAGGATGCGATGGGCGCCATTGGCTGGCGGCGCCATGTGCCACCGGCCTTGATGCTGGCCGCGTTGACCTTGTTGCTTCTGGCCATGGCGCGTCCCACCGCCCTGATCAGTCTGCCGTCCAGCCGCGCCACGGTGATGCTGGCGATGGATGTGTCCGGCAGCATGCGCGCCGCCGACGTCAAACCGTCTCGCATGGATGCGGCAAAGGCCGCCGCCAAGGAATACATCAAGGACCAGCCCAAGGATGTTCAGATCGGCATTGTAGCGTTCGCCGCCACCGCGCTGATGGTGCAGAGCCCCACCACCGACCGGCTGGCGCTGAATGCGGCGGTGGATCGCTTCGAATTGCAACGCGGCACCGCCGTGGGAAGCGGCATTCTGGTGTCGCTGTCCACGCTGTTCCCGAAAGAAGATTTTCCGATCAACAATTTCACCGGCCGTGGTTTTGGCGATGGCGGATTGGGACGGTTCGATCGTTTCGGCGGCGCACGCGCCCTGGGCGGCCGGGGCCCGGCCAAGCCCGAGGCCAAGAAAAAACATGTTCCGGTTGAGCCGGGTTCCTACAAGAATGCGGTGATCATTCTTCTCACCGATGGCCAGACCAATGCGGGCTTCGATCCCGTCGAGGCGGCGCGCATCGCCTCCGAGTATGGCGTGAAGGTTTATACGGTGGGGTTCGGCACCACCAAGGGCAATGTCGTGGGCTTTGGCGGCTTCTCGATGCGCGCTCAGCTGGACGAGACGGCGTTGAAGAAGGTCGCGGACATGACCCGGGGACGCTATTTCCACGCCGCCAGCGCCGAGGATCTCAAATCCGTCTATAGCGTGCTGTCCAAGCAGCTGGTGGTGGAGACCAAGGAAGTGGAGATCACCTCCTTTTTTGCAGGGTTCGCCGCGCTCTTGATGCTGAGCGCCGCCGCTTTGTCGCTGGTCTGGTTCGGCCGGGTGCTTTGAACGGTTGCAAAGCGCACCATCCTCGCCCCTAATCCCTGGGGCAGGGGAGCGAAGCATGACACATCTCGATCCGACACCGGACGGCCATCACGTTCGCGGCCGTTTGCTGCGCATTTTCGGGCTGGGTTTCGGCCTGGCGGTGGTGATCGGGGGCGTGATCGGCTCCGGCATTCTGCGCAATCCCTCGGTCGTGGCGGCGGGCTTTCTGGACACGCGCTGGATTCTGCTGGCCTGGCTGGCGGGCGGGCTGTTCGTGGCGGTGGACGCCATGCCCACGGTGGAGCTTGGCGCCGCCATTCCCCAATCGGGGGGCCCTTATCCCCTGGCGGTGCGCGCCATCGGCCCCTTTGCGGGTTTTTTCGTGGGCTGGGCCGATTGGCTGCAACTGATCTTCTCCACCGGCTTCATCGCGGTCGCGTTCGGCGAACAGGTGCAGCGGCTGGGATTTTTCCCCGGCCTCACCACCGGGGAGATCGCCATGATGCTGGTGGTGGGCTGCGGCGTGCTCAACTGGATCGGCGCGCGCGTGGGCGGCGTGTCGCAGAATGTCGGCAGCGCGCTGAAGGCGCTGGGGCTGATCATATTGGTGGCGGTGTTGTATCTCGCCCATGGCCATCCGGTGACCGCGCCTGTGCCGCCGCCGGTCTTCAGTTGGGTGGCCGCGGCCATCGCGCTGCGCGCCATTTATGGCGCCTATGGCGGCTGGGAAGCGGTGGTCTATTTTTCCGAGGAACTGCATGAGCCCGAACGCAATGTGGCGCGGGCGACTTTTGGCGGCATCGCGCTGGTGACGGTGATCTATGTGCTGATCAACGCCGCGGTGTTGTATGTGCTGCCCATGGGCATGCTGACGCATTCGACCCTGGCGGTGTCGGACGCCATGACGTTGGTGATGG
>DASYDX010000069.1:0-14816 GCA_036499345.1 Rhizomicrobium sp.
TGATCGCGCCCGCGGCGGCGCAGCCTGCGCGCACCCACATCACCTTCGTCACCGACTGGAAAGCCCAGGCCGAGCATGGCGGCTTCTATATGGCGCTGGCGGAAGGTCTCTATGCCAAGCGCGGGTTGGACGTCACCATCCGCGAAGGCGGGGCGCAAGTGAATGTGCCCCAGCTTCTGGCGGGCGGTGCGGCGGATTTCGGCATCGGCTCCAACAGCTTCATTGCGATGAATCTGGTGAAGCAGAATGTGCCGTTGCGCGCGGTGATGGCGATCTTCCAGAAGGACCCGCAGGTTCTCATCAGCCATCCGCGCCGCGATCTCACGTCACTGTCGGAAATGCAGGGCCGCCCGATCATGATCTCGGACGCTGCGATGACCAGCTTCTGGCCCTGGTTGAAAGCACGCTGGAAATTCAGCGACAGCCAGATCCGCAAATACACGTTCAATATGGCGCCATTCCTGGTCGATCCCAACGCCATTCAGGAAGGCTATCTCACCAGCGAACCCTTCACGATCCAGCAACAGGCCAAATTCACGCCCAAGGTCTTTCTGCTCGCCGATTACGGCTATCCCGGTTACGCCAATATGGTGCTGGTGCCGCAGAAATGGATCGACACCAATCCCAAGGCGGTGCAGGCCTTTTACGACGCCAGCCGCGATGGCTGGCACGATTATCTCAACAACGATCCCAAAGCGGCCAACGCGCTGATCAAGCGCGACAATCCCGACATGACGGACGCCATTCTGGCGCAGGCGCGCGACAAGATGAAAAGCTACGCCATGGTGACGGGCGGCGATGCGCTGGCCTTCGGTACGGGCGGCATGACCGAGAAGCGCTGGCGCGAATTCTACCAAACCATGCAGAGCGTCGGGATCTATCCCAAAGGACTGGATGTCACCAAGGCTTACGATCTCAAATTCATGCGCCAGTCGCTGCAGAATTACCGATGAGCCTTTTGACGCTGGACCGCGTCGCCAAGCGTTTCGCCAATGGCACCGCCGCGTTGGCGGAGCTTTCCTTTTCCGTCGCGGACGGCGAATTCCTTTCCCTTCTGGGGCCCAGCGGTTGCGGCAAATCCACCGCCTTGCGCTTGATTGCGGGCCTGATCGCGCCGGACAGCGGCACCATCACCTGGAAGGGACAGCGGCCCGAACTGGGCTTTGTGTTTCAGGAACCAACCTTGATGCCCTGGGGCGATGCCCAGACCAATGCCCGCCTGCCGCTGGATTTGCAGAAAATTGCTCGTGCCGAAGCCGATGCGCGTGCCGCCGCTGCGTTGGCGCGCGTCGGTCTGACCGCCTTCGCCCGCGCCTATCCGCGCGAATTGTCGGGTGGCATGAAGATGCGGGTTTCCATCGCGCGTGCGCTGGCATCGCGGCCCAAACTGCTTTTGATGGACGAACCTTTCGCGGCGCTGGACGAGCCTTCGCGGCAAAGCCTGAATGACGATCTGAAGCGGCTGGCGCGCGAAGACAACATCACCGTGATCTTCGTGACCCATAGCGTGATGGAGGCGAGTTATCTGTCGGACCGCGTGCTGGTGCTGTCGCCGCGCCCAGGCCGCATCAAAACCGCCATCGCCTTGCCGCCAGGCCCACGCGACCGGCTGTCGCCCGCTTTCGCCGAAAGTCAGAAACAGGTCGCGCATGCTTTGCTGGAGATCGCATGAGCCGCGCCGCCAATCTGTTTTTGCCGCTGCTCTTGGGTCTGTTGCTGCTGGCCCTGTGGGAAGGGATGGTCGCGGTCCGTCACATCCCGCCCTATGTCCTGCCCGCACCCAGCGCCATCGCCCATGCGTTGATCGCCAATTTCGCTTCGCTGATAACGTCCCTGCTCTCCACGCTCAAAGTCACGTTGGAAGGGTTTTTCGCCGCGCTGATCGCGGGCGTCGGCCTCGCCATCGCCTTCAGCCAGAGCCGTACTATCGAACGCGCGCTCTATCCTTATGCCGTGGTGTTGCAGGTGACGCCGGTGGTGGCGATCGCGCCCTTGATCCTGATCTGGGTCGGCTTTGACCATATCGATGCGGCGCTGGCCCTGATCGCGGCCCTGGTCGCGTTCTTCCCGATCCTGTCCAACACCACGCTCGGCCTCAAATCCGCGGACTTCAATCTGATCGACCTGATGCGCCTGTATGGGGCCTCGCGCTGGCAGATTCTCTGGCGCGTTCGCCTACCCTCGGCGCTTCCCTATCTTCTGGGCGCCATGAAGATCGCAGGCGGGTTGTCCTTGATCGGTGCGGTGGTGGCGGAATTCGTGGCCGGGTCGGGCACCGCAACGGGTCTGGCTTGGCGCATCGTCGAGGCCGGCAATCGGCTGGAAATCCCCACTTTGTTCGCCGCGCTCCTGCTGCTGGCCTTGCTGGGTATCGCCATTTTCGCGGCATTTTCCCTGCTGGAATGGGCGCTTTTGCGCCGTTGGCATGAAAGCGCCCTCAAATCCCAGATTTAGACACTAAATACATTGTACTATAAAACTATTCACGTATCTGTCGTGTTGAAGGATTGATTTTGCACCCGCTAAATGTGATTTAGCGGCCTATGGCAGCCCCTTCCCCCAAAGTCCTGACCGCCAACCGGCTTCAAACCGGCGAAGTCTTGTATTGGCAAGCTGGCGCCTGGACCGGTGAACTGGCCAGCGCCGAGATTTTCGACGACCAGGCGAACGCCGATGCAGCTCTGGCTTCCGCCCAGGCCTTTGTCGCCGCCAATCAGATCGTGGCGCCCTATCTCTTCGATGTGCGCCGGACCAAGGACGGGCTTCTGCCCGTCAAGGAACGCGAGATTATCCGCAGCCTGGGACCCAGCGTACGTCCCGACACCGGCAAGCAAGCGCCCGCCCATGTATAGATACGACGAATTCGACGCCCGCTTTGTGGCGGAGCGTGTCTCCCAATTCCGCTATCAGGTCGAACGCCGCCTCTCCGGCGAATTGACCGAGGACCAGTTCAAGCCGCTTCGGCTGATGAACGGGCTCTATCTGCAACTGCATGCCTACATGCTGCGCGTCGCGGTGCCCTACGGCACATTGGCAAGCCGCCAGATGCGCAAGCTCGCCCATATCGCGCGCAAATACGATAAGGGCTTCGGCCATTTCACCACCCGCACCAACATCCAATATAATTGGATCAAGCTGGTGGATGTGCCCGACATCCTGGCCGAACTGGCCGAAGTCGAGATGCATTGCATTCAGACCTCCGGCAATTGCATCCGCAATGTCACCGCCGATCAATTCGCGGGCGCCACGCCCGAGGAAATCGAAGATCCCCGCCCCTTGGCCGAGATCATCCGCCAATGGTCGAGCCTGCATCCCGAATTCGTCTTCCTGGCGCGCAAATTCAAAATCGCGGTGGGCGCCAGCGCACATGACCGCGCCGCGCTGCTCTATCACGACATGGCGGTGGAGATCGTGCGCAACGCGCAAGGCCGCACCGGTTACAAAGTTCTGGCCGGTGGCGGCATGGGCCGCACACCCTATATCGCCCAGGTGATGAGCGAATTCGTCGAGCGCGAAGACATTCTCGCCTATCTGGAAGCGGTGCTGCGCGTCTACAATCAAGACAGTCGCCGCGACAACATCCACAAACAGCGCATCAAAATTTTGGTCAACGCCATCGGCGTGGACGAAATGCGCGCCCGCGTCGCCCGCGAATTCGAAGAGATCAAGCGCAGCGGCAGCCTGCAATTGCCCGCCGAGGAACTGGCGCGCATCGCCGCCTATTTCGCGCCGCCCGCCTTCGAAATGCTGACGGACGCCATGCCCACAGGCAAAGCCGATTTCGAGAATTGGAAAAAGACCAACATCCATTCCCACCGCACGCCCGGCTATGCCATCGCCACCATTTCGCTGAAAGCCATCGGCCAGGTGCCGGGCGATGCCAGCGCCGATCAGATGGACGCGCTCGCCGATCTGATGGACGAATATGCCATCCCCGAAATCCGCGTCAGCCATGAGCAGAATCTGATTCTGCCGCATGTCCGGCAGAAAGACCTGCCCGCAATCTTCGCGCGCTTGCAGGAACTGGATCTGGCCACGCCCAATGCCGGGCTGATCACCGACATCATCGCCTGCCCTGGTCTGGATTATTGCGACCTTGCCAACGCCCGCTCCATTCCCGTGGCGCAATCCATCGCCAAACGCTTCGCGAATATGGAACGCCAGCACGATATCGGCGAACTCAAGATCAAGATTTCCGGCTGCATCAATGCCTGCGGCCATCACCATGCCGGTCATATCGGCATTCTGGGCGTCGATAAAAAAGGCGTCGAATTCTACCAGCTTCTGCTGGGCGGTTCGGGCGCGGAAGATGCAGCCATCGGCCAGATCCTGGGCCCGGGCTTTGGCGAGCATGAGATCGCCGATGCCGTCGAACGCGTGGTCGATCTGTATTTGAAGGAACGCACGCCCCAGGAGCGTTTCCTCGATACCTATCGCCGCCTCGGCATGGAGCCGTTCAAGAACGTCGCTTATCAGGAGCAGATGAATGCCGCTTATAACGGCTGACGGCTTCAAGCCCGACAGCTTCGCGACCGTGGCGGACGATGCGGCGCTTCCCGAAGAGGGCGGCGCCATCGTCTCACTGGCGCGCTTCCGCAAGGATCGCGATACGCTTTTGGCCCGCAACGCCCCTATCGGTGTGCGCCTGAAAGCCGAGGAATCGCCGGAGCAATTGGGCGAAGATGTGCACCGCCTGTCGGTAGTTGCGCTGGAATTTCCCAAATTCCGCGACGGACGCGCTTTCTCCTGGGCGCGGCAGTTGCGCACACGCTTGCGCTTTTCCGGCGAAGTCCGCGCCGTGGGCGATTTCCTCTATGACCAGATCGCCTATCAGCAGCGCGTCGGTTTCAATGCCTGGGACGTCGCGGAAGGCTTCAGCGAAAGCGAATTTCGCCGCGCACTGGGCGAAATCACCAATGTCTATCAACCCTCTGCCGATGGCCGCAAAACCATCCGCGATTTGCGCGTCTCGTCTCCAACCTGAACGGGGGATGAATGGCGGAAATTTCATGATGGCCGCCGCTTATTCAGCGGCGCGCGTTCCGCTGCGCCGATAGATTATCGCGGTATTTCAAAGGGCGGATTGTTCATGCGCAAGGCTCTTGTCCCCATGCTGGCCTCGCTTGCGGTTTGCGGCGCGGCCACCATGTCTCTCATCGCCACCAACGCGGGCGCGGAAGCCAGCCCCAAAAAGCCCGTGATGATGGCGCTTGTCGCGCCCGGCCAAACACTTCTCGAAGACGACAACGCGCCCGGACCGCGCACCTTTCGCGGACCCAGTCCGGCGGAAATCGCGACCGGCATGAAACGGATGTGCGACGATCAATATGCGCGCGAAGCCGGCCGCATGGCCTATCTGGAAGCCCGGCTCAGCCTCACGCCTGCCGAGCAGCCCTTGTTCGCGCACTGGAAGGCCATCAGACTCGATATCGCCAAGCACCGCGCCACCGATTGCGGCCAGCACGCCGTCCGCCACGAGCATGTGGCGCTCACCCCGGTCGATCATATGGGCCGCGAACAGGATTTTCTGAAGAAGCGTCTTGCCGATCTGGATGCGGAGCGTCCCGTGCTGGCATCGCTCTACAAAGCGCTGACGCCGCCACAGCGCGAAATTCTTGCGCCGCCTGCTTTTCCCGCAAGACCCGGAATGACGCCGGATCGCGGAATTCTGCGGCCTGCGCCCATGGGCGGCGGCGCGTTCCCGCCACCGCCACCGCTGTGACTGTCACAAAGTTTCCATAAAGCGGCGCCGCAGCAATCCGGTCTTGTCATCGCGGCCCGCTTGGCCCAAAGAGGCGCCGGCCAATTCTGGATGACCGGCGATGAACGCTCCCGCCCGCTTCGACACACTGCCCCGTTACGCGACGGCGGAAAAAGCCATTGAAGCTTTGAAGCCCAGCGAGCCGCTGTATCTGATCCGTCCCGGCAAATTCGCCGCCGCCGCGCGCCAATTCCTCGACGGTTTTCCCGGCGACGTGCTGTATGCGGTCAAGGCCAATCCCCATCCGCTCATCGTCAGTCAGCTTTGGGGCGCGGGCATCCGCCATTTCGACACCGCATCCTTGGGCGAAATCGAAATCATCAAATCGATCGCGCCGGACGCGGTCTGCCATTTCATGGCGCCGGTGCGTCTGCCCGGCCAGGCCAAGGCCGCGTTCGAAAAACACGGCGTGACGGATTTCGTGGTCGACAGCGATTCCGAATTGGACAAACTGCTGGCGGAAACCGGCAACCCGAAAAAGCTGCGCGTCTTTGTGCGGCTGGTGGCGCAGCTGGGCGGCGCGCTGCTGGAAATGTCCAGCAAATATGGCTGCGGACCGGAAGATGCCGCCAAACTTCTGAAGCGCATCAAGGCGGCGGGCGCGCAGCCCTGCCTCACCTTCCATGTCGGCTCGCAATGCCTGTCGCCTTTCTCCTATGCCCAGGCCATCGAAATCGCGCATCGCACGGTTTCGCTCTCGGGCATCGAGATCGCAGCACTCGATATGGGTGGCGGTTTTCCCACCGCTTACGCAGGCGAAGAACCGCCGCCCTTCCATTGGTATTTTGACATGATCAAGGAAGCCTTGAGCAATCTCGGCCTGCCCAAGCTGCATGTGATGTGCGAACCGGGCCGCGCCTTGGTCGGACAAGGGCTTTCGCTGGTGACGCAGGTGGTGATGCGCCGGGGCGACCGGCTGTATCTCAATGACGGCATTTACGGCAGCTTCGACGAACAGCGTTTCGCCAGCTTCAACGAAAATTATCCGTCCACCGCCATCACCCTCGACGCCAAGGGCAACGCCAAACGGCTTTCCGGCGACAAACGCCCCTTCCGCGCCTATGGCCCGACCTGCGATTCCGCCGATGTTCTGCCGCGGCCGCAGATGTTGCCCGACACCATCGCCAAGGGCGATTTCGTGCTGTTTGACGCCATGGGCGCCTACACCGTGTCGTCGCGCTCGCCCTTCAATGGCTATTATCCCGATAGCTGGGCGATCATAGACGCCTAATCGTCGGAATCGATTTTCGCGTTGGCCAATTCCTTCGCCACCTTGGCCCGGATGCGCGCACCCAGATCCTGCGCGGCGCGCTGCACGTCATCATCCGTCGCCCGCTCGGCATGCCGGTTGTCGCTTTCGGCCAGCGCTTGCAAGACGGCGGCCCGCACGGCCTCTTTATCCTCCAGCCGCGCGTGACGCCGTGACGGCCGGCCCTGCCGCTCGCCATTGGGATGTACGATGGTGCCGCTGCCGCTGATGTCTGTCTGAAGGCTCTTGGGTTCGGTTTTGAGGAAGATCGTGCCCGAGCCCGACACATCCACATCCAAGGAATTTTCCGCCGCGACTTCGATATGGCCGCTGCCGGAAACATCGATATCGGCATCTTTGGTCGCCAGCTCGCCCGCGCGAATCTTGCCCGATCCGCTGACATTGACGTCGAGCTGATCCGCCTGGCCGCGCGCCGTCAGCGTCCCGGACCCGGCGACATCCATCTTCAGATTCTTGACCTTGGCATCCGCCTCGATGGTGCCATTACCGACCACCGACAATTTCACGTCGGGTTGCGACAGGCCGTAAAGATCCATGGTGCCGCTTCCCATCACTTCGAAGGCGCGAAACTGACGCTTGCCGGGCAAGGTCACATCGAGATGCCCGCTATTTCCGAACAGCGAGCCGCCATGGCAATCCAGGCCGACCACGCCATTGCGCACACGGACATGGGAAACCAGCAAAGGGTCGCCGCGCACGATCAATTGATCGCCGCTGCCCGCCCGGTAATGAGTGTCGGCGGGAAGCGCGATGGAGGCGTGGTCCGATCCATCCCAGGCAATGCTGCGGCTGTCGGCGGTCGGATTGGCGCCCACCCTGTCACAGCGCGGCAGATCGAAGCCGTCGAAGTTGAACACCGCATCGCCGATGGCGTTGCCGCCCAGCGCGAAGGCGCCTCCCAGACTGACAGCCGAGACGACAAAACCGGACACGGCGATGATCGCGAGCTTGGTGCGCATCAATCTCTCCTTGTTTGGGTGGAATCGAGCAGACGGAAATGCAGGCGGGCATATTGGACAAGCCCGCGGATGAAGATGTCGGCCAGAAGCCAGCTCAGCGCAGCAAGACCGACACCGGCGGCGATCAGACCCAGGCCAGCCAGAAACAGGGCCGGAATGCTGGCCAAAATGCCCGTCGATCCCAGGACCATAAGCCCGGGGAAAATCGCCAGCAGCCAGATCACGCCGCCCGCGAAGAACAAGGCGATAGCGGCACCGAACATGCCCACAAGAATACCGCCGATCGCGAAGACGATGGGCAACAGGAAAAACAGATCCAGCGTCGCCAGTCCCAACAACGCGATGATCGCGCTGACCATGCTTCCCGGACTGCGCTCGGTTTCCCAACGCTTGAAACCCGCTTCGGCCCGCAGTTCCCGCGCCAGCCGGGCCGGATCACCTAGCGCATTGGCGATGGCCGCTTCGCTGCGGCCGGCCGCGGCGCCTTCGGCGAAATGGGCTTCATAGTCGGCGACGGTCTCGTCGATCTCGGATGGCGGCAGACCCGAAAGGCCCATGCGCAATTCGGACAGGAACATGGCGCGGTTCATATCGCGTCTCCCAGGATTTTGCCGACGGCCGTTTCAAATGCTTCCCATTCGGCGCGCTGCGCCGTGAGAGCGGCGGCGCCCGCCTTGGTCAGTTTGTAATATTTGCGCGGCGGGCCGCTGGCGGATTCCTGCAGATAGGTCGTGACCAGATCGTCATTCTGCATCCGGCGCATCAGCGGATAGACCGTGCCCTCGCCCATGCCCACGGCGTCGGCCATCCGGGCGGCGATCTCATAGGCGTAATTGTCGCCTTTGGAGAGCAGCGCCAGCACGCACATCTCCAGAACACCCTTCTTCAGTTGGACTTGCATGGACTCGGACATGGGGACCCTTATAATACACAGTACCGTGTAGCGCAAGATAGCAGAATCTGGCGGAATGGCTGGATTTTACCCCAGGCTCCGGTCTCCGTCTCAGCTTTCGGCTTGGATTTCGTGGCGCTCGCGCGTCTTCAAGAACTTCACATTGGGCGACTTGTCGGCGACATAGCCCAACTCCCAGGCGCTTTTGGCCAGGAACACCGGCGCACCATCGCGGTCCGCCGCCATGCCGCCCCGGTTGGAAGCGGCGAATTTCTCCAGCTCCGCATCGGTGCCCGACAGCCAGCGCGCGGCGTCATAGGGCGCGGGTTCAAGGTCCGCGTCCAAGCCATATTCGGCCACCAGCCGCGACTTGAGTACATCGAGTTGCAGCATGCCGACCACGCCCACGATCCATTGCGAGCCGATCTGCGGCTTGAACAATTGTGTCACGCCCTCTTCCGCCAGACTTTCCAGCGCGCGGGCGAGATGCTTCTGCTTCATCGGATCAGCCAGACGCACGCGGCGCAGAATTTCCGGCGCGAAATTGGGAATGCCGGTGAAGATCACCTGACCGGATTCCGACAAAGTATCGCCCACGCGCAGCACGCCGTGATTGGGAATGCCGATAATGTCGCCTGGCCAGGCCTCGTCCACCGTTTCGCGTTCCGACGCAAAGAACAGAATGGGATTGTGCACGCCGATGGATTTTCCGGTGCCCGACTGTTTCAGCTTCATGTTGCGACGAAAGCGTCCCGACGCGAGCCTGAGGAACGCGACGCGGTCGCGGTGGTTGGGGTCCATATTGGCCTGAACCTTAAACACAAAGCCGGTGACGTCTTCGTCGGATGGATGCACGTCGCGGCCGATAGCGCTTTGATTGCGGGGGCTGGGCGCAAATTCCGCCAGCGCGCCCAAAAGCTCCGCCACGCCGAAATTCTTCAGCGCCGAGCCGAAAAAAACCGGCGACAGATGGCCTTCGCGATAGGTGGGAAGATCGAATGTGGGCAAACCCTCGCGCGCCAGCATCACATCTTCGTCCAGCTTGGCTTTCAATTCCGGATCAAGCGTTGCCGCCAATGCATTGTGGCCGATGCGGCTGTCGCCGCCGAAGGGAATGAAATCATTGTGGCGCAGATCGTAGATACCTTTGAAATTCAGGCCCATGCCCGCGGGCCACATCAGCGGCGCGGTTTCGATCTGCAATTGATCCGACAATTCGTCCAACAGCTCAAAAGGATCGCGCGCTTCGCGGTCCATCTTGTTGACGAAAGTCATGATCGGAATGTCGCGCAGGCGGCAGACTTCGAACAGCTTGCGGGTCTGGGCTTCGATGCCCTTGGCGGCGTCGATCACCATCACCGCGGAATCCGCCGCCGTCAGGGTGCGGTAGGTGTCTTCCGAAAAATCTTCATGGCCCGGCGTGTCCAGCAGATTGAACACCGCGTCCTTATATTCGAACGTCATCACCGCGCTGGTGACCGAGATACCGCGTTCCTGCTCGATCTTCATCCAGTCGGATTTGGCGCGGCGGGCCTCGCCGCGCGCCTTGACCCGGCCTGCGGCATGGATCGCGCCGCCCAAAAGCAGCAGATGCTCGGTGAGCGTGGTCTTGCCTGCGTCGGGATGGGAGATGATCGCGAAAGTCCGGCGTCTGGCGGCTTCGCTGGCGGGGGTCTGGCTCATGGGCGGCGGGGTAGCAGGCCCATCCCCCAGCCGCAAGGGTCCCGCAAAATCAGCCGGGAGACGGGGCTTCGGCCAGCACGCGGCGCGCGCGCAGATACATTTCCAGGCCCCGCACCCCGAACAAAAACGCGCTGAAGACAATCAACCCATCCGTGATCAGCACGACATCCAGATGCCAGGCCGCGCCTTCCAGTTTCACCAGCGCGCGGAGCCCGATGCGCACCGCCAGCAAAAGCACAATCACCACCAGCGCCGCTTGCGAGCCGCGCGTCATCAAGGTGCCTTTGTCGGGATCGACATGGATCGCCATCATTCGTCCCCATTGCCAGCCGCCTGCCGCACCGGCCAACGCGGCGATGGCAAACCAGGGCAGATCGGCGACCGGCGGCGGCGCGCCCACAAGCACGGCGACGCCCGCCACAAGAATGATGACGGGACGGATCCACAGCCGGTTCAGCTTCAGGGGCTGGGGCCGCATCAGCTTGCGCAGCCGGAAATAAAGCAGCGGCAGAATGATCAGGACGGGCAGAACGTAAGTCAGCGTGTTGGGCAGGGCGTGCGTCGGCATCGGAAACCTTTGGCGGACGAGCCCAAAGCTTACACGATCGGCTCATCCACGAAAGCGCGGCCTTGGCGGTCTTCGATCTCCACGATCCAAAGATCGGGATCGAATTTGATCTGCTTGTCCAGCCAGATGCGCGCGCGCGCCTCGTCGCTCCAATCGCCCAAGGGCCGCGCCCAGACCAGATTGCCTTGGCCGTCGCGCGCCTGATTCAGCAGCAGACAGGTTCCGTCCAGGCGCGAAACCGTCAGGATCACCGCGCCCGCTTCTTCCGCGCCCTTGCGCGCGACAAAAGCGGAGGCACCGGCCACTTCCGTCCGGCGGATCAGCGCACGCACGAAAATACCGGCCTTGAGACGCGGAGCGGGAAACATAACAGGCTTGTATCAGGCGGCGCCGCGAAACGGCAGCACTTTGGCCTCGGATTTCGGCCGCGCCGCGCCATCGGCATCCACCGCCGCGAAAGGCAGCCGGATGCGGACCGTCGTGCCCACACCCAACCGCGATTCCAGCACGGCTTCGCCGCCATGCATCGCCGACAGCGACTTGACCAGCGCCAGGCCCAGCCCGGTGCCTTCCTTGCCACGGGTCATCGCGCCTTCCGCCTGCGCGAACGGCTTGCCCAATTTCTGCAGATCGGACGGCGAAATGCCGGTGCCGCTGTCACTGACCGTAATCTCCACGCCCCTGTCGATCCGGCGCGCCGCCAGCACCACTCGGCCGCCACGCGGCGTAAATTTGACGCCATTGCTGAGCAGATTGACCAAGATCTGCTTGATCGCCCGCTTATCGCCGAAGATCTGCCTTGTGCCCGGCGCGATCTCGCTCGACAGCGCCACACCACCCCGTTCCGCCGCCAGATGAACGAAACGCAGCGCGGCCTGCGCCACATCGTCGAGCGGGAAAATCTCTTCATAGAGTTCAAACTTGCCCGCTTCGATCTTGGACATGTCGAGCACGCCGTTGATCAGCTCCAACAGATGTCCGCCGGAATCGTGGATCAGCTTGGCATATTCCTGATAGCGCGCATTGCCGAGCGGCCCGAAAATTTCGCGCTCCATCAATTCCGAGAAACCGATGATCGCGTTCAGCGGCGTGCGCAATTCGTGGCTCATATTGGCCAGGAAAGCGGACTTGGCCCGCGACGCACTCATGGCGACATCGCGCGCTTCGATCAGCGCGCGCTCCTGCGCCTTGCGCTCGGTGATATCGCGGGTGACGGCGACGATCCCGGCGGGTGCGCCCTTGGTGCGAGGGCCCGCCGGGCGGCAGCGGATTTCGGCCCAGACATAACCTTTGGCGCCATGCTTGAGCCGTACTTCGGCAGCGCCTTCGCGCCCGAAATAGGCGGATTCCAGAAATGCCGCCTGCAAGGCGGACAGGTCTTCGGGATGCGCAAGCGCGGCGGGCATCGCGCCTTCGAGCTCCTGGGGGTCACGCCCCAGCAGAGCCGCCGCCGCAGGGCTGGCGAAAGAGATGCGCCCATCCGGCGCGTGACGGGTGATGAGATCGACCGCATTGTCGGCCAGAAGCTGGTACATGGCCGTGCCCTGCTCGGCGGCGCGGTCCGACGCGCGGCGCTGATCCCGCGCGGCGGCGGCGATCAGGCCCATCTGCAAAAGCGCCGCGAACAGGATCGCGCCCGAAATCACATCGGTGGGCGCGGGCAGACGCGAGGGCGGCAGATCACCTGTGAACGTGACAGCCACCAGAGCTGCCAGCACCAGGGCCGCCGAAAGGCCCGCTTTCAGCACGGGCCGTGCGCCCCCCGCCAACGCGGCTTCCGCAGGCACCAGGAAGAGCCAGACCGTCAAAGGCGAGCGCAGCCCGCCTGTCAATCCCGCCAGATAACCGATCAGGAGCGCGAACAGCGCAAGCCCCGCCTGCTCCAGCCACGGCAGAGGCACGCGGCTTACCGTGGCCAGCGCCAGAAGCAGCGGCATCAAAAGCCCCGCCAGCGCAACGGCCTCGAACACATCCGGGCGGCCGATCACCAGCAGAAAGCCCAACGCCAGCACCGCACCGACAAAGCCCTTGCCGGCCTGCACCAGCGCAAACAAACGGCGCGGATTTCGTTCGATATCCAGAAGAGTCCAGACGCGATTCACGCTTTACAGCCTGTTCACCATGATTTTGGCCGATTCTGCCGACCAAGGTTTAACGAATGCTGAAGACGGACCTGACTCGTTGACAAACAAGAAAGCATTCCGCTGCACATAGTTAATCGATCTTAAGAAAATGCCGCGATTCGGGCCTCTTTGTCCCGGGCGCCCGAGGCCGCTCAACCTTGCGGATATCGCCTAACCATTCCGCAACCGGCATGCGCGACATTGCGCTGCCACGGGAGAATCACGTGCAGATTGCAAAGACAAAAGCGCCGGATCATCCGGCGGATTCGGGAGCGCTGCTCGAGCCCTTGCTCGAAACTCTGCACAGTCTGCGCGTCGCCATCACCATCTTCGACACCAATTCGCGCTTGGTTTTCGCCAGCGCCCATCTCAACCACATTTTCCGCAAGCTGCCGCCGGTGGAGAGCCTGAAAGGCAAACGCTATGCGGAGTTGATTGCGCTGGAGCTGCCGGAAATCGCGCCAGCCGTTCTGGCGGAAGGCAAAGAGCCCTTCATTGCCGATCGCCTCGGCCAACTCGATCCCGATGCCTGGGAGCCGCGCGATATCGCCTTGGCCGATGGCCGCATCATCGAAATCAAGGCGCGCCGGACCGCGAACGGCAATGTCATCCTGCTATGGGCCGATGTCACCGCCGCCCGCCATCAGGTTTCGCGCCTGCACGAGGCGATCACATTGTCGGCCGATGCGTTCGCTTTTTTCGATGCCGAAGACCGTTTCATCGCCGGCAATCCCCGCTATGCCGAACTCACCGCCCGGACATTGGAAGAATTGCAGGGGCGAACCTTCGAATGGATCGCCAACGACGCCGCTTATAGCGGGCGTATGGCCTTCGATGTGACGCCCGAGGAATGGATACAACGCCGGTTGCGCGGCCATCGCGCCGCCTCCTCCGCCGACACGGTGCAGACTGCCAAAGGCGCCGCCTATCTCATCCGCGACCATGCCACCCCGGACGGGGGCCGCGCGGTGGTGCTGACGGACATCACGGAAAAAACCCGCGCCGAGACCGCGCTGGCCCAGGCACAATCGGCATTGCAGAGCACCCGTGACGAAGCGCGGCGTCAGACCAATTACCTCGCCGATCTCACCAAGCGCCTGGATCATGTGACCCAGCAGGCCGACAACGCCAAGACCATGCTCCTGCGCACCATGAGCCATGAGCTCAAGACACCGCTGAACGCGATCTTAGGCTTTTCGGATCTGATCGGCGCTTTGTCGGACAATCTCACACCCGCACAGGTACGCGAATATGCCGGGCTGATTCATCAAGGCGGGACCAACCTCCTCAAGATGGTCAATCAGATCATGGACCTCACCAAAATTTCGGCGGGCCGTTACGATCTGCGCAAAGTGGTGGTGGATGCGGGCAGCGCGCTCTGGCAGGCGCGCGAAAGCTTCGCCGCGGCGGCAGAGGCCAAATCCATCCGGCTCGACGCCGAAAATTGCCCGCCCGGGTTGGCGATCGAAGCCGATGAGAGTGTGCTGGGCGGCATGATCAACGCGCTGATCGACAATGCCCTCACCTTCACCCAGCAAGGCGGCACGGTGACGCTTTGCG
>DASYDX010000070.1:0-3854 GCA_036499345.1 Rhizomicrobium sp.
GCAGCCGCACTTTTCCCATCGCCAGAACCAGGATCATGGCGAGCAGTGCGAGAAGAAATGGCGTGGGACGGCTGAAATCGCTGGGGGCCCATTCTCCGATGCTGGATAGACCGGGCATCAGAAGAAGTCGGATGGGAAAGATGAGGCCATCGAGAAATTGCGGATTCAAAAGCGCGGCGATAATGCTGGCTGCCACGAATGCGCCCCAGGCTTTTGCCGTTCCCACGCGATCGGAGGCGGTTGCAACAGCTTCAAGCGCCAGCGCACCTGCGAGCGCCAAGCCAAATGCGAAACTGCCGTGCAGATTGACCCAGATGAGCATGACCCCGGCGAGCCAGAGCGGCGGCGCTGCGGCGTGCTCGCGTGCTCGCACCAGGCCGGCGGTCCAGAGAGCCAGAAACGGAAGTGCTAGCAGATGTGGCCGCGCCAAAAGACTGTTGGAAACGCAAGCCAATGCCAGAAGCGACACGACCAGTGCAGGAATGATATCCATCCGGCGGCGCAAAGCGCCCGCGACGATGGCCGCCGTGGCGCCGAACGCAATGCCGAACAAAAGATGCAGTCCCATCCAGCCGCCAGTCGCGAAGGCGCCGGCCATCAGGATTTCTGACAACCATTCATGGGCATGCCAGGGGGTGCCGGAAAATGTGTAGGTGAAGATATCGCGCGTGGGAACCGCGCCATGGGCCAGCATCCAATTGCCGGCGGCGAGGTGCCACCAGGTATCGGCATCGTTGAAGATCTGGGGCGCGAACCCGGCCAAGGCCGCGGCGGCGGCAAAAGCGGCCAGGGCAAAGACGGTAGAGGGTTCGCGCATCGCCGCCGAAGGCTATAAACCAAGTCTCAATATCCGGTTTACCCGCGCCAACCGTCCAGGACTGCAAGGAAAAATGACCCCCGCCGCTCGCCTTCAAGCTGTTATCGAGATTCTGGGCACGCCGGGTACTCGCTCGCTGGATCATCAATTGAAGGATTGGTTTCGCGGCCACCGCTTCGCCGGGTCCAAGGACCGCCGGGCCGTCGCCGAACGTATCTATGGGATTTTGCGTGCCCGGGCGCAGTTCAGCCATCGCATGGACGGCGACGATCCTCGCGCCCTGGTGATTGCCTCGCTTCTGGCCGATGGCGAAAATCCGGAGGCATTCTTCACCGGCGGCTATGGCCCCGCACCTCTGACCGACGCCGAGCGTGCTGCCATCGCTGCCGTCCCGCTGCCCGCGCCGGATTGGGTGGTAGGGGAATATCCGGCCTGGCTGGAGGCGGAGCTTGTCCGCGCTTTTGCCGACCGCCTGCCGGACGAGATGCGCGCCTTTCAGGAACGCGCGCCCGTCGATCTGCGGGTGAACACGCTAAAAACAAATCGCGACGCGGTGATGGCGGCGCTTGTGGCGGATGGATTTGACTGTGCGCCGTTGGAGGCCTTGCCCGATGGCATCCGCTGTTCGTCTGGTGCGGCACTGACCGCGCACGCGCTTTATGAATCGGGTGCGATCGAGGTCCAGGATGCAGCCGCGCAGATGGCGGTGGCGCTATGCGAAGCCCGCCCCGGCATGCGGGTGTTGGATATGGCGGCGGGGGCAGGCGGAAAATCTCTGGCGCTCGCGGCCGCGATGAAAAGCCAGGGTGAAATTCTGGCCTGCGATATTCGCGGTGCGGCCCTAGTCGAGTTGGAGCGCCGCGCGTCACGGGCAGGTGTCACGATCATCCGCGCCTGTCTGTTGGGCCCGCCGCCGTTGCAGGATACGCCGGAGGGGCCTTTCGATCTGGCTTTTGTGGATGCGCCGTGCAGCGGTTCGGGCACGTGGCGGCGACAGCCGGAATTGAAATGGCGATTGACGCAGGAACAACTCGTGCAACGCATGGCCATTCAGGACGCGCTGTTGGGGCGCGCCGCCGCCGTTACCAAAGGCAAGCTTGTTTACGCCACCTGCTCGATCCTGCCGCAGGAAAATCAGGATCGGGTCGAAGCCTTTCTAACCACCCATCCCATGTTCCGAAGGGCGCGGCGGGATTTTCTGGCATCGCCAGCTTCAACGGCCAGTGATGGATTCTATGCCGCCTTCCTGACGCGTATAGATTGAATATCTGCCGGCTGGCTTTGACTCGCTTCGTATATGTTGATATCAACCATTGGAGGGTTGGCCACCAGGAGAATTGGATGACGCAATCGGAAATATTGGTTCCCGCGGAGATACTGGCGAAAACCAATCAGGCGCATTTTCCCAACGAGAGTGCCGAATACCGCACGGCCCGCAACGCGCTGCTGGTCAAGGAAATCGAATTGCGGCGCAATCTGGAAGCGGTGGCCCGGATGCGGCGCGAACTTCCGCCGGGCGGAGAATTGACCAAGGCCTATCGCTTCGAAAGCGAAACCGGTCCTGTCACGCTGGCCGATCTGTTCGGCAACAAGGATACGTTGATCGTCTACAATTTCATGTTCGGGCCCGCACGCAAGAATTTGTGCCCCAGCTGCACCTCCTTCATGAACACCTGGGACAAGAAGATGGCCGATATCGAGCAGCGGGCCGCGTTCGTGATGATGGCGCGCTCTCCGATAGAGAGAATATTGGTCGCCAAAGCTTCGCGCGGTTGGGACCATCTGAAAATGGTGTCCGATACCAGTGGCGATTACACCCGCGACTATGTCAGCGCCGAAGACGACGACATGCCGGGTTATGCTGTGTTCACCCGCCGGGACGGCACCATCCGGCATTTCTGGAGCGGGGAGATGAGTGGCGAGATGGCGGATCCTGGTCAGGACCCGCGCGGGGCGCCCGACCCCGATCCGCTCTGGATTTTGCTGGATACCACCCCGGAGGGACGCGGGACGGACTGGTACCCTAAGCTAAGCTATTGATACGGCTTGTCTTGGTGCCGGTCAGCGGGCTTATCTGATGTTTATTGGACGCATGGCTGGCGGCGCGGGATTTGACTAAAGTCCGCCCATGAAATCCCTCCGCGATTCCTTGATCCTGGCGCTGGTTCTGTTGTCGGTGCCTGCGCTGGCAGCGGCGCCAAAGAAAAGCGCGGCCAAGCCGCCTGCCGCGGCGCCGGTTTCGGCTGATCCCGCGGGCGATCTGATCGCTCAGGCGCGGGCCGCTCAGGCCAAGGGCGAAGCGGATTTGGCTCTCCGTCTGGCGCAATCGGCCATCGTCGCCGCGCCTGCACGGCCAGCCACCTATAATGTCCTCGCCGATCTCTATGCCGCCGATGGCGAGGTGGATTATGCGCGTTTCTATTACAGCCGGGCCCTGATCATCGATCCGATGGATCATGATGCCGTCAAGGCTGTGGCGGCGCTGGACCAAAGCCAGCGCGACGCGAAGGCGGACACATCAGCCAAGTGATGATCCCGCCCCTATGACAGTTCTCGTTCTCGATTTCGGAAGCCAAGTAACGCAACTCATCGCACGACGCGTGCGCGAGGCGGGGGTCTATTGCGAGATCGTCCCCTATAACAAAGCGGAAGAAGCGCTGGCCAAGAAGCCGCGCGCGATCATCCTTTCCGGCGGCCCGGCCAGCGTCACCGAATCCGACACACCGCGCGCACCGCAAGCGGTGTTCGAGATGGGCGTGCCGGTCTTGGGCATCTGCTATGGCGAGATGACCATGGCGTCTCAGCTCGGCGGTAAGGTCGAAGCGGGACACGATCGCGAATTCGGCCGCGCCGATATTCATGTGCAACGCGCTTCGCCTCTGCTCGAAGGTTTGGCGGAAGCGGGCAGCGAGCCGGTCTGGATGAGCCATGGCGACAAGATCGTGGCGATCCCGGAGGGTTTCTCCGTCGTGGCCACCTCCGAAAGCTCGCCCTATGCCGTGATCGCGGACGAGGCCCGGCGCTTTTATGGCGTGCA
>DASYDX010000071.1:0-3012 GCA_036499345.1 Rhizomicrobium sp.
CCTCTTTCAGGTCCGCCTGGAATTTGGCCCGGCCTTCCACTTTCAGCGTGTATTGCGCCCAGGTCGAGGTCGCGCCCGCGATCACATGCGGCGTCACGATACGGTTGGAACCGGAAAAAGCTTCGCTATAGCGGCGGGCCACGGCATTGCGCGCTTCGATCTCGTCCGGAAAAATCTTCAGCTTCTCGATCAGAATCGCTGCCTGGATAGTGTCGAGGCGCGAATTCAATCCGATCCGCACATGCTCGTAACGATCGCTGCCCTGCCCATGCATTCGGATTGAGAGCAATAGATCCTTGAGCGCATCGTCATTGGTGAAGCAGGCGCCGCCATCGCCATAGCAACCGAGCGGCTTGGCTGGGAAGAAGCTGGTCGCCGCCGCATCGCCGATGGCCCCGGCACGTTTGCCGTCCAATAGGCCGCCAAACCCTTGCGCCGTGTCGCAGAACAGCTTCAGGCCTTCGCGCGCTGCAATCGGCGCCAGGGCCCGGTAATCGGCAGGCTGACCGAACAGATCGACCGGCATCACCACCTTGGGCGTAAGCTTGCCGTCCCGCCGCACCATGGCAATGGCCGCTTCCAGGCTGGCCGGGTCCATGTTGAACGTATCGGGCAGGACATCGACAAAGACCGGTGTCGCCCCAGCCAGGACCACCACTTCGGCGCTGGCGGCAAAGGTGAAGGCGGGCACGAAGACCGCATCTCCCGGCCCGACATCCCAGGCACGCAAGACCAGCAACAGAGCATCGGTGCCGTTGGCGCAGGCGATGGCGTGTTTCACCCCCGCCCAGGCCGCCAGATCGCGCTCCAACTGGCTCACCTGCGGCCCCAGTATCCATTGCCCGCCCTCCACGGCCGCCGTGATGGCGGCCTGGAGCGGCGCTCCCAGCCGTTTGCGCTGGGCTTGCAGATCTATGAAAAGGATGGGGTCTGCCACGGAACACTCCCGTACGAAATCGCACGGCTTTTAAGCCGCCGACGCCGCATCGCGCCACTCACCTGATGTTGCGGTTTATGATGGTCGCGCGGCCGGACGGAGTTGCCTAACGGCAGCGACGTGGCAACCGCTCCGCAGCCTTCGGCTGCTTCACACTTTTCCTGGCCGACGCTCCTAATTAATCCGCCTCAATACGGGCTTTCAGGATCTTGTCGGGTTCGCCGGAAATGACGCCGTTATTGTGCTCGCCGCCCTTCTTGATGGCGTCGACATGGTCCATGCCCTCCACGACCTCACCCCAGACCGAATATTGGCGGTCGAGCCAGGGCGCGTCATCGAAGCAGATGAAGAATTGGCTGTTGGCGCTGTTGGGATTTTGCGTCCGCGCCGCCGAAACCGTGCCGCGCTTGTGCTTCTCATTTGTGAACTCGGCCTTCAGGTCCGGCAGGTCCGAACCACCCGATCCGGTGCCGGTGGGATCGCCGCTCTGCGCCATGAAACCCGGAATGACCCGATGGAACACCACGCCGTCATAAAAGCCCTTGCGGGTCAGCTCCTTGATCCGCGCCACATGATTGGGCGCCAGATCGGGCCGCAGCGCGACCGCGACCGGACCGGTCTTGAGTTCCAGGATCAGGGTATTTTCGGGATCGCGTGCCATTACTTCCGTTCCTTGCATCGTTTGACTAAAGCTTCCGCCACCAGGGGACTGGTGAAAGGCGTGACGTCGCCATCCAACATCGCGATCTCTTTCACCAAGCGCGACGCGATGGCCTGGTGACGAGGATCCGCCATCAGGAAGACAGTTTCGATTTCCGTGTTGAGGCGCTGGTTCATCGCCACCATCTGGAATTCATATTCAAAATCGGAGACCGCGCGCAGCCCGCGGATGATCATCGAGGCGCCGACATGCGCGGCAAATTTGACCAGCAGCATGTCAAAGGCTTGCACTTCGATGGTGGCGCGGCCTTCGGCCAACGGCGCGGCTTCACGCTCCACCATCGCCTTGCGTTCCTGGAGCGAGAAAAGCGGCTCTTTTGAAGCGTTCGTGGCGACGCCGATCACCAGATGATCGACAAGCTTGACGGCCCGCTTGATGATATCCAGATGCCCTAGGGTCACCGGATCAAACGTGCCGGGATAAAGCCCGATGCGTTTCTTTGCGCTCATGCTTCGCCGCCACCGACATCGGCGATGCGCTCGACCGAAACGCAGCGCTCGCCCTCGTCCAACCGGAACACCGTCACACCCTGCGCCGCGCGTCCCTGGATGGAAATACCGCTTACCGCTACGCGGATGGTCTGGCCTTGGTCGGAAATCAGCATCAGATCGTCGCTATCTTCAACCGGGAAGGCACCAATCACCGCCGCATTTTTCTTGCCCAT
Organism: Rhizomicrobium sp.; assembly: GCA_036499345.1. Lineage (GTDB taxonomy): Bacteria > Pseudomonadota > Alphaproteobacteria > Micropepsales > Micropepsaceae > Rhizomicrobium. The sequence continues at coordinate 2,323 of DASYDX010000071.1, forward strand.
GCCAATGGCGACGATGCCGGAGCCGCCGCGACCGGTGACCCGGTATTCGTAGGAGCTGCTGCGCTTGCCATAGCCGTTCGCGGACATAGTGAGCACGAACTGCTCTCGCGCGCCCAACTGGGCATAGCGCTCGGCAGACAAGGTTGCTTCCTCGACGCCTTCCTCGGCATCGGGCGCCTCCTCGACCAGGACTTCCTCATCGCCGGCGGCGCGGCGGGCGGCATTGGCTTGTTTCAGATAGGCCCGCGCTTCGGGGCTGCTGGCATCGGCGTGATAGAGCAAGGACAGGCTCACCACCGCGTCATCAGTGCCGAGCTTGATGCCGCGGACGCCGGTGGAGTCGCGCCCCTTGAAGACGCGCACATCCGAAACCGGGAAGCGGATGCATTTACCCGCCCGGGTAGTAAGCAGGAAATCCTCCTGCTCGGTGCAGGTGGCCACACCGATAATGCCGTCACCGGCCTCCAGCTTCATGGCGATCTTGCCGGACTTGTTGACCTGCACGAAATCGGACAGCGCATTGCGCCGCACATCGCCCGATTTGGTGGCGAAGACGACGTTCAGCGCTTCCCATTCCGCTTCATTCTCCGGCAACGCCAGAATGGCCGTGATGCGCTCGCCTTCCGACAGGGGCAGAAGATTGACCATCGCCTTGCCTTTGCCCGCGATGCGCGCTTCCGGCAGGCGCCA
>DASYDX010000072.1:0-8566 GCA_036499345.1 Rhizomicrobium sp.
ATTCACTTCATGGTCGGAGGTGTCGACGCCGGCGGAATTGTCCACCGCATCGGTGTCGATCCGTCCACCCGCGCGCGCATATTCGACACGGCCGGGCTGGGTGACGCCCAGATTGGCGCCTTCGCCCACCACTTTGGCGCCGACTTCGTTGCCATTGACGCGCAGGGCATCGTTGGCGCGGTCGCCCGCCTCGAGATTGGATTGGCCAGACGATTTTATGTACGTGCCGATGCCGCCGAACCACAACAGATCGATTTTCGCCTTCAGCAGCGCCTTGATCAGCGCCTGGGGCGAAAGTTTCGCGTCATTGGTGCCGATCAGTGCCTGAACTTCCGGTGTCAGCGCGATCTCTTTCAACGAGCGGGCGAAGATGCCGCCGCCCTTGCTCAGCAAGTCCCTGTTGTAATCGTCCCAGCTGGAGCGTGGCAGATCGAACAGGCGCTTACGCTCGGCAAAAGCCTTCGCGGTTTCGGCTTGCGGGTCGAGGAAGATGTGGCGGTGATCGAAAGCCGCCACCAGGCGGATATGCTCCGACAACAGCATGCCGTTGCCGAACACATCGCCCGACATATCGCCCACGCCGATGACGGTGAAATCCTCTTTCTGGATGTCGCGGCCCATCTCGCGGAAATGGCGTTTGACCGCTTCCCAGGCGCCGCGCGCGGTAATGCCCATTTTCTTATGGTCATAACCATGGCTGCCGCCGGAGGCGAAAGCGTCGCCCAGCCAGAAACCGCGCTCCTCGGCAATGCCGTTGGCGATGTCGGAGAACGTCGCGGTGCCCTTGTCGGCAGCCACCACCAAATAAGGATCGTCGCCATCCAGACGCACGACATCGGGCGGCGGCACGACCGCGCCATCCGGTTTGAGATTGTCGGTGACGTCGAGCAGCGCGTTGATGAAGACTTTATACGCAGCGATGCCCGTGCTCATGAACTGGTCGCGCGTGGGATTGGCGGGCATAGTCTTGGGATAAAAACCGCCCTTGGCGCCGACCGGCACGATCACGGCATTCTTGACCTGCTGCGCCTTCACCAGGCCCAGAATTTCGGTGCGGAAATCCTCGCGCCGGTCCGACCAGCGCAAGCCACCGCGCGCCACTTTGCCGAAGCGCAGATGCACGCCTTCGATCTGCGGCGAATAGATAAAGATTTCGCGCCAGGGCCGGGGGGCGGGCAGTTCGTCCAGCTTGGCGGAATCCAGCTTCACGGCGATGGCGCCGGGCGCGGCCTGATAGCGATTGGTGCGGAGAATGCTGGCGATCACATTGCGGAAGCGCCGGATGATGCGGTCATCGTCCAGGCCGGGCACATCGGCCAACGCGGCTTCGATGGCGGCCTGAATGCGGTCTGCCTCGGCATCGGAGCGGGATTTGGGATCAAGCCGGGCGTGGAAAAGCTGGACCAGCAGCGCCGCGATCTGCGGATTGCGGGCAAGCGCCTGCTCCATATAGTCCTGGCTGAAAGAAAATGCGGCCTGACGCAGGAACTTCGCCACCAGCCGCAGGATCGCGACATCGCGCCAATCCAATCCGGCCCCGATCACCAGCCGGTTGAAGCCATCGCTTTCCGCCGTGCCCGCGGCGACGGCCTGGAAGACTTCGCGCAACGGTTCGGCGATCTCATTCAGTCCGGCGGCTTCGCCATCGGCGCGCTCCATCTGGAAATCCAGAATGGCGCCTTCCTCGCTCCAGCCATCGTCGCGCTTGAAGGCGACGGGAAAGGCATCTTCGGCGATCACTTTCAGGCCGAGATTTTCGAAGATAGGCAGCGAGGCCGACAGGGGCAGGACATCGCCCAGCACATAAAGCTTCAAACGCAGCGCGCTGTGCGCATCGTCATCCTTGCGATAGGCGCGCGCCTCCACCTTCATGCCATCCTGGCGCGTGGCCAGATCTTCCAGAATTTGCAGATCGGCGGCGGCGGTCTGCGCCGTGAAGGCGCTGCGGTAACCGGGGGTGAAATGTGCCCCGCGTGCGCCCGCGCGGCGCAAGCCATCGCCCCGGCCATGCAGTGCGATCATGGCGTCCAGGAAAGCATCGTCCCAGGTGCGGATCGCATCGGCGATCTGGCGTTCCAGCGCCCGGACATCCACTTGGGGCCTGGGGCCGGGATTGCGCCCGATAATGTAATGCACGCGCACCAGCGCGCTTTCGTCGATGGCGGGAATGGAGGCGGACATGCGCCCATCCAGCGCGCGCGCCAGGATGAAATGGATTTTTTCCCGAAGCTCGCTGGTGACGTGATCGCGCGGCGCGAACAGCAACGCCGAAACGAAACGGTCGAAGCGGTCGAAACGCAGGAACAGCTTGATCTTGGGGCGGCCGCCCAGCCGCAAAATACCCATCACCGTGTCGAACAATTCGTCTTCGGAAACCTGGAACAGCTCGTCGCGCGGGAAGGTATCCAGAATATGCGCCAGTGCCTTGCCGTCATGACTGGCGGGGGCAAAGCCCGCGCGCGCCATCACGGCGGCGCATTTCTTGCGCAGGAGCGGAATTTCGCGCGGCGAAAGATTATAGGCGCTGGAGGTGAAAAGTCCGACAAAGCGGCGCTCGCCATTGAAGCGGCCTTCCGCGTCGAAGGTTTTGACCCCGACATAATCCATATGGGCGCGCCGGTGCACCAGACTGCGCGCGTTCGATTTGGTGACGATCAGGGGCTCGGATTGGTCGAGATAGGCGCGCACATCGCGGGTCAGGGCCGGGCGTTCCGCGCTTTGGCGGATCACGCGGGCCTCTTCATCCGACAGCGCGCCAAGCCCGCTTTCCGGCACCGGATCGAGCCGGCCATGATTGCCGTCCGCGGCCAGCGCATAATCGCGCGCGCCCAAAAACGTGAAATGATTGTCGCCAAGCCAGTCCAGAAAGGCGAGATCTTCCGCGACATCGGCATTGGCAGGCGAATGCGCCGCCAATCCGGCACGCGCGTCTTTCAGCCGGGCCAGCATGGCTTTCCAGTCGCGCACCGCATCACGGCCTTGGGTGAAGCTTGCAGTCAGGCTGTCGCGCAGCGCCGTCTCTGCAGCGGCGCCCGGCAAGGCATCCAGTGCCAGCACGATCACGCTGGTGGGCTTGCCGCCGATATCGAGAATGGGATGGAAGGCGGCGCGGATGCGCGCGCCTGCGCCGATCGCGGCGGCCAGGGCGGAATCGAACAGGAAAGGCCGGTCGTCATTGACCGCGACGACGATATTCTCGGGGCCTTCGCTATTGCTGCTTTCCAGAAACGCGATCCGGATTTCGCCGTGCTTGTGCTGCTGGGCTTCGCTCCAGGCGGTGTGCGCCAGACCCGCAAGGCCTTCTGCGCCGCTGCGCGTGATGTCTTCGCTGGCGGCGGCGCCGTAAAGTGCATCGAAGAAGCGCCGCTCGTCTTCATTCGCGAGCGATGCGCGCGCTTGGCTTAACAGGATCTGAGCTTTGTCGTCTTCGATGGAAAGCGAATTGACGGCCATGAGACCTCTCGCGTGCGGGAAAAGGCTAGCTCACTCTAATTATGTTTCCGCGACATCGGGAATGCCGCATGAATTCAGCGCAATGCCAGTCCCGCGGGAAGAGAAATGCGGTGGCGCAAGGCAACCATCGCAAACAAGACTGACTGAAGAGTGAAAATCGCGGCCATTGCGAGGCCGGGGTCCTGCCAGGGCCTGGCGAAGAGGGCTGCGGCGGTCAGCACACTGGCAGGGATCTGGAACGCTGCCAGGCCAGTGAAGTCGTGCAACAGCCCACTCAAAACGAGTGCGGGCAGGACGGCAAAGAGGATCGCGGTCACGGGCGCGGCATTGCCGGGTAGAACCAGAAAGGCACCGGCCCCCCAAGCGAGCCCCAGATACAAGACCATGCCCCGCAAATTCCGGGCGGCCATACTGGCCGGCATGCGGTCGAAGGCGGCGGCATGGGTGCGGATGAAAGAATACAGCAGTGCAGCCACACCGATCAGAACCAGCACGGCCCAAAGAAAATTCTGTCCGATGGTCTGGCCGCCGCTCCAAAGCAGTACGCAGCCGCCCATCAGCATGAAGGCCGAGGCGGCATGCACCGCGCTGCCCAGAAATTTGGTGGTGCGGCTGACCTGGCTGGTCTCGCGGTGCAGGCGCGCAAGCTGCTCCAGCATGGCGGCGGGCAATGCCGCAAGCGGCTCCGCAGGTGACGGAACCGCGCTTTCCTGGATGTCGGTGATCGGTACCACGCTTCCCCACAAGCGCTAAAAGCCTGCCACAGGCTCGGCTGGACCGGTTAACAAGGTCTTAACGGCAGCGATACCTGATTCGGTTTGGCGGTTCCATGACAGAAGCGCCCTAACCCGGCACGGCCAACATCTTCTCCAGCGCCCGGGCGATGGCGCGTGACGAGGCCCGTCCCGCCGCGCCCGCTGAGGGCACGAAGCTGACCAGCAAGGTGCGGCCGGAAATAGCGATGGTGGGCTTGTCGCCTTCCACGATGCGCACGGCGTCGAAGCGGCGGGTGAAGGCGGCGCGTCCCGCCGGATTGGCGACAACCTGTTCCATGCCCATCGCGCTGTTGACCAGTGCGTCGAAGGCACAGGCGCGCGCTTCGTCACTTTCTTTCAGGATCGCCGCATCCACCTGGAACCGCAGCTTCAGCTTCTGAACATAGACCAGATGGCTTTCTTCGTCCGCCAATGCGCTGGTGAGATTGGCCGCGGTGACGGTGAAGCGGGGCAGGGGGGTGGGATTGCCGGTTCGCGTCGCGGGCAGTCCGCCCGGCGCGTCCTGGGTGTAAAGCGTGACGCCGCCCCAGACCGAAATCTTCAGCGCCAAGGTGCCGGTATCGTATTTCAGTTCGCGCCCGCCCAGCGCAACCCGGTCGCTGGTGAGAACGAAATGCTCCGGACTGTTATCGAAACGCAGCAGATATTTGTCGCCATAGGACAAAATGGTGAAGTCGACATCGTTTGCGGCGCTGTAATCGCCAGCGGCCACATCGCCGACCCGTTCGGCGGAAAGCCGGGCCGCCATGGGATCGGCGGGCTCCTGCGCCATTGCTCCGCTTCCGCCCAAAAGCGCCAGGCCAAGCAGAATCGAAATCGCGCGCGCGCTCATCTCTCTTGTTCTTTTTGCCCTGCATGCGCGACCGTCCCGCATGCACCCCTGTCCGCACCGTGGCTGCGGAATAGGGCGATTTTAAGCCTCCCAGGGCCATGATCCCGCCAAAAGCGCTATCTTTTGGATAGGATTTTGACTAAATCCGGCGCAGCCGAAACAACCGAAAAGGCGCCTCCCGTGACCGACCATCCCGACAGTTTCAAATGCCGCCGCACCCTGAAAGTGGGCAGCAAGACCTATACCTATTTCAGCCTGCCGCAGGCGGAAAAAAATGGCCTCAAAGGGGTCTCGAAACTGCCTTTCTCGATGAAGGTGCTGCTGGAGAATCTGTTGCGTCATGAAGACGGCCACACCGTCACCAAGGACGACATCAAAGCCGTCACCGGCTGGCTGAAGACCAAAACCTCGGATCGCGAGATCGCGTTCCGCCCCGCGCGTGTTCTGATGCAGGACCTGACGGGTGTGCCCGCCGTGGTCGATCTGGCCGCGATGCGCGACGCCATGAAGACGCTGGGCGGCAATCCCGAGAAGATCAATCCGCTGGCGGAAGTCGATCTGGTGATCGACCACAGTGTGATGATCGACAATTTCGGTGCCAAGGATTCCTTCAAGAAGAACGTCGCCATCGAATATGAGCGCAACAAGGAGCGTTACTCCTTCCTGCGTTGGGGCCAGCAGGCTTTCGCGAATTTCCGCGTCGTGCCGCCGGGCACCGGCATCTGCCATCAGGTCAACCTGGAATATCTCGCCCAGACGGTCTGGACCCGCAAAGCCAAGGCCGGAAAGAAGGCCATCGAGATGGCGTTCCCCGACACCGTGGTGGGCACCGACAGCCACACCACCATGATCAACGGTCTGGCCGTGCTGGGCTGGGGTGTGGGCGGCATCGAGGCGGAAGCTGCCATGCTGGGCCAGCCCATCTCCATGCTGATCCCCGAAATTGTGGGCTTCGAACTCACCGGCAAGCTGCGCGAAGGCGTCACCGCCACCGATCTGGTGCTGACGGTCACGCAGATGCTGCGCAAGAAGGGCGTGGTCGGCCGTTTTGTCGAATTCTACGGCCCGGGCCTGGACGAGATGACGCTCGAAGATCGTGCCACCATCGCCAACATGGCGCCGGAATATGGCGCGACCTGCGGCTTCTTCCCGGTCGATGGCGAAACCCTTCGCTTCCTCAAGAACACCGCGCGTCCCAACGCGCGCGTTGCGCTGGTGGAGAAGTATGCCAAGGCGCAGGGCCTCTTCCGCACCAAGAAGAGCGCCGATCCGGTCTTCACCGATACGCTGTCGCTCGACATGAACACGGTTGAGCCCTCGATGGCGGGCCCGATGCGGCCGCAGGATCGCGTGCCATTGACGGATGTGGCCTCGAGCTTCGCGGGCCATTTGCTCAACACCTATAAAAAGGAAGATGCCGCCACCAAGCGCGCCAAGCTGGATGGCACGGACGCCACCATCGGCCATGGCGATGTGGTGATCGCGGCGATCACCTCCTGCACCAACACCTCCAACCCGAATGTGATGATCGGCGCGGGTCTGGTGGCGCAGAAGGCCGTCGCGCGCGGCCTGAAAGTGCGGCCCTGGGTGAAGACCTCGCTGGCGCCGGGATCGCAGGTGGTCACCGACTATCTGAAGAAAGCGGGCCTGGACAAATCGTTGGACAAACTGGGCTTCACGCTCGCGGGTTATGGTTGCACGACCTGCATCGGCAACTCCGGCCCCTTGCCGGACAATGTCACCAAGGCCATCGGCGAAGCCGATCTGGTCTCCGCCGCCGTAATTTCCGGCAATCGCAATTTCGAAGGCCGGGTACATCCGCTGGTGCGCGCCAACTATCTGGCGTCGCCGATGCTGGTGGTCGCTTATGCGTTGGCCGGTTCGGTCAATATCGACCTCACCAAGGAGCCGGTGGGTTACGACAAGAAGAACCAGCCGGTTTATCTGAAGGACATCTGGCCTTCGCCCAAGGAGATCGCCGCCACCATCCGCAAGGCGGTGAAGGCGTCCAGCTTTAAGGCGCGTTACGGCAATGTCTTTGCGGGCGACGCCAATTGGAAAAAGGTCAAGCTGGTCAAGGGCCAGACCTATCAGTGGGAAATGGGCTCGACTTATGTGAAGAACCCGCCCTATTTCGACGGCATGAAGATCGAGCCGGTTCCGGTGAAGGAAATCTCCGGCGCCCGCGTGCTGGCCTTGTTCGGCGACAGCATCACCACCGATCACATTTCGCCTGCCGGCAACATCAAGGCCACTGCGCCTGCCGGTGTTTATCTGCAGGAACGCCAGGTCAGCCAAAAAGACTTCAATTCCTACGGCTCGCGCCGCGGCAATGATGAAGTCATGGAGCGTGGCACCTTCGCCAATATCCGCATCCGCAATGAGATGATGGGCGGCAAGGAAGGCGGCAACACGATCTATTATTCCGACGTCAAAGGCGATGGCCAGCAGATGTCCATCTTCGATGCGGCCCAGGCCTATAAGAAGGACGGCCTGGATACGATCGTGATCGGCGGCAAGGAATATGGCACCGGTTCGTCGCGCGACTGGGCGGCGAAGGGTCCCAAGCTTCTTGGCGTGCGCGCTGTCATCACCGAAAGCTTCGAGCGTATTCACCGCTCCAACCTGATCGGTATGGGCGTGGCGCCGTTCTGCTTCGAAGCGGGCAAGACGCGCAAGGATTACAATCTGACCGGTCGCGAAGTGATCGACATTCCTGGCCTGTCGGGCGACATCAAGCCCCGTATGAAAGTGGAAGCGACGATCCATCGTCCCGATGGTTCGACCGACAAGCTGCCGCTGGTGCTGATGATCCTGACGGCGGACGAAGTTGCGTATTTCAAGAACGGCGGGATTTTGCCCTACGTTCTGCGCAATCTCGTCGCCGCTTAATCGGCGCGAAACGTTCAAAATGCCGCGCGGAGAAATCCGCGCGGCTTTTTCTTTGGCCGATCGTCAGATCCGCTTGTTGAGCACCGGCGAAAACGCGGGCGTCTCGCGATAGGCGTCGAGCGCGTCGCGCGCGGGCCGTTCGCGGTCCGGCATCAATTGACCCAGAAGCTGCGCGACAAAAGCGGCATCCAGCCGGGGTGCTTCGAGCGTGTGCCGGAACGGCACGGCGTGGTCCGTCCCGGATCGGGACCCGGGGCGGCTGCCGGATTTGCGGAACCCGGAGCCATCCGGCTGGGTGAAATCGTGGGGGCTATTCTCCAACCCACTGGCGGGCTTGATTTTTTCCAACATCCGGCGCCGCAACGCGCCATGGGACGCGGTGCTGTCTGCGCTGGAAATGCTGTCGCCGACGGGCCTCATACCCGCTCACAAGGCAAGGCTTGCGCCGCTCCGCCGCGCCCCAGGGGTTACCCAAATTTTAAGCCGCGCCGCCGATACTTCCAGCCTCGGCAGGCCGGAAGAATCCGGCTGGGATGGTGGTATTGCTTCAGCATTCGCTTCAGAAGGGAACGGAAGCCCGCACGGCTATCGGCACGGCGCATGACAATGCGCG
>DASYDX010000073.1:0-33099 GCA_036499345.1 Rhizomicrobium sp.
GGCGTGGGCTGGAGTTCCATGTCCGGCAAAGCGGACTTCCTCAATGTTCCCGATGTCAGTGTTCCCTATGAAAGCAATGCGCGCTTCTCAGGCTCGCTGGGCTACAAATGGGAAGGCTGGCGCGCAGAACTCGAACCCAACTGGGTTACGAATGATGCCAAAATTTCCGGCTTCAGCGGCGGCACCACGATGGCCGCGCTCATGGGCAATGTCGCCTATGATTACCACCTGACCGACAGGCTGATGCTGACAGGCGGGTTCGGGCTGGGTGCGGCGCGGGTTTCCCATAATGTCCGCAATTCCAATGACCTTTTATATCTGGGCGGCAGCGGAACGGATTTTGCCTGGCAGGGCATCGCCGGAATTTCCTATGCGCTGTTCCACGATTTCGAGATCAGCCTCGAATATCACTACATGAACACCGGCACGACGCGGGCTGTCTCGCAATTCGCGCCGGTACGCTTTGCGAATGGCGAAGACCAGACCGTCATGGTTGGCGTGCGCTGGTATCCCTTCGCAACGGAAGAGGCGGCGGCGGCTCCACCAGCCCCACCCCCGCCGCCGCCTCCTCCACCCCCGCCGCCGCCGCCCCCGCCGCCACCTCCGCCGGTGCGCACATATGTGGTGTTCTTCGATTTTGACAAATCGGAGCTCAACGAAGCGGCGCGCGTCACGGTCGGCGATGCGGTGCGCACGGCGAAACAGAATAATTTCGTCCGCATCATGGTCACCGGGCACACCGACACGATGGGCAGCTTCCCGTACAATCAGAAGCTTTCTGAACACCGCGCCATGGCCGTGAAGGAGGAAATGATCCGGCTGGGCATGGCGATGGATCAGATCACCACTGCCGGGAAGAGCTTCTCCCAACCGCTGGTGCCGACCGGCCCGCATGTGCGCGAACCCCAGAATCGGCGTGCAGTTATCGATCTGGGCAGTTAGCGGAGGTCCGGCCCGGCGTCCCTAGCGCCGGGCCGTATCGCTACATAAAGTTGATAGTCAATTATATTGACTATCAACTTTGTTTTTATATCATGGGGCCCGACAGATGGAGGCGTCTCATGACAGCCGAAAAGCCTTGGTTTTCCGATATCGCGATGCCCGCGCTGTTGCGCCATGCGCGTACGACGTACGGAGAGGCCATGCATGCCGCCTTGGCCGAAGCGGGCTGCGACGACGTCCCCAACAATGGACTCTATATATTGGGCGGATTGGCGCAGGGCGCTGGCGGGGTTCCGTTGGGGCGGCTGGCGCAGGAGCTGCGGGTTTCCAAACAGGCTATTGGCCAGTTGGTCGATACGCTGGTGTTGCGCGGCTATCTGGAGCGGGCGGTAAATGACGAAGACCGCCGCAAACTTACTATCACTCTGACCAAACGGGGCCGGATGGCCGCCGACATCCAGGCGCGCGCGCGCGAACGCATTGATACGGAATTGCTGGCGCGCGTCGGCGCCGAGCCTGTCGCTCACACCCGCAGGACGCTTGCCGCCTTGATCGAACTGCGCCGCGCCGATAACGAAGACGGGCATTGAACGGATACCGCGATGACTGTCGTTTATGGAATCAAAAGCTGCGACACGATGAAGAAGGCGCGCGCCTGGCTGGATGCGCGCCAGATTGCATACGATTTTCACGATTATAAAAGCCTGGGCATCGACCAGACCCGCCTCGAGCGCTGGGTGGCGAAACTGGGGTGGGAGCGCGTGCTGAACCGCGCCGGCACCACCTTCCGCAAATTGCCGGACGCCGACAAACAGGACCTCACGGAAAAGAAGGCCATCGCGCTGATGATGGCCCAGCCGTCGATGATCAAGCGGCCGGTGCTGGAAGCAGAAGGTGGAATTCTGGCCGGTTTCCGGCCTGAAGAATTCGAAAAGCTGTTCGGACGCTAGATTTCTGTACGAATCCGCGCATACACTCCCCGCGTGTAACCGCGAGGGGACTACGCATGATGCGCAAACTGACGGCCGAGTTTATCGGCACAGCGTGGCTTGTGTTGGGTGGATGCGGGTCGGCTGTACTTGCCGCCGCTTTCCCGCAACTGGGTATCGGTTTTGTCGGTGTCGCGTTCGCGTTCGGCCTGACGGTGCTGACCATGGCTTTCGCCATCGGCCATGTTTCGGGCTGCCATCTCAATCCCGCCGTCTCGGTCGGACTGTGGGCGGGTGGACGTTTTCCGGCGCGCGACTTGCCGGGTTACATCATTGCACAGGTCGCGGGCGGTATCGCCGGCGCGGCAATTCTTTATCTGATCGCCAGCGGCAAGACCGCCTTCGATGTCCATGCCGGGTTCGCCAGCAATGGTTATGGCGAGCACTCGCCGGGCGGTTACGGCATGGTCCCCGCGCTGGTCTGCGAAATCGCGATGACCTTCGCATTCCTGTTCGTCATTCTGGGATCGACCCATGGCCGCGCACCTGCCGGATTCGCCCCTATCTCCATCGGTCTGTGCCTGACTTTGATCCATTTGATCTCGATCCCGGTGACCAACACATCGGTCAACCCAGCGCGCTCCACCGCGCCCGCTTTGTTCGCGGGCGGCTGGGCGCTGGATCAATTGTGGTTGTTCTGGGTGGCACCGCTCGTGGGCGGTGCCTTGGCGGGTTTCGTTTATCGTTGGCTCAGCCCCGATGAACCCAAGCCGGTGGACGTGGCGGGCCGCTAGACGGCGCCCGCCACCGCCTCCAATACGCGGTCGATTGCGACGTTCGGATTGGCGGCAACACAACGCAGCCAGGTTTCGCCTGCGATCTTGGTCGTGGAGGCGAGGCCTGGAGGAAGCCGCCCCAACGCGGCTTCGCACGCGCCATCGGCGGGGCGGAACAGCACAACACCGGTTTCCGGTTCCGCGAACAACCGCCATTTCGGATCGGCCGCGATGGCACGCGCGAGCAGGGCTGCATTTTCCATGCAGCGGTCGATCCGTTCCGCAAGACCTTCACGGCCCCATGCCAGCAAAGTCGCAAGCAGGGGGACCGCGACCGCGCCATGCGAGCCCAGCACGCCGATATTGGGCGCGGCCAGATAGGCGCCGCCAAAACTGATGGCATCATGCGATGTTTTCTCGTCGCGGAAAAAAACCAGGGCGGATTCCTTGGGTTGGAAAAACCATTTGTGCGCCGACACCGCGACGGAATCCGCGCTCGCAAGACCTTGAAGTCTTGCTTTGTGGGCTTCGGAACAAACCAGTGGGCCCGCCCAGGCGGCATCGACATGAGTCCAGGCCGCGCGGCCGCAAAGCGCGAGCGGATCGATCGCGCCCGCGCTGGTGGTGCCGGCAGTCAGGACCAGGATCGCATCCGACAGATCGCCCGTCAGTTTCGAAGCATCGAGACGCTGGACGGCATCGGCGGGAATGTTTTCGAGCGTCAGTCCCAGAATGTTGGCGGCTTTGGGAATGCTGATATGCGCGGCTTCCGAAGCGATGATCCGTCGTGCGCCCGTGCGCTGCCGTGCTGCCCATAAAGCGGTGAGATTGGCGAGGGTGGAGCCCGGTGTCATGTGGCCGCCCTCCATGCCGAAATAGGGCGCAAGCCACGCGATAGCCTGACGTTCGGCGGCGCGCGCAAAGGGCGCGCTGGCGGAATGCAGAAGATTCTGGTTCAGCCGGGCGTTCCACAACGTGGCGGCCCAGCTCACCCAGGGCGTGGGTGGATCCATATGGGCGAAAGCATACGGTTGGTCGAGCCGCGCTGCGCCATCGAAAACGAGGGGCGCCAAAAGATCCAGGGCGGCACGCTCGCCCATGCCGGTTTCCTGGAGGCGTGCGGGAAGCGCGCAAGCCTGGGGCAGGGCGTCCTGTTCCAGAAGGTCCAGCGCATGCAGCAGGCCGGGTCTGTTCACCTCGAAGCTGAAATCCGTCATGGTCCCTCCAGGATCAGGACGCATAGCTTGCCGGGACGGCGCGGGAAAACCACTCTTTTCTCCGCCGGTCTGCCATGCGGATGCGCGGACAATAAGTCGGGACGGAAAATGACGATTTACATCGGTGTCGGCGGCTGGGTGTTCGAGGAATGGCGGGACAATTTCTATCCCAAAGGCCTCAGCCAGAAGCGCGAGCTGGAATATGCCAGCCGCCATCTCACCGCCATTGAAGTCAACGGCACCTATTATGGATCGCAAAAGCCGGAAAGCTTTGCGCGCTGGCATGACGAGACGCCGGACGATTTCATGTTCACCCTGAAAGGACCGCGCTTCGCCACCAATCGCCGTGTGCTGGCGGAAGCGGGTGAATCCATCGGAAAGTTCGTCGAGAGCGGAATCACCCGGCTGAACAAGAAGCTGGGGGCCATCAACTGGCAATTCATGGCGACCAAGAAATTCGATCCCGAGGATTTTGGCGCGTTCCTAGCGCTGCTGCCGGAAAGCCAGGACGGCATCGCGCTGCGCCATGCGGTCGAAGTGCGCCACCCCAGTTTTGCCTGCGCGGAATTCGTGGCGCTGTGCCGTAAGCATAAAGTCGCGATCATCACCTCCGGCGATAGCGAGTTTCCTCTGATCGCGGATGTGACAGCGGATTTCGTCTATGTCCGCATCATGGGAACCAGTGAAAAGGAAAAACTGGGTTATTCCAAAGCCGCGCTTGGACAATGGGCGGGACGCGCCCAGGAATGGGCAAAGGGCGGCGCGCCCAAGGATCTGCCACTTGTCACCAAAGCATCCTCTGCAAAGCCGCGCGATGTTTTCCTGTTTGTGATTTCCGGCACCAAGGCACGCAATCCTGCGGCGGCGCAGGCCCTGATTGCCGCGCTCTAGCTTTCGTCCGGCTGGCGATGGCGCAGGACCGTCAGATGGACGGTAGTGCGGTGAACGAAGCCCAGTCTTTCGTAAACCGCGATTGCGCCTGTGTTGTGCGGGTAAACGTGCAGGAATAATTCTTCGCCGCGCGCCACGATCCGATGCGCCACGATCTGCATCAGCTTCGCCGCGAGGCCGCGTCCGCGCGCATCGGGGTGGGTGCAGACCGCGCTGATTTCGGTGAAGCCGGGCACACGCATTCGCTCGCCCGTCATCGCGATGAGGCGCCCATTTTCGCGTATGCCCACAAACCCGCCCAATTCATGTGTGCGGGCGTGAAACGGCCCCGGCTGGGTCAGCTCCGCCAGCGCCCGCATCTCGGCGGCATCGGCGTCATTCAATTCGATAACACCGTTGTCGCTTTCGGGCGGTGCAATTCGTTTCGCGGTCATTTGATGGACCGGTTCCTCGATCATGGCGATCAGGCCCGGCGGCGGCGAAATTTTGTAGAGCTCCACCAGCGCGACACCGGCATCTATGGGCGTGAGTGCGCCCAGCGCCATCAGCTGTTCCGGCGTGTTGTCCGGTGTGCCGCCAAAAGGTTCAATATCGAGCGGATAGCGAAGCGCGGTATCGCTGCGGCCCAATGCGAGGCTTGCTTGCCGCGTCGTCAATGCGTTCCAAACCGGACGGTCGAGAATATGTGCTGCCATGAACATCCCTGGCCTTAATTTTGCGCGCGATTCCGCCGGAAACAAGAGTTCCTATTGTGATTTTGACGATAGAACATATAGTGAACAAATGGACGAAAAGATGAAGAAAAAGCTGGAGATTTTGGCGGATGCCGCGAAATACGATGCCTCCTGTGCTTCCTCCGGCGCACCACGCCGGTCTGGCGGCGCAAAAGGACTGGGCTCCACGACCGGAGCGGGAATTTGCCACGCCTATACGCCGGATGGGCGCTGCATATCGCTGCTGAAAATCCTGCTGACGAATTACTGCCTGTTCGATTGCGCTTATTGCATCAACAGACGCTCTTCCAATGTCGCACGGGCACGTTTTTCGGTGGAAGAGGTCGTCACGCTGACGCTGGAATTCTACAAGCGCAACTACATCGAAGGTCTATTTCTGTCGTCGGGCATCATCAAAACGCCGGATCACACAATGGAAGAATTGATGCGTGTTGCACGCATCTTGCGCCAGTCTCATGGGTTTGCCGGATATATCCATCTGAAAACCATTCCCGAAGCCAATCCCTGGCTCATCGAACAAGCTGGCCTGTTCGCTGACCGCCTCTCGATCAATCTGGAATTGCCGGAAGCAAAAAGCTTGGCGCGGCTGGCGCCAGAAAAAAATGCGGGCACCATACAAATGGCGATGGGGCAGATGTCGGAACGCATTATCGAAGCCAAGCACGAAAAGCGTCGCTTTGCGCCATCCGGCCAGAGCACGCAAATGATCATCGGTGCGGACGAAGGCACGGATGCGTCGGCTCTGGCTGCCAGCGCGCAATTGTATGGTCGGTACAGAATGCGCCGCGTTTATTACTCGGCTTTTAGCCCCATTCCGGAATCCTCCAGCGCTTTGCCGGTTAAGGCGCCGCCGCTGATGCGGGAAAATCGGCTTTATCAAGCTGATTGGCTGCTGCGATATTATGGATTTGGCGTGGAGGAAATCGCGGCCGGCGGAGAGGCGGGGATGCTTGATCTCGCTATCGATCCCAAATTGGCTTGGGCGCTTAAGCATCGCGCCGTTTTTCCCGTCGATGTGAATTGCGCCCCACGCGAGATGTTGTTGCGGGTTCCGGGGTTGGGCGTACGCGCCGTAGACAAAATGATCGATGCCCGCAGGCATGTACGACTGCGGATGGCGGATCTGGCCAGACTGACGCCGGGCTTAAAGCGAGCAAAGCCATTTCTCGTCACGGACGATCACAGGCCGACGCGGTTGACGGATCGCGCCGATCTGCGGCGGCATGTGGCGCCTAAGCAGCCTGACCTGTTCACATGAGTATTGCGGTTTCTTTGAAGCCGGGCGCCGACCTTGATGGTTTTCGGTCAGCCGCCCGGTGGCTGGTGGCTCGGAAGATCGAACCTCGCACTGTCTCCTGGAGCGATATGCCAGGACTTTTCGCCGATCTGCCGCTGAACAATGCGCCGACCTTGTCTTTGCCGCGTGCGGCCTCCGGCATGGTTGCGCATATTATCTGCCACTCGGATCCGGAACGTTTCGCGCTGCTCTACGAACTGATTTGGCGCCTCACGCAGGGAGAAGCGCGGCTATGCGAGATCCATAGCGATCCTCTGATTCACCGCCTGGAGCGCATGGAAAAGAGCGTCAGGCGCGATCTTCATAAGATGCATGCCTTTGTCCGGTTTCGGAAAGTGGAACAGGACGGCGATGAACGCTTCGTGAGCTGGTTCGAGCCGGAACATTTCATTGTGGAAGCGAGTGCGATTTTTTTTGTGGAACGCTTTACCAGCCTCGATTGGGCGATCTTGACGCCCAAAGGCTCTCTGCATTGGGATCGGGCGCGATTGACAATCGGCCCGCCAGCGCGCGCAGAGGATGTGCCCGCAGGCGATGCGTTCGAGGATGGCTGGCGACGTTATTATGAAAGCACGTTCAATCCCGCCCGGCTTAATCCGGATTTGATGCGAAGCCATATGGCAAAAAAATACTGGCGAAACCTTCCGGAAGCGCAATCCATCGCTGAATTGATCCGCCGGGCCCCCTCACGCGTTAGGGAGATGATGGAACGGGAAGCACAGGTGCCGCGCAAACGCGATCCTCAGAAAGCCGTCGAGCAGATGCAAGATCAGGCTCCGCATTCGCTGGCGGCGCTTAACCGCCTGATCATGCGGGCGGCACCTATGGTGCAGGGTGGGACGCGCGCGGTCCTTGGAGAGGGGCCATTGCAACCCTGTTTGATGCTGGTGGGCGAACAGCCTGGCGATATGGAAGACATCGAAGGTCGTCCTTTTGTGGGGCCGGCGGGAAAGCTGCTTGACCGCGCGCTGCAGGAAGCAGGCATCGAGCGCAAGAAGGTCTACGTCACCAATGCGGTCAAACACTTCAAATTTGAACAGCGCGGCAAGCGTCGGCTTCACGCGAAACCGAATGTGGGTGAAGTAAAGCATTATCGCTGGTGGCTCAAAAAGGAGCTCGATCTGGTGCGCCCGCAGGTTGTGGTGGCGCTGGGGGCGACTGCCATACTGGCGTTGAAGGGCAAAGCACTGCCGGTCGGCGCCAATCGGGGACCGACGGAATTTGATGGCCAATGCGGTTTTATCACCGTGCATCCCTCGTCGCTGTTGCGGATGCAGGACGAGAGGGATCGCCGGGATGGTTTTCGCCGATTTGTTTCTGATCTCAGATCAGCTTCTGAACTTGGGAAAGATACATGCGCAGCGCGGGAAAATTCCGCGCTCGCTGCACGCAATGGTTGAAAGCTTCCGAGTCGAAGCTGCTCGTAAGCTATTCTGGCGTAAACACGTACCGTCAACATTGCGAAACCGTTGCCGCCGTCGACATTAAAAAGACCGAGTTTCTTATCAGCCTATTGCGGGCGACTGTCTTGAGTATGTTTTACGACAAACTCGCACAGTTCAGTGATTAAAAAACGCGCAGCGATACCTCACTCTTATCGCGTATTTCGAACGGACTGTAATGGCATTATTCGATCAGAAAATTCATCGGCGCCGCCTTGATTCCAAGGCAATTCATCGCGCTCTGTTTGGCGCGTTTTATGAAGAAGACGTCTACGACAAATTCTGCGGTTTGGCGCCGCAGGCGATGCGTCTCTTTCAATGGCGCATTCCGGAAGAGATGCGGCAGCGCAATCTAATCTTTGTGCATGTTCCCCGTGTTGCCGGCACTTCGATTGCCCGTGCGCTCTACGGAGCACGCTGCACCCGCCATCACAGCATTCGTTACTACAAGACCGTGGCGCCGGATTTCTGGGCCAAGGCGGATTCGTTCGCCGTGCTGCGCGATCCTTTTGACCGTGTCGCCTCGGCCTATGCCTTTGTGCGGACCGGCGGAACACCGATTTGCCGGTTAAGCGAGGTCTTCGTCCGCCAGACGGCGCATCTGCGCAGCATGGATGACTATCTTTCCTTCGTCGAAGAACGGGACGACCTGTCGCTGGATTTCGTGATGCGGCCGCAAAGCTGGTTTGTTTCCGATTTGGCCACCGGCGAACTTCTGGTGAAGCGGCTTTTCCTGTATGGCCGGGATGACGAAGCCCTGGGTGCTTATCTGAAGGGGCATGGCGTGGAAAAGCTGGGCTGGCTCAACCCTTCGATCCGCAATCCACTCGACCTCTCGTCCAGCCAGAAACGCCGGATCGAAAAGATCTACGCCCGCGACTTCGAACTGGTGGAAGCGCTGCGCGGGTGGCGCGCCGGTGGGGCACTCAGGCTCGCAAGCATCGCTGCCGAATAACCTTGGCCTAGGGTCGGAAGCGCCGGCGCAGTTTTCTGCTCCAGATCATGGTTCAAGCCACCCGTCCACCACTAGGTATAGTCGGTGGCGTTTGAAGCTGTGCGCGATTTGAAATCGCGCTTGCCCGGCCGACCCGCGACCAGTTGATTGCACACCCCGCGAAACTTGAGTGCTGATGGAACAGGAAGCCTACCGCCACGTCCCTTATGACGTCGAAGTCGAGCAAGCGCTGCTCGGCGCGATCCTGGTCGACAATCAAGTTCTGGAACGTGTGAGCACGTTGCTCAAGATCGAGGATTTCTACGATCCGCTGCACGCGCGGATCTTCGAAACCATGAGTCTGGCGGTGGAGCGCGGCAGTTTTGTGCTCACACCGCTGACCTTGCATGCAGCGATGAAGGCCGATCCCGGTCTGATCGAAGTGGGCGGCACGGCCTATCTGGCAGGCTTGGCGCAAGCCGCGCCCGCACTGCCCAATGTGCGCGATCTGGCCAAAATTCTGCACGATCTGGCGGTGCGCCGGAATCTGATCCGGATCGGCGAAGGCATCGTCAATTCCGCCTATGAAGCGCCGACCGCCGATAAGGGGCCTCAAGCTCAGATCGAAGATGCCGAAAAGGCGCTTTATAATATCAGTGAGAGCGCGAAATACGGCCAGGGGCCGATCGATTTCTCCGAGAGCCTGCGCCGCACCGTCGAACTGGCGGAGAAGGCACAAGCCCGGGGCGGGCGCATCTCGGGTCTGGTCACGGGCTTTACCGATATCGATTCCCTTTTGGGCGGATTGCAGCCGTCCGACTTGATCATCCTTGCCGGACGCCCCGGTATGGGGAAGACCTCGCTCGCCACCAACATGGCCTTCAACATTGCCCGCGCTTATTCCCAGGATATCGAAGCGGGCGCGGAAGTGCCGCGCGGCGCGCCGGTTCTGTTCTTCTCACTGGAAATGGCGGCGCAGCAATTGTCCGGCCGTATTCTCTCGGAGCAGACCGAGATCGAGATGTGGAAGATCCGCAACGGCCGTTTCGCCGAGAATGAATGGGAGAAATTCGTTCTGTCCATGCAGGATCTTTCCACCCTGCCGCTTTATATCGACGATACCGGCGGCATCTCCATCGCGCAGATTTCGGCACGCGCCCGGCGCATGAAGCGCGAAAAGAATATAGGGTGCGTCATCATCGACCATCTGCAAATCGTTTCTTCGTCGGGCCGGCCGGAAAACCGGGTGCAGGAACTGACCGAAATCTCGAAATCGCTGAAGGTCCTGGCCAAGGATCTGGATTTGCCGGTGATGGCCCTGTCGCAGCTTTCCCGAAGCGTGGACTCGCGAGACGACAAGCGCCCTGTGTTGTCGGACTTGCGTGAATCCGGCTCGATCGAGCAGGACGCGGACGTGGTGATGTTCGTCTATCGCGAAGAGTATTATCTGAAGTCGCGCGAGCCCGATCCGTCCTCCGCCGATCACGCCAAATGGCTGGAGAAATGCGAGCGGTCGCATCGGCGCGCCGAAGTGTTGGTGGAAAAACACCGCCACGGCGCCACCAACAAGATCGACGTTTATTTCGACGACCGCTTCACGCGCTTCAGCAATCTGGTCCCCGAAGCTTAAGACCCGACTCGGACAAATTTCGCGCGGCCCGTCGCCAGCAAGGCAAGCTGGCCCGGCAGCAATTTCAGATCGTAACCGAAGCGGATCAATTCGCGTCTGGCATAGGTCAGATCGAATTTGCGCAATCCCACCCGCCAGCCTTCGATGTCGGATTTGTCGCCCACGAAATCCTGCTGGCGCGCCACCACGGGCAGCATCTGCCAGGGAGCAAGTCTGGCAAAAATCTTCGAGTTGTTGGGATTGAACAGAAGGTGGTCCACCGGCAGATCGAATTGGGGCAAGGCGAGCAGGATTTCCGCCGCTCGCCGCGAAAGAATATAGGCCGCAGCCCCGGTATGGCGCGAGCGCATGCGGCCGATACGGAAACCCGAACCGACCTCTGTCATGTCCGACAGGAGCACGCTTTGGCTGCGCGGCCCGTAATGCTCCAGCTTGAGGAGATCGATGGCGGGCGGAATCCATTCTGTGCCGCCCAATGCGAAGCGCGCGCCCGGCCGCAGCACCACATCGTCTTCCAGGATCGCGGCATAAGGGGCGCCGCTGGCGACCAATCTTTCCCATGCGGCGCGGTGAGAGAGCGAACAGCATTTGTCGCCGCGCGGGATCTCGCCCAGTGGGCCATCCGCTGCGAACCAGCGGTCCACGGTTTGGGGTTCGGCCAGCTTCGCGTCTACCGCATCCAGGCGCGTCAGGGCGAGGCCGAGCGCATGGGCCTGGATTTCCATGGTGGCCAACCGGTCGGGCCGCCGGGCCAGGTTGACGAGGTAAATGTCCATACAGGCTTATGCAACGCGCGGCGCCCCTAGGGAAACCCCGTTCGTTTGGCGGGGCGCGGCGGTGCGCTATATGGTGTAGATTGACGGCTTCGGCAGCAAGCCCAGGAAATTTCGCTTTTGACCGATCACGCTTTGGCTTTTTACGGGAACCGGCCCGCGCGGCTTCCGATGCAGGAAGAACGGCGGTTATTCCTTCGCCGCACCTTTTCCTGGGTGCTGGTGGCGCTGGTCCATGTCGTGCTGCTCTCGCTGTTTATCGTGAGCCAATATCGCGAAGCGCGTCTGACGTTGCGCCACCATGAGCTCGAAACCATCCTGGACCTCACCAAATTCCCCGCCATGCCGGCGCCGCCGGTCCGCCTGATCAAGCCGGAGGTTCCCACGGCGCGCGAACCGGCGATCAACACCGCGCCGGTGATCGTGGTGCCGCCGGACAATCCGGATCTGGCCGTGCCCAAGACCCCGGGCGACATTCTGAAGGCAATCGGAGAAGCGCTGTCCTGCGGCGCGGAGAATTACGAAAATCTCACCCAGACGGAGCGCGCCCGCTGCAAGCGCGAGCCCTGGATCGCCTACAAGCGGCCCGACGGCACCATCGTGCTGCAGGCCAATACCCAGTCGCCTTTCGCCCCGCCGCCGCCATTGCCCAAAATATCGGGCGCCGACGCCATGCGCCGCCAGATGCAGCAGGCGCCCGGCTGCAACATCATGCTGAATATTCCCTGCGTTCAGAACACCCCGATGGTGGGGATCGGCATTCCCACCAACTAGCCGCCGCCAACTGGACGGCTGTGCGGGGGGCAGGCATTGTTCCGCCATGAGGGAAGCCGATTTCGAAGCGCATGCCGTGACGGTCCGGCTGGGCGCGCTCACCGACAATTACAGGACATTCCAGCGGCTGGCCGGTCCCGCCGCCGTGGCGGGCGTGGTCAAGGCCGACGGCTACGGCCTGGGCGCGGATTTTGTCGGTCCCGCGCTGGCCGCGGCTGGCTGCGATACCTTCTTCGTGGCGCGTCTGGAGGAGGGGCTGGCACTGCGCCGGGCCCTGGGGCCATCGCCGCGGATCTTCGTGCTGGACGGCGCGCCGTCCGATGCGGTTCCGGCTTTGATCGCGCATCGCCTGACGCCGGTGTTGAATGCGCTCGCCGATATTGCCGGATGGAATGCCGCCGCCGATGCGGCGCGTCTTCGCCTGGATGCGGCGATCCATATCGATACCGGCATGAACCGGTTGGGACTGCCGGGAGAAGAGGTCTCGCTTCTGGCGGCGGAATGGAAGACGCGGCTGAAGAATATCAATCTGGTTCTGTTGATGAGCCATCTCGCCCGCGGCGACGAGATCGATCAGCCCATGAACGCGCAGCAATTGTCGCGCTTCCGCACGGCGCTTGCGATGTTGCCGCCCGCGCCCGCCAGCCTTGCGGCGTCCGGCGGCGCCTTTCTCGGCAAGCCCTATCATTTCGATCTGGTCCGGCCGGGGATCGGGCTCTATGGCGGCGCCCCGCAGGAGGGCGGAAAGCCATTAAAAACCGTGGCTATTGTGGCCGCGCGGGTGCTCCAGCTGCGGCGAATTGACAAGGGGGAGAGCGTTGGCTACGCAGCCACGTTCCGCGCCAGACGGCCCAGCATGATCGCCACCGTGGCGCTGGGATATGCTGGCGGCATGCCGCGCAGCCTGTCCGGCAAGGGCGTGGCTTTCGCGGCGGGCGGCCGGGCGAATTTCGCCGGGCGCGTTTCGATGGACATGACCGCGCTGGACGTAACCGATCTGGCGGGGCTGAAAGTGGGAGACGAGGTGGAGTTCCTGGGCGACCATGTGATGCTGGAAGAGGTGGCGGCGCTGGCCGGCACCAACGCCTATGAGATTCTCACCGGGCTTCGCATGCCGCGCCACTATACCGACGCCGCCGCATGAATTTCTTTGCCGCTATCGGCCGCGCCGTTCTCACGTTGCTGGCCCAGATCGGGCGCGTGACCCGCTTCACCGGACAGACGCTGGCCGCGATTTTCAGCGCGCCTTTCTATGGCCGCTTGCTGGGCCAGCAGCTCATGCGCATCGGCTATTTCTCGCTGCCGGTGGTGGGGCTGACGGCGCTTTCCACCGGTGCGGTGCTGGCGCTGCAAATCTATCTGGGCGGCAACCGTTACGGCGCCGAAGCCATCGTGCCGCAGATCGTTGTTTTGGGCATCACCCGCGAATTGGGTCCGGTGATTGCGGGCCTGATGGTGGCAGGACGGGTCGCCGCTGCGATCGCTGCCGAGCTGGGCACCATGAAAGTGACCGAACAGATCGACGCGCTGACCACGCTGGCCACCAACCCGATCAAATATCTGGTGGTGCCGCGCCTGTTGGCCGCAGTGATTTCGCTGCCGATCCTCACCGCGGTGGGCGATTCCATTGGCGTGTTGGGCGGTTATCTGGTTTCGACTTACAATCTCGGCTTCACTGGATCGATCTATCTCAAGAACACCGTGGATTTCGCCAAGAGCGATGACATTACGTCCGGCCTGATCAAGGCGGCGGTGTTCGGCTTCATCATCGCGATCATGGGTTGCTATAACGGCTTCTTCTCCAAAGGCGGTGCGCAGGGCGTCGGCGCCGCGACCACCAATGCCGTGGTCGCGTCCAGCATTCTGATCCTGGCGGCCGACTTTGCCCTCACGGCGATCCTGTTCCACACATGACAGCCAAAATTGAACTCATCGGCGTCAAGAAGCGCTTCGGGCCCAAAGTGGTGCTGGATGGCGTCGATCTGTCTATCGAGAAGCAGTCTTCCACCGTCATTATCGGCGGTTCGGGCACCGGCAAGTCCGTTACCATCAAATCCATCCTGGGCATCCTCACGCCCGACGAAGGCACGATCAAAATCGACGGCCAGGATGTGACGCGGCTGAAGGGCGCAGCCCGCGATCCCCTGATGAAAAAGTTCGGCATGCTGTTTCAAGGCGGCGCGCTGTTCGACAGTCTGCCGATCTGGGAAAATGTCGCGTTCGGCTTGATCCAGGGTCACGGCGTGGCACGAGCCAAAGCCAAAGATATCGCCATCGAAAAGCTCGCCAAGGTCGGGCTGGCCAGCGACGTCGCTTATCTCAGCCCTTCGGAATTGTCGGGCGGCATGCAAAAGCGCGTGGGTCTGGCCCGCGCCATCGCGGCGGACCCGGAAATCATTTTCTTCGACGAGCCGACCACGGGGCTCGATCCCATCATGGCCGACATCATCAACGATCTGATCGTTTCGACGGTGAAGGATGTCGGCGCCACGGCTTTGTCCATCACCCATGACATGACCAGTGCGCGAAAAATCTCCGACCGCATCGCCATGCTCTATCAGGGCAAGATTATCTGGCAGGGCCCGACCGCGGAGATCGACCGCAGCGGCAATCCTTACGTCGATCAGTTCATCCACGGGCGGGCAGAAGGCCCAATCAAGATGGCTGTCAAAGCCTAACCGTCGCCTGACACGCATATTGACGGCTGTGGTATAAGGAGCATCGGCCAGGAAAAGTGGGAGCTACGAAGCAGCGAACCGGTTTTCCGTCCGGCCGTGCGACGATAAAAGTGATTCATGGCCAAATCCTCTTCCTCCTTTGTCTGTCAGGCGTGCGGCGCGACCGCCCCAAAATGGTCGGGCAAATGCGAAGCCTGTAACGGCTGGAACACCATCGTGGAGGAGGGCGCTCCGCCTCCCATCGGCAGCAACGCCACGCGGCGCGTGAAGGGCCGCAAATTCGCGCTGGAAGATCTCAAGACCGAAGATGTGCCGCCGCCCCGGCGCATCACCGGCATCACCGAATTCGACCGGGTCTGCGGCGGCGGTCTGGTCGCGGGGTCCGCGATTCTGGTCGGCGGCGATCCGGGCATCGGAAAATCCACCCTTATCCTTCAGGCGCTGGGCGAA
Organism: Rhizomicrobium sp.; assembly: GCA_036499345.1. Taxonomy (GTDB): domain Bacteria; phylum Pseudomonadota; class Alphaproteobacteria; order Micropepsales; family Micropepsaceae; genus Rhizomicrobium. Next base: position 15,468 of record DASYDX010000073.1, read on the forward strand.
TATGCCGAGGCGGGTGGGCGCGCGATCTATATCTCCGGCGAAGAAGCGATGGCGCAAGTGCGCATGCGTGGTGCACGCATGGAGCTTTCCGACGCGCCGCTGCATCTGGGCGCCGCCACCAATGTCGAAGATATTCTGGCCACCATCGAAGGGGGGCCGCCGCCCGGCATTATCGCTATCGACTCCATCCAGACCTTGTGGACCGGTGCGTTGGATGCAGCGCCGGGCACCATCGCGCAGGTCCGCACCGCCAGCTTCGATCTGGTGCGCTATGCCAAATCCTCCGGCGCGGCGCTGATCCTGGTCGGCCATGTCACCAAGGACGGCCAGATCGCGGGCCCCAAAGTGGTCGAGCATCTGGTGGATGCGGTGCTCTATTTCGAAGGCGAACGCGGCCATCATTTCCGCGTGCTGCGTGCCGTGAAAAATCGTTTCGGCCCCACCGACGAAATCGGTGTGTTCGAGATGACGGGCAAGGGCCTGAAGGAAGTCGCCAACCCATCGGCGCTGTTTCTAGGCGACCGCGATTCCAGCGCACCGGGAACGGCGGTCTTTGCGGGTTTGGAAGGCACGCGGCCGCTGCTTTGCGAAATCCAGGCGCTGGTGGCCCCTGCGGGCTATGGCACGCCGCGCCGCGCCGTTGTGGGCTGGGACACGGGCCGGTTGGCGATGATCCTGGCGGTTCTGGATGCGCGCGCGGGCGTGGGCATCGGCAGTTCCGACGTCTATCTCAACATCGCGGGCGGCCTGAAGATTTCCGAACCGGCCTGCGATCTGGCTGCCGCCGCCGCGCTTGTGTCTTCGCTGGGCGGACGGCCTTTGCCCAAGGATTGCGTTTTCTTCGGCGAGATTTCGCTGTCCGGCGATATCCGCCCGGTGCCGCAGGCGGAAGCGCGGCTGAAGGAAGCCGCCAAGCTGGGCTTCCGCCAAGCCTTCATCCCCAAAGGGACGAAGGCCGAGGGCGCGGGCCTGAAACTCACGGAAATCGCCAGCGTGGCGGATTTGCTGCTTTTCGCGCCGCAACCGGCTCAGGCGCGGTCCCGGTAAAATGCTGTCTGCGGGTTGAGGACGACCGGGGCGAGGTTCCGGCAAAACTGCTAAAACACGAATCATGGTCCTGCCGATCACCTTCGTCGACATCTTGGTCCTTCTGACGGTCGTGGTGTCCTGTGCCTATGCGGCCTGGCGCGGCTTTCTGTCGGAGGTGCTGGGCATCTTCGCCTGGGCGGCGGCTGCCTTCGCGACCCTCTATTTCGGGCCCTGGCTCATTCCCCTGATGCGGGGCGTGATCGAAACCCAGTGGGTGGCGTCGCTGGCCGCCTATGCCGGCATCTTCCTGGTGGTGGTCATTCCTCTGTCCTTCATCGGCCACCGTTTTTCGGAAACCGTGAAACATTCGCCCATCGGGCCCTTGGACCGCGCCTTGGGCATCGCTTTCGGGGTGGTCCGGGGGTTGGTGGTCGTCGGGGTGGCTTACATGGCGTTTACCTATTTCGTGCCGATCAAGGAGCATCCCAAGGCTCTGACCGAGGCGCGCAGCCTGCCCCTGATCCAATCCTCCGCCGAAGTGCTGCTGACTCTGGCGCCTGAGAGCACCTACCGGGATTTCGCCAGCACCCCGCCGCCAGCCAAGGGCGAACGCCGCCATGATGCGCTGGGTGAGTTGATCCGCCGCAATGAAGAGGCCAATAAAGCGCCGGAAACCGGCAAAAGCGGGGATCATGTGCAACACAAAAGCACAGCTGCCACGACAGACCGCAAAGCCTATGGCGCCAAGGATCGGCGCGCGCTAGACAGCCTTTTCGGGGCCACGGGGAACGGCGGAAACGACAAGCCATGACCGGCCAAAAAGACGATATTTTCGATGCGGATACCTTGCACGAGGAGTGTGGGGTTTTCGGGATTTTCGGCCATGACGACGCCGGCGCGCTGAGCGTGCTGGGCCTGCATGCGCTTCAGCATCGCGGCCAGGAAGCCGCCGGTATCGTCACCTACGACAATGGCCAGTTCATCGCGGAACGGCATGTCGGCCTGGTCGGCGACGCTTTTGGCCGCAAATCGGACGCCGCCAAGAATTTGAAGGGCCAGTATGCGGTCGGCCATGTGCGCTATTCGACTGCAGGCGGCTCCAATGTCCGCAACATCCAGCCCATCTTCGCCGACCTGACGGGTGGCGGCATCGCGGTCGCCCATAACGGCAATCTCACCAACGCACATACCTTGCGCACCGAACTGGTGAGCAAAGGCGCGATCTTCCAATCCACCTCCGACACCGAAACCATCGTGCATCTGGCGGCGCGCAGCGCCTGTCCGCGTATCGTGGACAAGCTGATCGATGCGTTGCGCCAGGTCGAAGGCGCTTATTCGCTGGTCGCGCTCACCTCCAAAAAGCTGATCGGTGTACGCGATCCGTACGGCGTGCGCCCGCTGGTGCTGGGCATGTTGGAAGGCGCGCCGATCCTGGCGTCGGAAAGCTGCGCCCTGGACATTATCGGCGCGGAATTCGTCCGCGACGTGAAGCCCGGCGAAATGATCGTGGCGACCAAGGACGGAATCGAAAGCCACTTTCCGTTCAAGCCGCAGCAGCACCGCTTTTGCGTCTTCGAATATATCTATTTCGCGCGGCCCGACTCCACTTTGGAAGGGCGCAATGTCTATGAAGCCCGCAAGCGCATCGGCGAAGTGCTGGCGGAAGAATCGCCGATCTCGGCCGACATGGTGATCCCGGTGCCCGATTCCGGCGTGCCCGCGGCGCTGGGCTTCGCCAATTCGGCGAAAATTCCGTTCGAGCTGGGCATCATTCGCAACCATTATGTCGGGCGCACCTTCATCGAGCCGTCGGACCGCATCCGCCATCTGGGCGTGCGGCTGAAGCACAATCCCAACCGCGCCAAGCTCAAGGGCCAGCGCGTGGTGCTGGTGGACGATTCCATCGTGCGCGGCACCACCTCCAAGAAGATCGTGGAAATGGTGCGCGATGCCGGCGCCAGCGAAGTGCATTTCCGGGTCGCCAGCCCGCCCACCACTCATTCCTGCTTCTATGGCGTGGATACGCCCAACACCGACGATCTGCTGGCGCACCGGATGGATGTCGAAGGCATGCGCCAATTCATCGGCGCCGACAGTCTGGCCTTCATTTCCATGAACGGGCTCTATCGCGCCATGGAACGGCCGGCACGGGATTCGCGCGCGCCGGGTTTCTGCGATGCCTGTTTCTCGGGCGAATATCCGATTTCGCTGACCGATATTTCCGGCGGCGCGCGGGACCGGCAATTATCCCTTCTGGCCGACGTCGCTTGATCCCATGAGCGGAAGATTTGCCGGACGCATCGCTCTTGTAACGGGCGCCTCCCGCGGCATCGGCCGCGCCGCCGCCATCGCGCTGGGGCGCGAAGGCGCGCATGTCATCTGCGTTGCCCGCACGGTGGGCGGGCTCGAGGAAACCGACGACGCCATCCAGAAGGCGGGCGGAACCGCGACCCTGGTGCCGCTCAACCTCAAGGATTTCGCTGCCATCGATCGGTTGGGCGCTTCGATCTTTGAACGCTGGAAGAAGCTCGACGCGTTCCTCGGCAATGCCGGAACCCTGGGTGCCCTGACGCCGCTGACCCATCTGGAGCCCAAGATTTTCCAGGAATTGCTGGAGATCAACGTCACCGCCAATTGGCGCCTGATCCGCTCTTTCGATCCCTTGCTTCGCCAGTCCGATGCCGGGCGCGTGCTGATGGTGAGTTCGGCGGCGGCGCGCCGCAACACGGCGTTCTGGGGCGGCTATGCCATGAGCAAAGCGGCGCTGGAGACGATTACCTTCACCTATGCCGCCGAATGCAGCGGCACCAATGTGAAGGTCAATGCGCTCGATCCCGGCCCGGTGCGCACCATCATGCGCGCCAAGGCGATGCCGGGCGAGGATCCCACAACATTGCCGCGCCCCGAAGAACTGACGCCGATGATCCTGGATGCCCTGTCGCCCATGAGCGACGTACACGGCGAGCTGATCAAGTTCAGAAAATAAGCCCTCATGCTGAGCCAGTCGAAGCATGAGGCTGCCTCACGCTTCGACAAGCGCAGAGTGAGGCTTCATTTTTTTGGATCGTAGGGATTCTTCGTGTTGCGCATGACCAGACGCAGCGGCGTGCCCTGGAGATCGAAATTCTCGCGCAGGCCGTTCACCAGATAGCGCTGATAATCTTCGGGCAGGGCGTCGAGCTGGTTGCCGAACAGCGCGAAGGTCGGCGGCCTTGCTTTCGGCTGGGTCATATAGCGGATGCGCACGCGGCGGCCCCGCACGGCGGGCGGCGCATGGCGTGCCAGTGCGCTTTCCAGAAAACGGTTGAGCACCGAAGTGCTCTGGCGGCTGTTCCAGGCGCGGTCGGCGGCCATGATGGCTTCGGGCAAGCGGCTGAGGCCTTCGCCGGTGCGCGAAGAGATCGCCACCAGCGCCGCGCCCGCCAGCTGGGGCAGCGACTGGTCCAATTGTTCGCGTAGTTTCGAAATCGCGCCGTTCTTGTCCTGCTTCAAATCCCATTTGTTGACCGCGAAGACCACGGCGCGGCCTTCGCGCGCGATCAGGTCGGCGATTACCAGATCCTGCTTTTCGAAAGGCTGGGTGGCGTCGATCATCACTATCACGCAATCGGCAAAGCGGATGGCGTCCAGGGTCGAGCCGACCGACATTTCTTCCAAGACTTCGCCCGCCACCCGCGCTTTTTTACGCAGGCCTGCCGTGTCATGCAGCAACACTTCACGGTCTTCGATCCGCCAGGGTGCGGCGATGGAATCGCGGGTCAGGCCCGCTTCCGGGCCGGTGATGGAGCGGTCTTCGCCCAGCAATTGATTGAACAGGCTGGATTTGCCCACATTGGGGCGGCCCACCAGGGCGAGGCGCAGCGGCTTGGTGCGATAATCGAATGTGTCTTCTTCGATCTCCGCATCTTCGGAGCCGTCCTCCGTCTCGAACGGTTCTTCTTCCTCTTCCTCCACGGCAATTTTGGGCGCCAATGGTTCCAGGGCTGCGGCGAGGGCGTCCATGCCCAATGCGTGTTCCGCGGAGATTTTCAGCGGTTCGCCGAAGCCCAGCGCAAAGACATCGGCCAGGGCGGACGGGTCGATGAGGCGGCCTTCGCATTTGTTGGCCGCCAGGATCACCGGCTTGCCGGTGCGGTGCAGAGCGGCGGCGATGATCTCGTCGCCCGCCGTGACACCGGCGCGGGCATCGATCACAAACAGAAGCGCATCGGCGTCCTGGATGGCAGCCAGGGTCTGGCCGGTCATGCGTCCGCTCAAGCTCAGCGGATCGGAATCCTCGAAGCCTGCCGTGTCGATCAGGCGCAATGCCATCTCGTCGAACACGATATCCGCCACACGGCGGTCGCGCGTCACGCCCGGCGTGTCATGCACGATGGCGATGCGCCGCCCGGCGATACGATTAAAGAGGCTCGATTTGCCGACATTTGGTCTGCCGACAATGGCCAATGTGAAAGCCATGGCACGCCTTTATTTCAGCGCCACCAGTTCGGCGTCGTTGGTCAGAATATAGAGCGTCTCATTCGCCACCACCGGCGCGATGCTGGTTCCGCCCGGAATTTCCACGCGCCCCATCAGAGCGCCCGTATAGGGCGAGAGCGCCTGGGCGTAGCCATCGGAGGAGACCAGGATCAGCTTGTTGGATACCAAGACCGGCCCAGCCCAATCGATGGGATGACGCTTGCGGTCGGGATCGGTGAAGGCGGGAAGCTGATGGATCCAGCGCACCCGGCCTTCCTTGCGGCTGAACGCGATCACCTGCTGGTCGCCGGTCACGACATACACATAGTCGCCCGCCACCCATGGCGTCTGGGTGCCGCCGATATCGCGCGTCCAGGCCCGGTCGCCCGAAGCCAGCGCGATGGCCGCCATCACGCCGGAATGGCTGATCGCGAAGACCATGTCGCGGTCGATCACCGGCCTGGCGGCGATATCGTTCAACTCGGAGAGGGCGGTGACTTGCCCGGAATGGGAGAGCACATCGTTCCAGGCTTGCTGGCCGTTCTGCACGCGCAACGCGAAAAGCTCGCCCGACGTATAAGGCGCGATCACGAACTGCCCCGAAACCGCAGCACTGGTCGAGGTCAGGATGCCCGCGGATTCGGCCACGCCCTGTTGATCCCACAAGGTGCGGCCATCGGTTTCCGCCAGCGCATAGAAGTGATTGTCGTGGGTGGAGAAGAAGATGCGTCCGCCATTGACCACCGGCGCGTTGGCGATGGGCACGCTCATATCACGGCGCCAGAGTTCGCGTCCCGTGGCGGCATCCATGCAAACCAGCACGCCGAAGCCGGACGTGACGTAAATCTTGCCGTCGTCATACGCGACGCCGCCGCCCATGCCGGTGACGGGCTCGATGGTGTTGGGTTTGCCCAACAGGCCCCAAAGGGTGGGCATGTCGGTGCCGTTCTTGGGCGCCAGCCGCTTGTCCCAGGCCGCTTCGCCATTCGCGGCATTGAACGCATATACATGGGCTTCGGAATCCAGCACGAAGATGCGTCCGCCGCCCACCACCGGTGCAGCGGTGAGGCGCGAGGTCGAATCCGATCCCTTGCCGGCGTCGGCGTCCCAGACCTGCCGCAAATGGCCGGAGGCCTGAAGGTGATAGACGGCGTTGGAGGCGAAACCACCGGGCTGTGCCCATTCCGCATTCTTGTAAGGCGGAGGCAAAAGAACGGGCGTGGCTGCAAGTGCCGGATCGGGCTTCAAGGCGTCATCCAGCGCGGTGAGGGGAATGCGTTCGCCGCGCAACTTGCTTTTGTTGTTGGGCGCGAACCAGTCGCTGACCGTATCGCCCATGCCTTCCCAGACGCTGCAGCCGGAAAGCAGAAGAACAGCCGCGAGCGCGCAGCCGAAACGCAGGCGCTGGGATTTGCGGATCATGGTGTGGCCGGTGCTCCGGCGGGGGCCGATGCGGCAGCGGCGGGCGGCGCGGGTATCGCGCTGGGAGCCGGCGGCGGTGCGAGCGGCGGTACGGTTCCGAAATCCTTGGCGCCGCCCTGTTTCAGGAAGGCAGCCATGGCGCGGGCGCGCACACGCAACTGGCCCGGTGCATTGGCGTCATTGGCGAGGGCTTCGAATTCCTGCGCGGCCTTCGGCATCTGATTGTTGTGATAGTCGCTATAGGCAAGCACTTCGTCGGCCATCTGTTTCCAGGCGCTGCTGGGCTCGCGGAGCGGCGTGAGCAGGCTTTCCAAATCGGTGCGCGGCGTGGTGTCGGCGACGGCCCAGGCCTGGCGCAACAGCGCCACGGCGCCGGGGCCACCTTTGTCCTGTGTGGCGACATCCTTGTAGATCGCCAGCGCGCCATCCTTCTGCCCGGATGCCAGCATGCTGTGGGCCTGCTCCAGACGGGCAAGCAGCGCATAGCCTTTGGGCGCGCTCTTGGCGATATCGGCGAACGCGACGGCGGCAGCCTTGGGATCGGTGATCCGCTGCGCGGCAATGAAGGCCACCGAGGCCTTGTCGCGCTCGGTCTGCTGGTAACGCTGCCAAAGCTGGAAACCGGCGATCCCCACAATGACCACCGCGCCCAGGGCGATGACATAGTCGCCATAGCTCTTCCAGAATTTCTGCAGTTTTTCGCGGCGGACGTCTTCTTCGACCTCGCGGAAAATATCGCTCAACGGAAGTTCCTTTCGGCGGAGTGTCGCGGCCTTTTCAGGGAAGCCCTTGAGGGCATGTGCTAATTAGCCCGCTCCGGGGCGCATGCGCAATGCGGCTGCACTTCATCTTTGCAGCCCAGTATTTCCCGGGCCGATGTGTTGACACAGGCGGCTAAAACTGAATAGTTAAGTAAATGCTTAACTATATGGCTTCTCTCGATCTCACCTTCCAGGCCCTGGGCGATCCCACCCGACGCGCGCTGGTGGAACGCCTTACGCAGGGGCCCGCCAGCGTCAGTGAACTGGCGAAGCCGCTGCCCATGTCGCTGCCGGCCGTGATGCTGCACCTGAAAGTGCTGGAAGAAAGCGGGCTGGTGAAAAGCGAGAAGATGGGGCGAGTCAGGACCTGCCGCATCGAGCCGCAAATGCTGTCCCAGGCCGAGCGCTGGATCACGGAGCGGCGCCAGATGTGGGAGCGCAATCTCGACCGCCTGGGCCAATACCTCGCCGAAACATCCAAAACTCCCGGAGACAAGACATGACCAGCCGTTCCATCACCCATGCCAGCTTCACCATCACGCGTGTCTGGGATGCAAGTCCTGCGCGTGTATTCCAAGCCTTTGCCGATGAAAAAGCCAAAGACAAATGGTTTGGCGGCGGCGGCAATTGGACCTTGGTGTCGCGCAGCTTCGATTTCCGTGAAGGCGGCATCGAAACGCTGGCGGGGCGGTGGGAAAGCGGAATGGTGACGCGCTTTGATTGCGTTTACCGCGACATCGTTCCGCCCTCTGAAAATGGGGAGGGGCGGATCATCTACACCTACAACATGTTCATGGACGATCTGAAAATCTCCGTCTCCCAGGCCGCCATCGAGATCAAGCCGGAAGGCAAAGGCACCAAATTCGTGCTGACGGAATATGGCGATTATCTCGACGGCTATGACGATGCCGGCAAGCGTGAGCATGGCACCGGCTTGCTGATGGACGCGTTGGGAAAATCGCTGGCCTGACAGGATCGGGGCGCGGGGTGAATTTGACCGTACCCCGCGCTAGGATGGCGGCATGTACACGCCCGCGCATTTCAAGGAAGAGCGTCTCGACATCCTGCATGCCGCGATAGCCAGGATCGGTCTGGCGACGCTCGTCACCCATGGCGATGCCGGTTTGGAGGCGAGCCAGCTTCCCATGATCGTCGATCCTGCCGCCGCGCCGCTGGGCGTTCTCAGCGGTCATATGGCGCGGGCAAATCCGCTGTGGAAGCGCGCCGGCAGCGAGGCGCTGGCAGTGTTTCTGGGACCGCACGCTTACATCAGCCCGTCCTGGTACCCCAGCAAGGCGGAGACCGGGAAAGTGGTGCCGACCTGGAATTATTTGGCGGTGCACGCGACGGGAACGATAGAATTTTTTGACGATCCTGCTCAGCTGCGTGCGCAGGTGGAGCAACTAACCCGCACCCATGAAACGGGACGCGAGCCGGTTTGGGCAGTTGGCGATGCGCCCGATGCCTATATCGCCCAATTGCTGCGCGCCATTGTCGGCTTCCGCCTCACCATCACCAGGCTGGAAGGGCAGTGGAAGATGAGCCAAAACAAATCCGCGACCGAGTTGGATGGCGTTGTTCAAGGGCTCGCGCGCGATGGCGCCGATGACATTCTGGCGATCATGAAACCCTGAAACAAAAAAACCCGGCCATTGCGGGCCGGGTTTTTGTATTTTCGATAGCGCCGATAATCAGGCTTCGGAGGGTTCTTCCTCGCCATCGGTTTCGGGAGCGGCGCCTTCCTCGAAGATTTCTTCGGCGGCGGCTTTCGCCTCTTCCTGTTCGTTACGCTCGGCCAGGACATTCTCGCCGCGCGCCTGGCGCTCGGCTTCGTCCTCGCTGCGCGCGACATTGACGGTGATGTTCACGCGGACTTCCGGATGCAGAACCACCGGAAGGGTGAACAGACCGATGGTCTTGATCGCCTGGCTGATCTGAACCTGATTGCGGTCGATCTTGAAGCCACCGGCTTCCATCACGCTCGCGACGTCGCGGGGGCTGACCGAACCGTAAAGCTGGCCGCGATCGCCCGCCTGACGGATCAGCATGAAGGACTGACCGCCCAACTTCTTGGCGATGGCATCGGCGTCCTTCTTGCGCTCCAAATTATGGGCTTCCAACTGGACCTTCTGGGTCTGGAAATATTCCCGGTTGGCCTTGGTGGCGCGGAGTGCCTTCTTTTTGGGAAGCAGGAAGTTGCGCGCGAAGCCGTCCTTGACCCGGACTTCGTCGCCCATCTGGCCCAGCTTCTCGACTCTTTCGAGCAGAATGACTTGCATGGGAGTGCCTTCCTTACTTCACGACATAGGGAAGCAGCGCCATGAAGCGGGCGCGCTTGATCGCGTTCGCCAGCTTGCGCTGATTCTTGGTCGAGACTGCGGTGATGCGCGACGGAACAATCTTGCCGCGCTCGGAGATGTAACGCTGCAGGAGCTTCACATCCTTATAGTCGATCTTGGGCGCATTGGCGCCGGAGAAGGGGTCGGTCTTCTTGCGGCGGAAAAAGGGACGGCGTGCGCCGTCGCGATCGCCACCGCGTCCGCCTTCACGATCACCACCGCGGCCGCCTTCGCGGTCGCCACGGCCTTCACGGTTTCCACCAAAGCTCATTGTGCGGTCTCCTCGGTGGCGGCAGCTTCGCCTTCCGGCTTGTCGGTGCGGTCGTCACGGCGATTCTTGTTCGACGAGACGTCGAACTGATCGACCTTGACGGTGATGTAACGCAGCACGTCTTCGTTGATCTTGAGCTGGCGCTCCAATTCGACAACCGCGCCCGACGGGGCGTTGATGTTGAGGAGCACATAATGGCCCTTGCGGTTCTTCTTGATGCGATAAGCGAGGCCGCGCAGGCCCCAATATTCCTGCTTCTCGACCTTGCCGCCGCCGCCTTCAACGATGGTTTTGAGATGGGTGGCGAGTGCGTCCACCGCTTGCGCGCTGATATCCTGGCGCGCGATCAGGAGATGCTCGTAAAGAGCCATGTCCGGTCCTTATCTTGGGCTACGGAGCGGTGCAGGGCGGACACCCGGCAATCGCTTCGGCTCGCTGGACCCGCGTGACATCACGCTGCCTCCTTACTGGAGGTGTCCGGCGACCGCAGCCGTCTGAGGTGCGGGCATATACGGGAAAGGCGGCGCCCGGGCAAGGTAATCGCGGGCGTCTCAGAATTGTGTGCAAAATCAAAGACTAAGGGCGGGACGCGAACGCCCCGCCCCGATCCGAAGTCACCGGACCCAGTGGCAGACGCGGTGATGATGGTGCATCGAGCAGACTTTGTGGCGGTGACCATGCGGCGCGGCCATGACGGCTGTGGACCCCAGAACGGCAAGCGCCAGGGCAGATGCGATGAGAATTTTCATGTCGGTCTCCAAAAATGACGGTCTTTCAAACACGGCGCTCCCGCGCTTAACGTGACAGAGTCGCTGACGGTTCCGCCACCATGTTCCGGCGAATGCGCGGTACGGCGGCAAAAAAGATCGGGCCAATTCTGTCCGATTGTTAAGGGGACGGTATGGGGGCGGAGCAAACCGAAGCGGCGAAAGCCGATGCCATTCTGGCGCGGGCGGCGCGCCGGCTGATCCCGTTCATGATGCTGATGTATGTGGCGAGCTTCCTGGACCGGGTGAATATCGGTTTCGCCGCGCTCACCATGAACCAGGATCTGGCTTTTTCCTCCTCGGTGTTCGGTGTCGGGGCGGGGATTTTCTTCTTCGGCTATTTCTTCTTCGAGATCCCTTCGAATCTGATGTTGGAGAAGGTGGGGGCGCGGCTTTGGATGTGCCGCATCATGGTGAGCTGGGGACTGGTCTCCATGGCCACCGCCTTCGTGCAAGGCCCGGTGTCTTTTTACATTCTGCGTTTTCTGCTCGGTCTGGCGGAAGCCGGGCTCTATCCCGGCATGATCCTTTACATGACCTATTGGTTCCCCCAGGCCACGCGGGCGCGTTTCATCGCGTTGTTCCTGGCGGCAGTGCCTGCGGCCAGTGTGATCGGCGCCCCGATCTCCGGCTGGCTGCTCGACTTCAACGGCTTGCTCAAAGGCTGGCAATGGATGCTGTTGCTGGAAGGCATTCCGTCCCTGGTGCTGGGCGTTGCGGTGCTGTGGCTTTTGCCCGACCGCCCCGCCAAGGCGGCGTGGCTCAATGAAGAAGAGAAGGCAATTCTGGAAAGGCGGCTTGTCGCCGACCGCCGCGACGACGCCAAGCTGGGCGCGATGCATGGCTTTTGGGAAATGCTGACCGATAAGCGCATCTGGATTTTCATCATTCCGGATTTCTCCATCGTGATCGGGCTGTACGGCATGGGCCTATGGATGCCGCAAATGATCAAGGCGATGGGCTTCTCCAATCTGGAGACCGGTTTTCTGGTGGCGCTGCCTTATGTCGTGAGTATGGCGGGCATGGTGCTGCTGGGCTTGTCCAGCGACCGGACCGGCGACCGTGTCTGGCACGTGGCGGGCGCGGCCTTTGCCGGTGCGCTGGGGCTTCTGGGTGCGGTGTTGTTCGTCAATCCCGTGCTGGTGATGTTCTGTTTCTGTCTCGCCGCTTTCGGTATTTATGGCGCGCTGGCGGTGTTCTGGACCTTGCCCACCGCCATCCTGCGCGGCATGGCGGCAGCGGGCGGATTGGCGCTGCTCAATTCCTTTTCCAATCTGGGCGGGTTTTTCGGTCCGACCCTGATGGGTTATCTGAAAGACGCGACGGGCAATTACACACTGGGCATGTCGCTGCTGGCGGCAATGCTGGCCTTTGGCGGCGTCGCCACGCTTCTGATCGGGCGCGCTTTCTTCCAGACCGCGAAAAGATGAGCGTCAAGATAGACACCGCCACCCAGAACGATATCGAAGATATCGATACGCTCTGGCGCGAAGCCTTTGTGGGCGACGAACCGCGCCATCGCGCCGCCGCCGTGGTTCCCCTCAAACTGGCTTTTCAGCCGGACTTGTTTCTGGTCGCGCGCGAAGACGGAACGCTGATCGGCTCCGTCATGGCGGGGTATGATGGCTATCGCGGGCATATTTACCGCGTCGCCGTGCGCGTGTCGCATCGCCGCCAAGGCATCGGCGTCCTGCTGATGCACGCGGCGGAAGACAGGCTTCGCGCCCTGGGCTGCATCAAGATCAATCTCCAGGTCCGCGCCGAAAACAGCGCGGTCGCCGACTTCTACCGCAACCTGGGATACGAGATCGAAACGCACACCGATATGTCGAAGGCGATCTCATGAATTTGGTCATTCGCCCGGCGGCGGAGACGGACGAGGGCGCCATCGTAAATCTATGGCGCGCCTCCGGGCTGGCGGTGGGCAACGGCGATCCTTTGCGGGATTTTCGCGCCGTGCGGGGCCGCGCATCGTCCGATGTGCTGGCGGCCTTCGATGAAGATGGTGCCCTTCTGGGAAGCATTGCGGTCGGCTATGACAGCAACCGGGGCTGGCTCCATTATGTATCCGTCGATCCTGCCCGCCGCGGCCATGGCACCGGCCGGGCATTGGTGCGGGCGGCGGAAGACTGGCTGGCGGCACGCGATGTCATAGATGTGCATCTGACCGTGCGGGGCGCCAATGCCGAGGCGGCGCAATTTTATACGCGTATCGGCTATCACACGCTGCCCAGTATCATGATGGAAAAAACATTGCGCAGGCCGGATTGAGCCGGGCGGCTTGACTTGCCGGGAAGCTCTTGGTTTGTCTGCCGCCACGATGAATCGCGCATTCCTGTTTCCCGGACAAGGCAGCCAGGCGGTCGGCATGGGCAAGATGCTCGCCGAGGCGTTCCCGGTTGCGCGCGAAGTTTTCCAAGAAGTCGACGACGCTTTGTCGCAAAAATTGTCCGCCCTGATGTGGGACGGGCCGGAAAGCGATCTGACGCTGACCGAGAACGCCCAGCCTGCGATCATGGCGGCGTCGATTGCGGTGTTCCGCATTCTACAAAAAGACGGTGGGCTCGATCTGGCGCGCCATGCGCGTCTGGTCGCCGGTCACTCCCTGGGCGAATATTCCGCACTGTGCGCCGCGGGCGCCTTTACGATTGCCGATACCGCGCGGCTGCTGAAGACACGTGGCCGCGCGATGCAATCCGCCGTGCCGGTGGGCGAGGGTGCGATGATTGCGCTGATCGGCGCCGATATCGAAACCGCCGAAGTGGTTGCCAAGGATGCAAGTGCGGCAGGCGGCGTCTGTGTCGTCGCCAACGACAATGCGCCGGGGCAGGTCGTGCTGTCCGGATCGAAGGACGCGATGGACCGCGTTGCGGAGATCGCCAAGACCAAGGGCGTCAAGCGCGCCATTCCCTTGGCGGTATCTGCGCCCTTCCATTGCCCTTTGATGCAACCGGCAGCCGATGCGATGGCGGAGGCCCTGGGCAAGGTCGCGATCCGTCCGCTGTCCGTGCCGGTTTTGGCCAATGTGACAGCCGCCGAAGCGAACGATCCTGAAAGCGTGCGCCGCCTTCTGGTGGAGCAGGTGACCGGCCGGGTGCGCTGGCGCGAAAGCGTCCTGGCGCTGAAGGGGCTTGGCGTGGATACGGTCGTGGAAATGGGCGGGAATAAAGTGCTCACCGGCATGGTCAAGCGCATCGACAAAGAGCTCCAGACGGTTACTTTGGACACGCCCGAAGAAATCGAAGCCTTCGCGAAAGGTCTGTGACCATGTTCGATCTGACAGGTAAGACCGCTCTGGTCACTGGCGCGTCCGGCGGCATCGGCGGTGCCATCGCTAAGGCGCTGCACGCCCAAGGCGCAACCGTGATTCTGTCCGGCACCCGTGCCGAAGCGCTGGAAGCGGTGAAAGCCGAACTCGGCGCGCGCGCCTTTATCGCGCCGGCCAATCTTTCCGACATTGCGTCGGTCGAAGCTTTGCCCAAGGCGGCAGAAGAGGCGGCAGGCGCGGGCATCGATATTCTGGTCAACAATGCCGGCATCACGCGCGACAATCTCTTCATGCGCATGAAGGATGACGAGTGGGATCAGGTGATTGCGGTCAATCTCACCGCCGCATTCCGTCTGTCGCGCGCGGTTCTGCGCGGCATGATGAAGAAGCGCTGGGGCCGTATCATTCAGATCACGTCGGTGGTCGGCGCGACCGGTAATCCCGGCCAGGGCAATTATGCCGCCGCCAAGGCTGGTCTGGTTGGCATGACCAAATCACTGGCCGCCGAAGTTGCATCGCGGAATATTACCGTCAATGCGGTCGCCCCGGGTTTCATCCAGACCGCGATGACCGACGTCCTGACCGATCAGCAAAAAGAAACCATCGCCACCCGCATTCCGGCGGGGCGCATGGGAATGCCGGAAGAAATCGCCGCCGCCGTGGTCTATCTGGCATCGCCGGAAGCGGCCTATGTCACCGGTGAAACCATTCAGATTAATGGCGGAATGGCGATGTTATGAGTGTAGAATCAAGGGGTTAAATGTGAAGTGGCGGGGCCGGGGCGATTGTGTTACGAACCGCGCATCCGCGAAGCACCCCCAAATGGTGAATCATGTGCGGTCCCGGCCGTTGTTCAGACGGACCGGGTTTGAAAACTAGGAGAGGCTTTTAAGTCCATGAGCGATACTGCGGAACGCGTGAAGAAGATCGTCGTCGAGCATCTGAATGTCGATGCCGAGAAGGTCACCGAAAATGCGTCCTTTATTGAAGACCTGGGCGCCGACAGCCTCGACACCGTCGAGCTGGTCATGGCGTTCGAAGAGGAATTCGGCATCGAAATTCCCGACGACGCGGCGGAAGCCATCGTAACGGTCGGCGACGCGGTCAAATATATCGACAAAGCCAACGCCTGATTTGCGCCCTATGCGCCGGGTAGTGGTAACGGGACTTGGCTTGGTCACACCGCTGGCATGCGGTGTCGAAGAAAGCTGGTCCGCTCTTCTGGCCGGGAAATCCGGCGCGAGCCCCATCACCAAATTTAAAACCGAGGACCTGGCGACGAAAATCGCCTGCCAGGTTCCTCGGGGTGACGGCGCGAACGGGACGTTCAATCCCGACCAGTGGGTCGATCCCAAAGAACAAAGGCGCATGGATGATTTCATCATCTATGGGCTGGCCGCTGCCAAACAGGCGGTGGTCGATTCCGGCTGGGTCCCCCAGAGCGAGGAAGACCGCTATCGTACCGGTGTGTTGATCGGTTCGGGCATTGGCGGTCTTGAAGGGATCGAGGCGGGCTCCATTCTGGTGCACGAAAAAGGCCCCAGACGGCTTTCGCCTTTCTTCATTCCCGGGCGGTTGATCAATCTGGTCTCCGGCTATGCTTCGATCGAGCATGGCTATAAGGGGCCCAATCATGCCGTGGTCACGGCCTGCGCCACCGGGGCGCATGCCATCGGCGACGCCGCGCGGCTGATCGCGCTGGATGATGCCGACATGATGCTGGCGGGCGGCACCGAAGCGGCGGTCTGCCGTATCGGTATTGCGGGCTTCAATGCCTGCCGTGCGCTTTCCACGGGTTTCAACGACACGCCCGAAAAGGCGTCGCGCCCTTACGACAAGGATCGCGACGGCTTCGTGATGGGCGAGGGCGCCGGCGTGGTGATGCTTGAAGAGCTCGAGCATGCCAAAGCGCGTGGCGCGAAAATTTATGGCGAAGTGAAGGGCTATGGCCTATCGGGCGATGCCTTCCACATCACCGCGCCGTCGGAAGACGGCGATGGCGGTTATCGTGCCATGCAGATGGCGCTGAAGCGGGCCGGAATTTCCGCCGCCGATATCGATTACATCAACGCCCATGGCACTTCGACCATGGCGGATGGCATCGAGCTGGGCGCGGTCGAACGGTTTTTGGGCAATGCGGCGCCGGGCAAGCCGATGTCGTCCACCAAATCCTCCATCGGCCATCTTCTGGGCGCGGCGGGTTCGGTGGAGGCGATTTTCTCTCTGCTCGCCATGCGTGATGGTATCGTGCCGCCGACCATCAATCTGGAAAATCCCGACGTCACCACGACGATGGATCTTGTTCCGCTCAAGCCGCGCAAGCTTGAAGTCAATGTCGCCATGTCCAACAGCTTCGGCTTTGGCGGCACCAACGCCGCGCTCATCCTGTCCAAGGTCTGATGTTTCGATTTCTGATCCTCCTGGTGGTTTTGGGGGTGGTCGGCGTCGGTGTGGCAGAATGGGCGAACGAAGCTTGGACGGGTCCCGGTCCCGCCAAGCGGGAAACGATTGTCCTGATCGCGCCTGGAACACCCGCCAGCGGCATTGCCCGTCAGATGGAGCAGGCCGGTGCGATTTCGCATGCGCTGCTGTTTCAGGCCGAGCTTTATCTGCACGGCCAATCGTCCAAGGCGCGGGCCGGTGAATATGCCTTGCCCGCTTTCGCCAGCATGGCCGACATCGCCAAGATCCTGGTGGCGGGCAAATCCATCCAGCACAAGTTGACGGCGGCGGAGGGGCTCACCTCCGACATGATCCAGAAGATTGTCACGGCGGACCCCGTTCTGACCGGCGAGCCGGGCTCGGTGCCCGCCGAAGGATCGCTGCTGCCGGAAACCTATCTTTTTACCCGCGGCACCAGTCGTGTGGAGATGATCGGGCGCATGGAAAAAGCGGCGCAGGATTTCCTGCAAGCGCAGTGGAAAAACCGCGATCCGAATCTTCCGATCCAGACGCCGGAGCAAGCCGTGATCCTGGCCTCCATCGTAGAAAAGGAAACGGCGTTGCCGGAAGAGCGCCGCCATATCGCGGCGGTATTCGTGAACCGGTTGAAGGCGGGCATTCGCCTGCAATCCGATCCCACCATCATCTACGGCATCACCAAGGGCTATCCCTTGGGCCGGGGCATCCGCGAAAGCGAGATCGCGGCGCAAACGCCCTACAACACCTATGCTATCACGGGGCTGCCGCCGACGCCGATCTGCAATCCGGGCAAGGATTCGATTGCCGCCGTGCTCAAACCCGCATCGAGTTCGGATCTGTATTTCGTCGCCAACGGAAAAGGCGGGCATGTCTTCTCGGCCACCATGGCGGAGCAT
>DASYDX010000074.1:0-9502 GCA_036499345.1 Rhizomicrobium sp.
CCTTGCCAACCGCGTGGCGCGGCTGTTGCTGGCGGATGCGCCGCCGGAGAAAATTCTCTGCCTGACGTTCACCAAAGCGGCGGCGGCGGAGATGCAGCACCGTCTGTTCCGCCAATTGGGTGAATGGGCCATGCTGCCCGACGACAGGCTGAGTGAGAATATCGACGCCATCGGCGCAGAGCCCGACGATCTTCCCAAGGCCCGCCGACTGTTCGCCAAGGCGCTGGAGACGCCGGGTGGGCTGAAAGTGCTCACCTTGCATGCCTTCTGCCAGATCGTGCTGGCGCGCTTTCCCATCGAAGCGGGCGTGACGCCAGGCTTTGAAGTGCTGGACGAACCCTCGGCGCGCGCCTTGATTGCGGAAGCCCGCCAGCTGGTGCTGGAACGTGCGGGCTCTGGCAGCGGCCCGCTCGCGGACGCCATAGCGCATCTCGCCACCGAAGCCGGCGAAGCGCGCCTTGGCGATCTGTTGAACGCCGCGTTGGGCAACGACCGGCGCAAACTAGATCGCTTCTTTGCGAGTCTGACGCCGGACTCGCTCGCCGATGCCGTGTGGCAGGCGCATGGCATAGACCGCGGTGCGGATGCCGAAGGCGATTTCTGTTCCGGTCTGGCGCGCGAGATCGAAACCCTGCGGTCGGTGCGCGAATGGCTCAAAAGCAGCGGCGGCAAACAGGATTCCGACGCCGCCGCCAAGATCGCAAAAATTCTGGCGTTGCAGGCCTCACGCGACAGCTTCGTGCATTTCCGCGAATGGCTGATGACCGCAGACGGAAATCCCCGCAAGAAGCTCGCGGCCAAGGCGCTGGGCGAAGCCCGGCCCGATCTTCTCGATTGGCTGACGAATTTGCAGGACCGTTTCTGCCAAGCCGAAGACCGGCGCCGCGCTGCGCGTACGGCCAAGATGGCCGAAGCGATCCTCACCGTGATCGAAGCCGTGCGCCGCGAATATGCCGGGGCCAAACATCGCCGCGCGGTGCTGGATTATGACGATCTGATCGTCAGCACACGGAATTTGATCGAGCGCGGCGATGCCGCGCAATGGGTTCTCTACAAACTCGACAATGGCATCGACCATATTCTGATCGATGAAGCCCAGGACACCAGCCCGGAACAATGGGCGATTGTGCGCAAGCTGACGGAAGAATTCTTTGCCGGCGAAGCGCGGCCGCGCACCCTGGCCCGGACCGTTTTCGCGGTGGGCGATGAGAAGCAGTCCATTTTCAGCTTTCAGGGCGCCGACCCCGCGCAATTTGACATCAATCGCCAGCATTTCGAACGCCTCGCGGCGCAGGCCGAACAGCCGTTCATCGATCAGCCGCTGGTAACCTCGCGCCGTTCCGCGCCCGAAATTCTGCAATTCGTGGACTATGTCTTCGCCGATCCGGCGGCGCGTTCGGGCCTGACCTCGCGCGATCAACCCATCACGCATCTGGCGCACCGCGCCGAGGCTTTGGGCGGTGTGGAATTCTGGACCGCCCTGGCGCCGCCGCCCGTCCTTCCCGTCGATCCCTATCTGCCGGTGGATGCCGAACAGCCGGACAGTCCGGTCGTCATCCTGGCGCAGCGCATCGCCGACCAGATCAAGGAGTGGCTGGACAGCGGCGCTACCCTTCCCGGACACGAAAAGTCCATCTCGCCGGGCGACATCATGATCCTGCTGCCCCGGCGCGAGCCGTTCGGCAGCGAAGTGATCCGGCAATTGAAGCTGCGCCGGATCGCGGTCGCGGGCGCCGACCGCGTCACCCTCACCGAGCAGATCGCGGTGATGGATCTGATGGCACTGGGGCGCTTTGTGCTTCTGCAGGAAGACGATCTCAATCTGGCAGCGCTGTTGCGCTCTCCCCTTTGCAATCTCAGCGAAGAGGAACTCTTCACACTGTGCCACGCCCGCAGCCGCACGGTCTGGCAGGCGCTGGAGGAAAAAAGAAACCAGCCGCCTTTCGACGGCGCCCACACATTCCTGCGCGAAATGCTGGCGCGCGCCGATTATGCCCCGCCATTTGAATTCTATACCCACGCCCTCACGGGCTGGGGCAAGCGGCGCGATCTGGTGGCGCGGCTGGGGCCGGAATCCATCGACGCCATCGAGGAATTTCTCTCTCTCGCGCTGACCTATGAGCGCGCGCATACGCCGTCGCTGGAAGGTTTTCTCGATTGGCTGGCGCGGGGCAACACCGAAATCAAGCGCGATATGGAACGGGGCCGCGACGAAGTCCGCGTGATGACCGTGCATGGCGCCAAAGGACTGGAAGCCGATATCGTTATCCTGCCCGACACCACGGCCCTGCCCGAGCCGCCGTCCCGCAAAGGCCATCTTCTCTATACCGAGGCCGGACCGCTTTATCCGCAACCCGAAGGCGAAGCGTCCGAGCGTATCAAGGCCGCCAAGCGCGCGGAAACCGAAGAAGCGCTCAAAGAGCATCGCCGCCTTCTTTATGTCGCGCTCACCCGGGCGCGCGACCGTCTCTATGTCTGCGGTTTCGAGAACCGGCGCGGCGTGCAACCGGAATCTTGGTATGCGCTGGCGCGCTCCGCCGCCGAAGCCTTGGGCCGCCCCATCACTCGGCATGGCGAAGCGGCACAGGCCTTCGGCCATGTCGAGCATGACAAGCGCCCGGCTGGACACGCGCCGCAACAACCACAGGCGCCCGCACGTCCCGGCTGGACGAAGCGTGCCGCACCGCCGGAACGGATTACGCCGAGGCTGATCCGGCCCTCCGATGCGCTGGACATGCCCGAACCGCAATCCTTGTCGCCGCTGCAAGCCAATCCTAACCGCTTCAAACGCGGCAATGTGGTGCATGCGCTGCTGGCGCGGCTGCCGGAGATTCCGATGGCGGCGCGGCGCGAACTCGCGGTGCGCTATGCGATCCTGCAGGGCTTCGAGCCCGCACAGGCTGAAGCGCTGGCCGACGAAACGCTGCGTATTTTGAGTGATCCCGAATTCGCGCCGGTCTTCACCTCTTCCAGCAAAGCCGAAGTCGCATTCCTGGCGGCGCTCCCCGAAATGGGACAAGGCGCCCAGGTCAATGGCCGCGTCGACCGCTTGGCAGTGACGGATACGGAAGTTTTCATCCTCGACTTCAAGACCAACCGGCCACCGCCCGCCCGGGCGGAGGATGTCAGCCCGCTGTACCTGGCGCAGATGGCGCTCTATCGGGCGGCGGGCGTGCGCATTTTCCCGGGCCGCCGAATCGTCTGCGGCCTGCTCTGGACGGACGGTCCTACCCTGATGCGGCTGCCCGATGCCCTTCTGGACCGGCAAATGGCGGGTATCGCCCGGCAACTTGACCCTGAGGGGGGCCGTTCCTAGATAAGGGTGCGGACAATTAGGACCCTAGCCCATGCCCATCAAAGTCTCGGATGCCTCGTTTCAGGCCGATGTTCTGGACGCCACGAAGCCGGTATTGGTAGATTTCTGGGCGGAATGGTGTGGCCCCTGCCGCATGATCGCGCCCGCGCTGGACGAGCTGTCGGCGGAGCTGGGCGACAAGGTCACCATCGCCAAGATCAATATCGATGAGAACCCGCATGTCCCGACCAAGTATGGCGTGCGCGGCATCCCGACCATGATGATCTTCTCGCAAGGTCAGGTCGCGGCCACCAAAGTGGGCGCTTTGCCGAAATCGAAGATCAAGGAATGGATCGAATCCTCGATCTGATTTTTCCGTTTTCCTAGCGTGACGCCGCGGAAAACCGCCGATACGATGTTTTGAGAAAAACATCGGGGTCGGGGGTCTTCATGCGGCGTTCTGCTTTGCTGGGCTTGGCGGGTTTTCTTCTGACGGGCGCGGCTTTCGCGCAAACCTCCAACGACTATGCCAGCCTCACCGCGCGCTTCGACGCGTCGATCAATCCCAAGGATCTCGACGGCTGGATGAAGCTGATGGCGGCGGAGCCCAATCATGTCGGCTCGCCGCACAACAAAGCCAATGCCGACTGGATCCTGAAACAGTTCCGCGATTTCGGCTGGGACGCGCATATCGAGACCTATCAGGTCCTCTATCCCACACCGATCAGCGAGGCGCTGGACGTCGCGAACCTCAACGGCAAGCCCTGGT
The DNA here is from genome assembly GCA_036499345.1 of Rhizomicrobium sp. GTDB lineage: Bacteria > Pseudomonadota > Alphaproteobacteria > Micropepsales > Micropepsaceae > Rhizomicrobium. The sequence continues at coordinate 4,065 of DASYDX010000074.1, forward strand.
CGGCTGCGTTGCAGGAAAAGCCCATTCCCGGCGACAGCTCCGCCACCGCCAAAGATTACGCCCTGCCCGCCTATCTCGCCTTCCAGGGCGATGGCGATGTCACCGCGCCCTTGGTCTATGTCAATTACGGCAATGCCGATGACTATAAGCGCCTCGAGCAGCTGGGCATCTCGGTCAAAGGCAAGATCGTCATCACCCGTTATGGCCAGGGCTGGCGCGGCCTGAAGGTCAAGCTGGCGCAAGATCACGGCGCCGTGGGCGCGCTGATCTATTCCGATCCCGCCGATGACGGTTATTCCGTCGATGCCGTTTACCCCGACGGCCCTATGCGTCCGCCGCAAGGCTTTCAGCGCGGCTCGGTCGCCGACATGACAATCTATCCGGGCGATCCCCTCACGCCCGGCGTTGGCGCCAAGCCCAATGCCAAACGCCTGACGCGCGAACAATCGCCCTCGCTTTTGAAAATCCCGGCATTGCCGATTTCCTATGCCGATGCGCAAGTGCTTCTGGGCGCGATGGATGGCGTGGTCGCGCCGGACAATTGGCGTGGACATCTGGGCATCACCTATCGCGTCACCGGCACTGTTCCGGTGCATCTGGCGGTGAAGTCGGAATGGAGCCTCAAGACCATCTATGACGTGATCGCGACCTTGAAAGGTTCGCAATATCCCGACCAATGGGTGATCCGCGGCAATCATCATGACGGCTGGGTGTTCGGCGCCAGCGATCCCCTATCCGGCCAGACCGCATTGCTGGCCGAAGCCAAGGCGTTGGGCCAATTGGTCAAGGGCGGCTGGAAGCCCAAGCGCACCATCGTCTACACCAGTTGGGACGCGGAAGAGCCGATGCTGCTGGGTTCGACCGAATGGGCCGAAGACCATGCCGACGAACTCAAGAAAAAAGCGGTCCTCTACATCAACAGTGACGGCAATGGCCGCGGCATTCTGGGCGTCGGCGGCAGCGAGGATCTGGAGAAATTCGTTTCCGAAACCTTGGCGGGCATCACCGACCCGGAAACCGGCCAGTCTGTCGATGCGCGCCGCCGCGCCCGTCTGCGCATGGCAGGCCCGATGGCCGACGAGCATGACCGCGCCATGGGCCGCCAGGCGGCGGACCCTGCGCGCAACATGCCGCTGGAGCCTCTGGGCTCGGGCTCGGACTATTCCGCCTATCTCCAACATCTGGGACTGGCGACCCTGGATTATGGTTATGGCGGCGAAGGACGCTCTTCCGGTGTCTACCACTCGCGCTATGACACCTACGAACATCACAGCAAATTCGTCGATCCCGGTTTCGTCTATGACGCGCTTCTGGCCAAGACCGTGGGCCGGGCCGTGCTCAAAGCCGCCGACACAGATCTGCCGATCCAGCAAGCGTCGGATTTCGCCGAAGCCGTGGGGCAATATGTCGGCGAAGTGAAGCGGCTGGCCGACACGCGGCGCAGTGCGGCCGAAAATCAGAAGAAGATGCTGGCCGACAATGTCTATGCCCTGGCCGCCGATCCGACCAAGCCGCATGCCAACCCAACGCCGCTGCAAGAGGTGCCGCGTTTCGACTTTGCCCCCTTGGATCAGGCCGAGACGAAATTGAAAGCCAGCGCCAAGGCCCATGACGATGCGTTGACCGCGAATGGCGCAAAGCTGTCGAAAGCGGATCAGGCGAAACTGCAAGGCCTGATGCAATCGATCGGCCAGACCCTGCTGCTCGACAAGGGATTGCCCTTCCGCGACTGGTACAAGAATTCGATCTATGCCCCTGGCCGTTTCACCGGCTATGGGGCCAAGACACTGCCGGGTGTGCGCGAAGCCATCGAAGAGGAACGCTGGGCCGATGCCACGCAATATATCGGGCTGACCGCGGGAACCCTCAACGCGTACAGCGCGCGACTGGATCAGGCGACGGCGGTGCTAAAGCGCTAATGTCTCTCCATGGGCAGGCTTGGCCCGTTCATCCGGAAAATGGATGGCCGGCGCAAGGCCGGCCATGGTGAGAGAGAAGGTCGCGGCCGTCAGCGATTGTCGCGCAGGATGTAGCCCGCGAGATAGAGCGAGCCGCAGATCAGGATGCGCGGCGGCGGCTCTTTGGGATGGGCGCGCGCCCAGGCGCCCACTTGCAGCATCGCGTCTTCCAGATCTTCTGCCGGGGCGGCATCCAGACCGGCGTTGCGGGCCGCATCGTAGAGCGCGCCCGCGCCCAGACTCGCCGCTTCTCCGGGTATAGAAATGGTCACAACATGTCGCGCCAAGCCTTTGAAGGCAGACAGAAAGCCGGCCGCATCCTTGGTCCGCAGCATGGCGCAGATCAGATAGAGAGGCCTGTCAACTTTCTCATCCAGGTCGGCAATTGCCCGGCTGACGGCAGCGGCGCAATGCGGATTGTGCCCACCATCCAACCAGATCTCCGAACCCGACGGTGCGTCCTCTACCAACGGTCCATGGGTGAGATGCTGAAGCCGCCCGGGCCAATCCACGGTCCTCAGACCCTTCTCCACAGCAGCGTCCTCGCCCCAGCCCAAGCTCGCACCATCGCGCAAGGCGTGACGAAGACCGGCAATGGCAACGGCGGCATTGTCGATTTGATGACGCCCGATCAGTTTGGGCAGTGGCAGATCCAGCAGCCCCATCTCGTCCTCATAGACCATGCGGCCATGTTCCTGCCGGCCGAAGAAATCCTGACCGAAGACAAAGGCAGGCGCGCTCAAACTGTCGGCCCGGCGCAGGATGACTTCGCGGGCGATCTCATCCTGCGGACCGATCACCACCGGGATGCCGGGTTTGATGATGCCCGCTTTCTCGCCCGCGATGGTGGCAATATCGTTGCCGAGAAATTCCAGATGATCGAGCCCGACCGGCTGCACGATAGTCATGGCGGGCTTTGGAACCACGTTGGTGGCGTCGTATTTTCCCCCCAGCCCGACTTCCAGCACCATGGCATCGGCGGGATGGCGTGACAGCGCAAGGAACATCGCCGCGCCGGTAATCTCGAAGAAGGTGATGGACGCTCCGTCATTGGCCCGCTCCACCTCTTCCAGCACGGCGCAGAGTTCGTCTTCCGAGATCAGCTCGCCCGCGATGCGAATGCGCTCATGGAAGCGCACCAGATGCGGCGAGATATGCATGTGCACTTTGAGGCCTTGCGCCTCCAACATGGCGCGGGAGAACGCGCAGGCCGAGCCTTTGCCGTTGGTGCCCGCAACATGGATCACCGGCGGCAGCTTGAGCTGCGGATCGTCCAAAGCGCTCAGAAGCCGCAGCATGCGGTCCAGCGCCAGATCGATCTTCTTGGGATGCAGCGCCAGCAGCCGGTCCAGAATTGCCGTACTGCGAGCATACTCCGTCATGGGGCGGTGACGGCGCGGCCATTGCCGTTCAGCGCCGGCGGCGGAAGCGTCCGCGCCTTGGGCCGCGGCTTTTTCATCAGCATATGCAGGACCCGCGACAGGGTCGGACGCAGATCGGCGCGCGGCGTCACCATGTCGAGCATGCCATGCGCCAAGAGATATTCTGCGCGCTGAAACCCTTCCGGCAATTTCTCGCGGATCGTTTGCGCGATGACACGGGCACCGGCAAAACCGATCTGCGCCCCAGGCTCGGCGATGTGGATATCGCCCAGCATGGCATAGGAGGCCGAAACGCCGCCAAAGGTGGGATCGGTGAAGACCACTATATAGGGCAGCCCCGCCTCTTTCAGCATCTGCACCGCGATTGTGGTGCGGGGCATCTGCATCAGGGACAGCATGCTTTCCTGCATGCGCGCACCGCCGGACGAGACGTAAAGGATGAAAGCGCGCTTTTCCGCAACGGCGGCTTCGGCCGCCTGCACGAACGCTTCGCCCACCGCCATGCCGAGCGAGCCGCCCAGAAAATCGAATGCCTGCACGGTGATCATCACAGGCAAGCCGTCGAGGGTGCCACGCGCCGCGCTGAAGGCTTCTGGCCGCGCCGTCTTGGCTTTGGCCGACTTCATTTCATCGGCATAGCGCTTTTCCGCCTTGAAGCGCAGCGGATCGCTGGGGACTTGCGGCGGCGGCAATTCCTGGAAGGAATTGGAATCGAAGGTAAAGGCGAAACGCTCCGCCGGTCCGATGCGCATGTGATGCCCGCAATTGGGGCAGACATGGAAATTGGCGACCAAGTCGCGATGGAAGACCATCTCGCCGCAAGCCGAGCATTTGCGCCAGAGATTCTCCGGCGTCTCGCGGCCGGTTCCGTCGCCCTTGGTCATCAATTTCTTGATGCGGGGACGGACGAGATTCGTGATCCAGTTCATGCCCGCACCTTAGCACCGGAGACGGCACGGATGGAATCCGCAAGGCTGCGGCAGAGTTCCGAGATTTTGGCGACAATCGCGTCCCGGCCCGCTTGCTGATTTTCTGCCACTATAGTGACAATCGCCGAGCCGACGACCGCCGCATCGGCGATCTGTGCGATCTGCGCCGCCTGCGCGGGCGTGCGGATACCAAAACCGACCGCTACGGGAATATTCGTCGCCTTGCGGATGCGCGAAAGAGCAGCTTTTACATCGTCCTCGGAAAAACTTTTGGTCCCAGTCACACCCGTGATCGAGACGTAATAGAGATAACCACTGGCGCCCTGGAGCACCTTGGCCAGACGCGCGTCATGCGTGGTCGGCGTCACCAGACGAATAATGTCCATGCCCGCAGCCTGGGCCGGGCCCAGCAGCACAGCGTCTTCTTCCGGCGGCAGGTCGACAATGATGAAACCATCGGCGCCCGCCTCTTTCGCTTCGCGGACAAAAACATCCGCGCCGCGCGCATGCACCGGATTGTAATAGCCCATTAGCACGATCGGCATTTTGTCGTCGCGCTTGCGGAAGGCGCGTACCAGATCGAACGTCCGCGCCATGGTGGCGCCTGCGTTCAGCGCCCGAAGGCTGGAAGCCTGCACCGAGGGGCCGTCGGCCATCGGATCGCTGAACGGCATGCCCAATTCGATCACATCAGCGCCCGCGCCCGGCAAGGCTTCCAGGATCGCCAGCGAGGTTTCGAAATCCGGATCGCCCGCGGTAACGAAAGGCACGAAAGCGGCGCGGCCCTGCACTTTCAATTCGGCGAAACGCGCGGCGATGCGGCTCATATTTTTACTCCCAACGCATCGGCAACAGAGAACACATCCTTGTCGCCGCGCCCCGACAGGCACACCGCGATGGATTGATCTTTGCGCATCTTTGGCGCGACACGCGCGACATGCGCCAGCGCGTGCGCAGATTCCAACGCGGGAATGATCCCTTCCAGTTTCGAGAGAATCTGGAAAGCATCCAGTGCTTCCTGATCGGTTGCGGAGAAATATTTCACCCGGCCGATATCCTTCAGCCAGGAATGTTCCGGCCCCACGCCGGGATAATCCAGACCGGCGGAAATCGAATGCGCTTCCTGCACCTGGCCTTCGGCGTCCTGCAAAAGATAGGACCGCGAGCCA
>DASYDX010000075.1:0-2745 GCA_036499345.1 Rhizomicrobium sp.
ACGCTGACGCTGTTGTAGAAATCCACGCCCTCGCCCAGAAGACCCGGCAGGCTGGATTGCAACTCGCCATAACCGGCATTGGTGGTGATGCCGGCGCTGAGCGGCACATGAACGGCATCGCGCGTGGTTTCCGCGCCCAGGACAATGGTCTCACCGTCGGCGACCATCATATGCCCCTGCCAATCCAGCTTGATGCGGTCGCCGGAAGACGGGATGGAGCCGTTGTTGGGATCCATGTCGCTGGTGACCGTGCTGGAATAAGACAGGCCAATGGTCTGATCGACGGGACCCAGCACCAGATGCGCCGTGCCGCGCGCGGCATAGCTTAGCGTGTCGATACGGGTCTGCAGCGGCGATGGGAAAGACGCGAACGTCACCGGATCGAACGCATCGCCCGTCACTTTCGACAGGCTGTTGCTGTAACGGCCGACAAAACCCAGATCGAAATTGTCCGTGATGTCATAGCCCAGCTTGGTGGAGGCGGTCACGCTGTCGAAATAATCGTCGTTGCGCTTCTGTCCCGGCGGCAGAAGATCCAGCGGCGTTACCGGCGTCGCACCGGCGTGCAGATGCGTGAGGCTGACGCGATAATTCAAATCGCCTTCCGAGCCGCTGGCGGTCGCGCCCTGGTTGAACGTGTCGAAACTGCCGCCTTCGACTTCGGCCGACAGCGCGAGCGGGCCGCTGCCCGCCTTGGTGATGATATTGACCACACCGCCAATGGCATCCGAGCCATAAAGGCTGGATTGCGGTCCGCGCAGCACTTCGACCCGCGCAATGTCGCCGCTGTTGAATTTGCCGAAATCATAGGCGCCGTTGGGATTGGAAGGATCGGAAACTTCGATCCCATCCACCAGCACCTTGGTATGATTGGAATTGGTACCGCGCATGAAGATGGCGGTCTGCCCGCCCTCACCGCCGGTCTGGACCAGATTGAGGCCGGGCACATCGCGCAAGATATCGGGCAGCGAACGCTGCTGGCGCGACGCAATATCGGCGGCATCGATCAAGGTGACGGAGCTTCCCACCTGTTCGGCCGGGGTGGCGATGCGGGTGGCGGTGACCACGACATTTTCCGCCGGTGCACCGCTGCTCTCAGCGGACACGGGAATGGAAAGCACCGCGAGCGCGGCACCGGATAACAAAACAGACTTCAACATAAGTTCTCCTGAACGGGTTCAGGAACCGGCACGGCGGACGGAATAGAAGATATCTGCACCGATGCCCCGCGACGGCTCCACTCTCGTCGCCGCAACGGTTCACCCCGTAAATCTTCGGCGCACCCCGGCCGAAAACTGGACGACAGTGCGAGGCAGGTTTCCTGGCTCCCGGGTCTTCGCCTTCGCCCGCCTTCCCGATCATCGATCAGTGGCAATTCGGACGCTTGCTCGCCGGTTACAGTTGCGGGGGCAGCCACGGACTTTCACCGCGTTCCCTACACCTTGCACCTGGCGCCAGCTTTTGAGCCATCGTCCTGCCAAAAGCAACCGGTGGGGTGTCATGCGTTCGTGGCATTTCCCCCTCCTTTGGCGTGGAATTAGCCCGCTATCGGGCGTCCCGGCTTTGCGCTAGGCTTTGCAAAATTCCCACCCAAAGACGAGGAAGGACGCTCCGATGCCGCTGCAGATCAATGATATCGCGCCCAATTTTCAGGCCGAAACGACCGAGGGCAAAATCGATTTCTATGAATGGGCCGGCAACAATTGGGTCGTGCTGTTCTCCCATCCCAAGGACTTCACGCCGGTCTGCACCACCGAACTGGGCCGCGTGGCGCACCTGAAGCCGGAATTCGACAAGCGCGGCGTCAAAGTGATCGGCCTGTCGGTCGATCCGGTCGACAACCACGCAAAATGGGGCGCCGACATCAAAGAGACGCAAGGTCTGGCGCCGAACTATCCCATGATCGGCGATACCGACCTGAAGGTCTCCAAGCTTTACGGCATGCTGCCTGCCGACACCTCGGGTTCCTCTGAAGGCCGTACGCCCGCCAACAACGCCACGGTGCGCAACGTCTTCATCATCAGCCCCGATAAGAAGATTCAATTGCTGATCGTCTATCCGATGACCACGGGCCGGAATTTCGACGAGATCATCCGGGTGATCGACTCCATGCAGCTCACCGCCAAGCACAAGGTGGCGACGCCGTCCGATTGGAAACAGGGCGATGACGTCATCATCACCGGCGCGGTCAGCGATGAGGAAGCCAAGACCCTCTTCCCCGGCTACAAAACCCACAAGCCGTATCTGCGCACCACGAAGCAGCCTGCTTAAAATACCCCCTCCGGCCTTCGCACCTGATCGGTGCTACGGCCACCTCCCCCGCTAGCGCGCTATCGCGCGCGCAGGGGAGGAAGGGTCACAGCCAAGGTTCGAAAGCGAGAAGGCCGGGTGCTCAAAGCGCCCGGCCTTTTTCATTGGCGCTTGTGAATCAAACGATACTTCTAATCGATCCAGAGGCCGCGCTTGCGGTGCCATTCCTCGATGGACAGTTTCGGATAGAGCGGAAATTTCGCGTCTCCACGGCCGAAATCCGGTTTCACCCAAGGCGCCTTGAATTTCAGCATCAGGTGAACCTTGGACGGCGGCACCGGCAATTTGGTGTCGATGGCGGACGCAAAGGGGTGAACCAGATCGGGCCAATGCGGATCGTAAAGCCAGAGCGCCGTGGCGCATTGGGAACAGAAATGGCGTTGGCCACTGCTCGTCTCGCAATGGCCGTCATTATCCTCGATCACGGCGCGATAG
>DASYDX010000076.1:0-4501 GCA_036499345.1 Rhizomicrobium sp.
TCGAGTCTTTGCCCCAGCGCCATGACCCGTACCTACAACGAGAACTTCTCGCCCAGATAAACGCGGCGCACGTCGCGATCGCCCACGATATCGGCGGGCGTGCCTTCTTTCAGGACGCGGCCGTCATGGAGAATATAAGCGCGGTCGATGATCTCCAGCGCGTCGCGAACATTGTGGTCGGTGATCAGAACGCCGATGCCGCGATCCTTGAGTTGCCGGACCAGATCGCGAATTTCCCCCACCGCGATGGGATCGATGCCGGCCAGCGGCTCGTCGAGCAAGATGTAGGATGGATGCGTGGCAAGCGCGCGCGCGATTTCCACGCGCCGCCTTTCGCCGCCCGAAAGCGCGATGGCAGGGGTGTTGCGAATATGGGTGATGCCGAATTCGGCCAGAAGTTCCTCGACCGCCGCTTCCAGCCGTGCCGGATCGGGTTCGATCAGTTCCGCTGTGGCGCGGATATTCTGTTCCGCCGTCAGGCCACGGAAAATCGACGCTTCCTGCGGCAGATAGCCGATCCCCATGCGGGCACGGCGATACATGGGCAGATTGGTGACGTCATGGCCATCGACTTCGATGGAACCCGTATCCGCCGGGATCAGGCCGGAGATCATGTAGAAACAGGTGGTCTTGCCCGCGCCATTGGGCCCCAGGAGCCCGATCACTTCGCCACGGCGCACCGACAGGCTTACCGAGCGCACCACAGGCCGTTTGTTGAAACTCTTGCCGACGCGGGTGACGACCAGGCCCTTGCCGCCCTCGACCACGCGCGGGCGCGAAGCCGCGGTATCGGCGGAATTCTGGTTGGGTTCCTGGCTATCTTCCAAACTCATACAAAAATCATGCCTGTTTGTGCTTAACGAAGCCCTAATTGCTGCCGGGCGCGGGTGTGGAGGATTGCGGCGGTGTGAAAACGCCCTGCACACGGCCGCCATTGGCCGCGCCAGGGGCTTTGCCCCCCCCGCCCAAAGTCGCCACGCCGGTCTCCAGATTCACGGTGAGCTGGCTGCCCCGCATGACATCCTTTTCGCGGGTCAGCACGACCTTGCCGGTCATGGTGACATTACGCGCTGGCACATCATAGACACCCTTGTCGCCCGTGACGGTTCCGCTTTTGGGCGAATCCACAACCACATTGCCGTCGGCAAAAATCTTATCGGGCTTGTTGTCCTTGCCCACCACGCTGACGCGCACCGAATTGGCGCGCATGCGCATATCGCCCTGCACGACCAGAACGTTGCCCGTCCAGGTTCCGGTCTTGGCGTTGCTGTCGGCGAGAAATTTGTCGGCCGAGACATTGATGGGCGCATTCGCATCATGCTTTCCCGCCAGGGGCGCCGTCGCGGCGGACGCCGGCAGCGAGAGCAATGCCAGAAGGAAAATCAAGCGCGTCATTTCTTCTTCCCGATCAGGGTCATTCGAACATGGCCATCCAGCAGAAGCTGATGGCCGTCCCGGTCATAGCGGAAGCGGTCGGCCCGCATGGTGCCCATGGGCCCCTGCCCGCTGACCGGCTCTTTGCCCAGCACGATCCATTTGTTGAGATCGAGCGAAGCGGATTGGCTGTGCAGCATGTAGCCGGAATCGGAAAAAACCTCGATACCGCCATTCAGTTCCAGGCTGCCCGCCTTCATGTCCACCACACCCGCGGCGGCGTTGGCATTCATCCAGCCATTATTGTCCAAAGTGAGGTCGGCTTCGATTTTGCGCAGCCGCGCCCGCTTGGGGTTGTTGGCGTCTTGGATAGCGGCGTCGGCGGTGATGGTGAAAGGATTGCCGTTGCCGTCCGCACCGGTCAGATGCGGCTTGATCATCGCAAGATCATTCTCGATCGAGCCCAGCTTTTCATAGGTCATGGAGACCTTCGAAGGCTGCCGGGCGACAAAGAAAAAGGCCAGAACGGCCGCAATCACGGCGAAGGCCGCCGCCGGCAAGGCCCGCTTCATCACCCCGACGAATTGGGTATAGCGCAGCGCATCCATCGCGGTGGAGCGGGCGCGGGCCGACCAGTCGTGGCGCGGCGCCGTATCGCCGGCGCGCTCGGTCATTCCAGCCCCGCGCGCAGACAATCGTGAATGTGCAGAATTCCCGAAGGATGCTTCTCACCTTCGGCCAGAACGAACAGACGGGTGATCTTCTTCTCGTTCATGAAGGCCAGCGCTTCGGCGGCGAGCTGGTCCGGCCGGGCGATCTTGGGATTCTTGGTCATCACCGCGCGCGCCTTGCGGTCCAGGAAATTGTCGCCATCGATATGACGCGACAGATCGCCATCGGTGATGATGCCGGTCAGCGCGCCCTCTTCATCGACAATGCCGACACAACCGAAACGGCGCTCCGCCATCACCAACAGGACATCGCGCATACTGACATCCTCGCGCGCCAGCGGAAGTTCGTCGCCCGCATGCATCAGATCGCTGACGCGGATCAGCGCCCGCCCCAGCGAACCGCCCGGGTGGAAATCGCGATACTGGTCGGCGTTGAAGCCTTTGCGCTCCATCAGCGCGACCGCAAGTGCATCGCCCAGGCCCAGCATCATGGTGGTGGAGGTGGTCGGCGCCAGTCCCATCGGACAGGCTTCCGGCGCACGCGGCAGAAGCAGCTTCACATCGGCCGCCTGCATCAAAGTCGAATCCGGATTGCTGGCGATTCCGATCAGCGGAATGCCGAAGCGTTTGGCATAGGTGATGAGGTCGGAAAGTTCCGCCGTCTCACCGCCCCACGACAACATCAATAGAACGTCCTGCCGCGTGATCGCACCCATATCGCCATGGCTCGCCTCGGCAGGATGGACGAAATGCGCCGGGGTGCCGGTGGAAGACAGCGTGGCGGCAATTTTGCGCGCGATATGGCCGGACTTGCCCATCCCGCTGACGATGACGCGGCCCCGCGCCGCCAGGATGGTGGCGACGGCATCGGTGAAGGCCCCGTCCAGAGCGTCGGCCAGGGTCCGCAGGGCGTCGGCGGCATAACTCAGCACCCGGCCCGCGGCGGCAAGGTCCGAGGCCCGGCCCGATTCGGCCGGAACAGCTTTCAGTTTTGGTTTAACAGGGGCCATTTATGCCTTTGATTCAACAAAGAAAAACAGGAAGAACGCATTCCGTCCCGGACGGCGCAGCCCATGCGCGAATTCCAAGCCAAATTTGGCCCATCGGGGCTTCAGGTTCAAGGGAGCCCCCATCTGTCCGCCACGCGGGCAAGCCCGCTATCGGACATCTTCCCCCGCCGGCGGCCTTGCCGCGCGGGGGAAGAAAGCCTGAGCCCAGGCGCACTAGGTGCAAGATCGGCGCGAGGGATTTTCGGTCCTGGCTAGGAGCGTCCCCCAGAGCGTGCGTCAGCACGTGAAGAGGCGCGACAACGTCCAGGGACGAAAAGACCCGCGCCTAATGTGCGAAAATGTCGATGGCTTCCCAGCCGGCCAAATCCAACTCCGCCCGGGCGGGGAGGAAATCGAAACAGGCCTTCGCCAACTGGGTGCGGCCTTCGCGTGCCAACATTGTATCCAGGGTCGCCTTCAGCGCATGCAGATGCGCGACATCGCTCGCGGCATAGGCGAGCTGCTTTTCCGTCAGTTCGGGTGCGCCCCAGTCGGAGCTTTGCTGCTCCTTGGACAATTCCACATTCAACAATTCGCGCACCAGATCCTTCAACCCATGCCGGTCGGTATAGGTGCGCACCAGCTTGGACGCGATCTTGGTGCAATAGATCGGTTCGCAAACCACATTGAGATAACGGCGGAACATGGCGATGTCGAAGCGGGCGAAATGGAACAGCTTGGTCACCGACGGGTCGGTGAGCATCCGCTTGAGATTGGGCGCCGCATATTGCCCGGCCGCGAACTGCACCGCATGACAGACCCCATCACCGGCGGACAATTGCGCCAGGCACAACCGGTCGCGGAACGGATTGAGGCCAAGGGTTTCGGTGTCGATCGCAACCAGCTTGCCCAGATCCAGCCCGTCGGGCAGGTCGCCCTTATGCAGATGAATTTTCATATATCTCCCCGTCTCGTAACACAGAATACGCATCCGCCTTCCCTAATGCCAGCCGCCCGCATTCGGCTATAGTGAGATGGCATGCTGCAAAGAGCGCGCGACCTTTGGCAGGAGAATCGCGCCGGCCTGACGGGGTCGGTGCTGCTGCATCTTGCCTTTGTTCTGATCGCACTCTGGTGGGGCATCACCCATCCCGTCACGCGCCAGGCGCCGCTGAAAGCCATGCTGGTGGATCTGGTGGCAGTGCCGCCACCGGTCCCGGGTCCGGAAGGTGGATCGGCGGCGCCACAACGCACCGCGATTCCCGCCGCGCCCAAGATTGAAGGCGTCCGTCCCAAAGCCGTTGCGCCGCCGCCGGATGATTTGGAATCGCGCATCGCCAAGCTATCGGAACTGCGCGCCCCCGACACTGCGCTGCCCGCGCCCGACAATGAAGGCGGCAACGGAACCGGCACAGGCAGCGGCACTGGTGGCGGCTACGCGCTGGCGGATTTCGTGCGGGCGCAAAT
>DASYDX010000077.1:0-38339 GCA_036499345.1 Rhizomicrobium sp.
AGATCGAAGTCCCAACCATTGAGGTTGTTCTTGCCGATCAGATTGGCGGCATAGGCTTCGTCAACGGCGCGCTGCAGCGCCTCGCGCTCGCGGATGAATTCGCCGCGCACATAGATGTAGCAAGCATGCGCGCGCATCGCGAAACTGGCGATCAAGCAGCCTTCGACCAAGGTGTGCGGATCGTGACGCATGATGTCGCGATCCTTGCAGGTGCCCGGCTCGCTTTCATCTGCATTCACGACCAGATAGTGCGGACGTTCCTTCACCTCTTTGGGCATGAAGGACCATTTCAGGCCGGTGGGAAAACCCGCGCCGCCACGGCCGCGCAGGCCCGACTTTTTCATCTCATCGATGATGGCGTCCTGGCCGCGTTCCAGAATGGCTTTGGTGCCATCCCAGGCGCCGCGCCGTTTTGCGGCTTCAAGACCGGGGTCCTGAAGGCCATAGAGATTGGTGAAAATACGGTCGCGATCGGCAAGCATCAGGTGGCTGCTCCCGGCGGTTTCTGAACAGGTGATTTGCCTTCGGCATCGACAGTGCCAGCGGTACGGCGCTGCTGGCCGACCATGGAGCCATCATAAAGCGAGGGTTCGGTCAGGGTGGTGGCGCCCCCAAGCGGTTCGGAACTACGGCGATCATTCTGCGGGCCCGGCTTGATCGCACGCCCGGCGCGCAGATCTTCCAGCAGCATTTCCGTGATCGGGCCGTCCAGATCTTCGTAGAAATCCTTGCCGATCTGCAGCATCGGCGCGTTCACACAAGCGCCCAGGCATTCGACTTCCATCCAGGAGAATTTGCCGTCGGCGGAAACCGTGTGCTGATGCGGATGGATATGCTTCTTGCAGGCATCGACCACCGCATCGGAGCCGGCAAGCCAGCAGGGCGACGTGGTGCAGACTTGAACCAGATGCGTGCCGACCGGCACCAGATTGAACATGGTGTAGAAGGTTGCCACTTCCAGCACCCGGATGAACGGCATCGACAGCATCGTTGCGATGCTTTCGATCATCGGATGGGTGACCCACCCTTCCTGCTCCTGGCCGCGCCACAACAGCGCGATCACAGCGGAGGCCTGACGGCCCGCCGGATATTTGGCGATCTCTTTCTTTGCCCACTCCCCATTCTCCGCCGAGAAGGCGAAATTGGCGGGCTGCATTTCGGGAGGGGCAAGGCGGCGAAGCATGGGCGGCCCTATTTCGCGAAATCGACGCGGGCGATCAGCCCGTCGCGGAAGGAATAGATGGCGATAATTTCGAACTCTTCGCCGCCCGGCGCGCGCACCACCATCTCATGATCGATCACGGTGTTGCCCACCGCGATGCGGCTTTTGAGAATAGCCTTGTTCTGAGGAAATTGCGCGAAGGCCTTGGCGTAGCGAATTTTTATCGCATCGCGGCTGGTCTCGGTCGGCGTACCATTCAGACCGGAAACGATGCAATCTTCTGTGAAGAAGGAGACATAGATCTCCAGATCCTGGGCGTTGTAAGCGTCCAGCTGCTTCTGGGCGATGTCGATATTGGGATTGCTCACCGATCCACCTCGCCGAACACGATATCGAGCGAACCCAGGATCGCGGAAACGTCGGCCAGCATATGGCCCTTGCACATGTAGTCCATCATTTGCAGATGCACGAAACTGGGCGCGCGAATCTTGCAGCGCTGCGCCTTGTTGGAGCCGTCTGCCACCAGATAGACGCCGAACTCGCCCTTGGGTGCTTCCACCGCGGCATAGGCCTCGCCAGCCGGAATATGGAAACCTTCGGTGTAAAGCTTGAAGTGATGGATCAGGGCTTCCATCGAAGTCTTCATCTCGGCGCGGCGCGGCGGCGTGACTTTGTGATCCTGCGACACCACCGGACCCGGCGTCATTTTGTCGAGGCACTGCATCATGATCTTGTTGGCTTCACGCATTTCTTCCATGCGCATGATGTAGCGATCGTAATTGTCGCCGTTCTTGCCGATCGGAATTTTGAAATCCAGATCGTTGTAGCATTCATAAGGCTGAGAGCGGCGCAGATCCCATTTCACGCCCGTGGAGCGCAGCATCACGCCCGACATGCCCCACATCTCGGCTTCGGCGCGGTTGACCACGCCGATATCGACATTGCGTTGCTTGAAGATGCGGTTTTCGGTCAGGAGATTTTCGATATCGTCCAAGACCTTGGGGAAATGTTCGCAGAATTTGTAGATGTCAGCGGCCAGACCCGGCGGCATATCCTGATGCACGCCACCCGGGCGGAAATAGGCCGCATGCATGCGCGAACCGGAAATGCGCTCATAGAACACCATAAGCTTCTCGCGCTCCTCGAACCCCCAGAGCGGCGGGGTGAGCGCGCCAACGTCCAGAGCTTGCGTGGTGACGTTGAGAAGATGGTTCAGAATACGCCCGATCTCGGAATAAAGGACGCGGATATATTGGCCGCGCTTGGGCACTTCCAGACCCAGCAATTTTTCCATCGCCAAGCAGAATGCGTGTTCCTGATTCATCGGCGCGACATAGTCGAGCCGGTCGAAATACGGGATCGCCTGCAAATAGGTCTTATGCTCGATCAGCTTCTCGGTGCCGCGGTGCAGAAGGCCGATATGCGGATCGACGCGCGTGACGATTTCGCCGTCCAGATCCAGAATCAGGCGCAACACGCCATGGGCCGCCGGATGCTGCGGCCCGAAATTCAGCGTCATCTGCATGCCTTCCGCCGGACCGTTCGACGTTTCGGCGGGGATGGTCTCGAGTGTTACCTGACTCACGGCTTTTTCCCCGTGTCGCCGGACGTGGCATTGGGCGCCATCGCGGCCTTTTCGTCACCCGGCAGAATGTGCGGCGCACCTTCCCAAGGCGACATGAAATCGAAATCGCGGAATTCCTGCACCAGCTGCACCGGCTGATAGACCACGCGCTTCAGCTCTTCGTCGTAACGCAGCTCGACAAAGCCGGTGAGCGGGAAATCCTTGCGCAGCGGATAACCGGAAAATCCGTAATCGGTGAGGATACGGCGCAGATCCGGATGATCGTCGAAGGCGATGCCATACATGTCGAAGGCTTCGCGCTCGAACCAGCCGGCGGCGGGATAGATCGCGATACAGGATGGGATCGTCTCGCCCTCTCCCACCGCGGTCTTGATGCGGATGCGCTGGTTCAAGCCCAGAGACAGAAGATGATAGACCATGTCGAAGCGCTTCTCGCGCTGGGGCCAGTCATTGCCGCAGATATCGACCAGGATCTTGAAGTCGCATTCCGGATCGTCGCGCAGATGTTTCAACACCTCCAGAATGCGATCCGGCGCCACGGTGAGCGTCAGTTCGCCCACCACCAGCTTGTGTTCCGTCAGTGCGGGCCCAAACACGCCCGACAGTTTTTCCGCGAGTTGACCCAAATCCGACATCAGCGCTCGATCGTTCCTGTGCGGCGGATCTTCCGCTGCAGCAAAAGAATGCCATAGACCAGCGCTTCCGCCGTGGGCGGGCAGCCCGGGACATAGATGTCGACCGGCACGATACGGTCGCAACCCCGCACCACGGCATAGCTATAGTGGTAATAGCCGCCGCCATTGGCGCAGGAGCCCATCGAGATCACATAACGCGGCTCGGGCATCTGGTCGTAAACTTTGCGCAGCGCGGGAGCCATCTTGTTGGTCAAGGTTCCGGCCACGATCATCACGTCTGACTGGCGCGGCGAGGCGCGCGGCGCAAATCCGAACCGCTCCACATCGTAGCGCGGCATCGAAGCCTGCATCATCTCCACGGCGCAGCACGCCAGCCCGAACGTCATCCACATCAAGGAGCCGGTACGGGCCCAGTTGACCAGACTTTCGGCGCTGGTGACCAGGAAGCCCTTGTCGGCCATCTCCTGCTGCAGCGCTTTGAAATAGGGATCATTGTCGCTGATCTGCGGTGCGCCGCCTTCGACGCCTGCGCGCGCCGCCAACCCGGCGGGAATCGTTTTGGCGGGGGTAATCACTCCCATTCGAGCGCCCCTTTCTTCCATTCATAAATGAAGCCGACGGTCAGAACACCCAGGAAGGCCATCATCGACCAGAAGGCAAAAACGCCAGTGGCGCCCAAAGTGATCGCCCATGGAAAGAGGAAGGCGACTTCCAGATCGAAAATGATGAACAGGATCGCCACTAGATAGAAGCGGACATCGAACTTCATGCGCGCATCGCCGAAGGCCGGAAAGCCGCATTCATAAGCGGAAAGCTTTTCCGGGTCGGGCTTGGACGGCGCGATCACCAGCGGCAAGGCGACCAGGGCCACACCCAAGACAATCGCGATCCCCAGGAAAACCAGGATCGGCAAATACTCCAGAAGCAGATTTTGCATGCCGTCCCCAAACGCCTTCGCACAGGATCGGCTGGCGCGTGTGCGCCTTCGTCAGGCCGGATCTGTTATTTCGCGGGCGCAGTATAGGCAGGCACTGTCGCCACGCAACGCGGGTTTAGCGGAAGATTCGCGGCGACAGAACAGGAATTTTCGCGAGGCCCGCCCCCAATCGTCCTTGCACCTTGGGCCTTGGAAAAGCTGTGTAAAATGGCAATGGAAACATGGCCATTATTTGCGAGTCACTCGCACAATTTTCGGAGAAAAAAGAGAGATCGCCGATGCCCCGCGGAGGAGGCCCGGATTTCGGAACAAAGGCCATTTCCAGGAGGAAATGGCGGGAGTGATCGGGATTTTGCAAGGCCCTAGCGTCAGCGTCAGGGCCGAGCGAAACGAACCCGCGACGTCGCGGGAAACAGACTGAGCCATTTCCAAGAGGGAAATGGCGGGAGCGACGGGGCTCGAACCCGCGACCTTCGGCGTGACAGGCCGACACTCTAACCAACTGAGCTACGCCCCCGCAGCGACCCGTGAAACGGGCACGCGAAGGGCGCCGATGTAGGGCGGAGGCACTATCAAGTCAAGCAGTGTGAACGGCTTAAGGCGGGGATTCGGGGCCGGCCGGGCCGCCGCCGCGCTTCCCTCGCCTGGGGCCGTCGGGGGCGGGCTGGGCGGCATCGGCCGATGGCGCACCCGGCCGGGCCTTGCGAGGATCGAATTCCTGCGGCGTGATCTTGCCGTCGCCATTCTTGTCGATCTGGTCGAACAGCGAATAAGCGGCTGCGGAAAACTCGCGATAGTCCAGACAGCCGTCCTGATTCCAATCCTGCAACGGCGTCGCCGTCGCCTGATCGGCGGCAATGCGCGCCTGGTTGAGTTCATCCATCTGGTCGGGCGTAAGACATCCGGTATGCGCTTTATCCAGCGCCGCGAACTCGGCCCGCAGGCCCGCGACCAATTCTTCGCGCGTCAATGTGCCGTCATGATTGGCGTCATATTTGAGCAAGAGCGCATTGTTGCCGCCGTGATAATTCTCGTCACGCGGCGGCACCACGCGATAAGGCGTCCATCGCGGACCGGAAGGCGTGGACGAACCGCATGCGGCAAGCGCGCCTGCCAGACAAAGCGCGGACAATCGGAGAATGCGCAAACGGGAACTCCTGTTGCGGCCAGATTATCGGGTGCCGTCGAAATTGCGAATAAGACCGTTACCGATTTGTCGCACCTTTTCCCACCCGGAATGTGATTAAATCGACAAGCAGGATGGGGACGACGAGATGGATGACATACCCTGGTATGCCGAAGCCTCGTTGCGCGCACCGGGCCGCGTCTTTTGCGCGGGAAGCCTGGCGCAATGCGTCCGCAAGTGGCAGCGGCTCGCCGAAATCGATCAGGACTCGGCTTACATAAATCTGGCGCAGAAATTCGGCGGCCGCACGACCTTGAACCGCGAAGAGGTTTTGGCCCTCGCCGGCCGGGACGATCTGCGCAAAATCTGACCCCCACCGGATTTACCAACTGCGCAATTTGCGTGTGCCCGGGACGGCAATCCCGGGTTAGATCGCATTCTTGCAAGCGGCGCGTGACGCCGTTCCGGAGGAATGTATGGCAAAGATGACGGCTTGGAGCGCCGGCTTTTGGGTTACGGCCGCGCTGGCGTTCGCCATTCCCTGTTTTGCCCAATCCGCTCCATCGGCGAAACCCGAGCCCCTCCCCCATCCCGGCCCTTCGGCCAAGATCCAGATCAAGCCTCAGCCGCGTCCCGAGCCACCAGCAGCGAGCAGCGCCAAACCCACCGCTGCGAAACAGGTTGCCCAACCCAAGCGCGCGGAAGTCAAGAAATCCGGCCCCACGCCGCGCCGGACGGCAAAACGCGCGCACCGCCTTTATGCGCAAATCCCGCCCGCCCGACGCCGGGAAAGCCGCGAGGAACGCTGGCACTATTCCTACCGCGAAGAACGGTCGGTGCAGGAAGGGCACCCGCCTTTCCAGGCCATGGCCCGCACCAGCCAATGCGACGAGGTTTGCGCCTATCGCGAATGGGCCGAGCGCTATCGCACCTGGTACGAGCGCTATGGCTCCGCCTATGGCGCATACAGGACTGCACCCTCAACCCCTCAGGGCGCTCGCATAACGGAAAATCCCGCGCGCCGTGGCACCGACTGGCGCGTCCGCCAATGGCGGGAAAGCGAAAGTGCCCGTCTCGATCCCTGGCACGGCTATGATTCCCGCGATGGCCTGGAAAACGGATATTGACCACGCGGAAAGAACATGAGCGGAAAGGCTTATTCACTCCGCGCGGCGTTGAATATTCCCCAATCGCTCCCATTAAATTGGCTGGGCGCTGCTCACAAAGCGCCGGTCACATAACAATAAGGGAGCAATCATGAGCCATACGGGAACCTGTTTTTGCGGCGCCGTTGAACTGGAAGTGTCCGGAGAACCCAAGGCGATGGGCTATTGTCATTGCAGTTCGTGCCGGTCCTGGTCCGGCGGGCCGGTCAATGCTTTCAGCCTCTGGAGTCCGGAGGCCGTCAACGTCACCAAAGGCGCCGAACATATCGCGACATTTCAGAAGACCCCACTCAGTCAGCGGCAATATTGCGCCAAATGCGGCGGGCATCTGATGAGCAACCATCCTCCACTGGGGATGGTCGATGTGTTTGCCGCGACAATTCCCACGCTGAAATTCACGCCGGGTGTTCATGTCAATTACGGCGAGACCGTTCTGCACATCCGCGACGGGCTCCCGAAACTGAAAGATTTCCCCGCCGAATTCGGCGGCTCGGGTGAGATGGTCGCGGAATAAAAATTCCAAATAAAAAAGGCCCGGTTTGCACCGGGCCTTTTTCGTTATTCGCGATGCCTTAGTTCGGCTTGCCTGCAGGCTTGCCATCCAGCTTGTTGGTGCCCGGACGGCAATGGCCATCGATATAGGCGCCCGATTCAATCTTGATATCCTGATGGATCACATCGCCCGCCATATGCGCGGTGCTGGTGAGGATCACCTTTTTGGCTTCGATCTTGCCCTCGATGGTGCCCGCCAATTCGACGGTCTGACCATAGACCGAGCCTTTGACCTTCGCGCCATTGCCGACGGTAACCGAGACGCCATGGATATCGCCTTCGACTTCGCCATCGATGCGGATGTCTTCGGTGCTTTCGAGCTGGCCGGTGATCTTCAGCGCCTTGCTGATGACCGAGGGACCCGCATTGCCGCTGCGCACGGGCGCAACGGGCTCGGGCGCCGGCTGAAGAACCGGCTGAACAGGCTTGGGCACCGCCGCGACCGGCGCGGGTGTCTCGGCCGGCTTCTCACCGACCGCACTGCCTGTGACGGTATCCTTTTCATTGCGATTGAACATGCTCATTGCCTGACCTCCGGGAGTTGTTCGAGCGTCTCAAAATAGCTGGGTGGCCGCCAGGGCATGCGCGCATCGATGCGCGCACCCTTGGCCACGGAAATTGTGTTGTGAAAGATCCGGCCGGAAACTTCCGCGGCGCTTTCCAAGGTCACGTTCAAGGCGAAAATTCGCCCGGTCATGCGGCCTTCGATAAGCACATCGCGCGCTACGACGTCGCCGTCAAGCGAGCCACCCACTTCAACCACAAGTCTGTCGGCCAGAACCAGGCCCGAAACATTGCCGTGAATATGGACTTCGCCGTCGCTGTCGAGATCGCCCGTCACCGTCAGCGACTGCGAAAGATGCGATGCGGACAAAGGGGCGCCGCCCTCTGCGCGGGGCGGTTTAAGCAGCAGCCGGGCTTGTGCGGCGGACATTGCGGTTCCCATCCGGTTCCATACTGAGCCCCCGCTCTTCGCGGCGGATATTGGCCGCATATGACCGATGCCGCAAGCCGCGTAGCGCAGCTTTTCGCGTTACGGCGTTACCGTTAGGAATTTGTGAATCTGGTGGGCGGTGACGGGCTCGAACCGCCGACCCTATCGGTGTAAACGATATGCTCTACCAACTGAGCTAACCGCCCGCTTAAGGGGCTCATAGCACATCGCTGGGATCGGCCAAATACGATATTGGCCTATTGCGAACTCAGGACGAATTGGTTGCCTTCGCTATCCTTCATGATGGCAAAAGTGCCCCAGGGCTGCTTGGCGGGCGGCGAAACGAACTCCACGCCGCGCTCCGAATATTGACGATACGTCGCTTCGACATCGTCGCAGGCCAGCGAGCAATTCATCCGCGTGCCCACCCGCGCTTCTTCGCCATCCATGGTGAAAAGCACCAGCCGCGTCTCCGCTTTGCCCAGGCGCAATTCGATCCAGCGCCGTCCTGCCTCCATTTCCTGGTCGGTCGCGACCTTGAAGCCCAGCTTTTCGGTGTAGAATTTCAGCGCCCGGTCCTGGTCGGCAACGGGCACACTCATGAATTTCAAATGCGTGATCATGGAATCCTCCCCGCACCAACAGTGCCAGCCCGCCTTGCACAGGCAAGGGTCCTAATGCCTACTATAGCAATGGCTCGCAAAGTGCCGCTGGACGATTACCTCATAGAGACGCTCATGCCCGATCTGGTTGGCCATGACCGCGCGCCATCGGCTTTTCTGGTCTATCTCAAGCTCTGGCATGCGGCCGGCGGGCCGGAGCGCAGCCTGCAGACAAGCCTCTCCACCCTGGCGGTGGAAACCGGCTTGTCCAAATCGTCGGTACAAACGGCATTGCGCCATCTTCGGCAGCGCAAATATGTGAGCAGCCGGCGCAGCGCGCCGACCGCCGTCCCGATCTATGTCGTACATGCTCCCTGGCGGGCGCGTGAAAGAACCTAGTTCAGGGAATCCTTCAGCTGCTTACCGGCACGGAAACGAGGCTGGCGAGACGGCTTGATGGTGATCTCTTCGCCGGTCTGAGGATTGCGGCCCTTGCCGCCCGCGCGGGTGGCGACCACGAACACGCCGAAGCCGGTCAGACGCACCTCTTCGCCCTCTTTGAGCGAAGCTGCGATCAGGTCGAACACGCCATCCACGGCTTTGGCCGCGTCATTCTTCGGCAAGCCCGTATGATCGGCCAGCTTCTGGATGAGATCGTTCTTGTTCACGAGTAACTCCTTTTCGCGCGATTCGTCTCGCTGGCCTGGAGTCTAGGGGTGGGCGGGAAGCCTTGCCAAGGCGAAAAGTCGCGGAATCGGGGGCTTTTTACCCGTTTCGGGTGGATTCTAGCCTCCGGAAGGCCGTCCAGACCGGGCGATCCGTGCCGAAATGGGGCATTGGGGGCGGTGCCCGCGCCCCAAGAAAAAAGGGCCCGGATGTCTCCGGGCCCTTTTTTGCATCAATGGGTGATCAGCGGATCGGGATCGCCCTCTTCCAGAGCAACCCGGGCGACCACGGGGGCCTCCGGCTCGCTCCAGTCGATGGCTTCGGGTTCGCGCACCAGCGCAACCTTCAAAACCTCGCCCACATTGGACACCGGAACGATCTTCAATCCGGTCTTCACATTGTCGGGCACTTCGGCCAGATCCTTCTCATTCTCCTTCGGGATGATCACGGTGGTGATCCCCGCACGGAGCGCCGCCAACAGCTTTTCCTTCAAGCCGCCGATGGGAAGCGCACGGCCGCGCAAGGTAACCTCACCCGTCATCGCCACATCGCGGCGGATCGGGATGCCGGTCAGCACCGAGACGATGGACGTCGCCATTGCCAGCCCTGCGGACGGACCGTCCTTAGGCGTGGCGCCTTCGGGCACATGGACATGGATGTCCACCTTGTCGAAGGTCGGCGGCTTGATGCCGAAAGTGGTCGCCTTGGAGCGGACATAAGACCGCGCCGCATCGATCGATTCCTTCATCACATCGCCAAGCTTGCCGGTCGCCTGGAAGCGGCCCTTGCCGGGCAGCATCACAGCTTCAATGGTCAGGGTCTCACCGCCGACTTCGGTCCAGGCCAGACCGGTGACGACACCGACCTGATCTTCGCCTTCGACTTCGCCGTATCGGTATTTGCGAACACCGGCATAGGTTTCCAGATTCTCCGGCGTCACCTCAACCGACTTGGCCTTGGACGACATGATCTCCTTCACCGCCTTGCGCGACAGATTGGCGATCTCGCGTTCGAGATTGCGCACGCCGGCTTCACGGCTGTGATAGCGGATCAAGTCACGCAGACCCGCATCGGTGATCTTCCACTCATCGTCCTTCAGGCCATGCGCCGCCATTTCCTTGGGGATCAAGTGACGCTTGGCAATCTCGACCTTCTCATCCTCGGTGTAACCGGGGATGCGGATGATCTCCATGCGGTCCATCAGGGGCTGCGGCATGCGCAGACTGTTGGCCGTGGTGACGAACATCACGTCCGAAAGATCGAAATCGACTTCCAGATAATGGTCGTTGAAGGACGAGTTCTGTTCGGGGTCCAACACCTCCAGCAGCGCCGAAGACGGATCGCCACGATAGTCCGCGCCCAGCTTGTCGATCTCGTCGAGCAGGAACAGCGGATTGGCGGTTTTGGCCTTCTTCATCGACTGGATGATCTTGCCGGGCATCGAACCGATATAGGTCCGCCGATGACCACGGATCTCCGCTTCGTCCCGCATGCCGCCCAGCGACATGCGCACGAATTCACGGCCCGTCGCCTTGGCGATGGATTTTCCCAACGAGGTCTTGCCCACGCCCGGCGGTCCCACCAGGCACAGGATCGGCCCCTTGATCTTACCCACGCGGCTCTGCACCGCGAGATATTCCAGGATGCGCTCCTTCACCTTGTCGAGGCCATAGTGATCGGCATCGAGCACGGCTTCGGCGGCATCGATATCCTTCTTGACCTTGGACTTCTTGCCCCAAGGCAAGGACAGCAGCCAGTCGAGATAATTGCGCACGACGGTCGCCTCCGCGCTCATCGGCGACATGGAACGAAGCTTCTTCACTTCGGCCGTCGCCTTTTCGCGCGCTTCCTTGCTGAGCTTGGTCTTGCGGATGCGCTCTTCCAGCTCGTTCATCTCGTCGCGGCCATCTTCGCCTTCGCCGAGTTCCTTCTGGATCGCCTTCAACTGTTCGTTGAGGTAATATTCGCGCTGGGTCTTCTCCATCTGGCGCTTCACCCGCGAACGGATTTTGCGCTCGACCTGGAGCACACCGATCTCCGCCTCGATCAGCGAGAGAACCTTCTCCAGCCTTTCGGTGGTGGACAGCGTTTCCAGCAAGGCCTGACGGTCGGAAATCTTGACCGACAGATGCGCCGCCACGGAATCGGCCAACCGTGCCGGATCGTCGATGGCGGCAACCGCCGCCAAGGTCTCGGACGGGATCTTCTTGTTGAGCTTGATGTACTGCTCGAAATTGGTTTTGACCGTGCGCAGCAAGGCTTCGCTCTCGCGCGCGGGCGGAGCGTCCTCGGGAATCTTCTCGATCGTGGCCTGGAAGAAGTCGCTGCGGCCGGTGAAGCCGGTGACGCGGGCACGGCCCTTGCCTTCGACCAACACGCGCACGGTCTGATCCGGCAACTTCAGAAGCTGAAGCACCGTCGCGAGCGTGCCGATGTTATGCAGGCCATCGGGGCTCGGATCGTCTTCCGCCGCCACCTTCTGGGTCAGAAGCAGAATCTGCTTCTCGTCATTCATGACCTCTTCGAGCGCGCGCACAGACTTTTCGCGGCCCACGAAGAGCGGAACGATCATGTGGGGAAAAACCACGATGTCGCGCAGCGGCAGAACCGGCGCGATATTCGCGCCCGTTTCAGTGGGGGTATTCTCGTCGTTCTTCTTCACGGCGTCGTCCGCCATTTCCTACTCCTGCCGGCCAGCCCGCCGGCTTGAAAGGACCACCTGATGCTCAGCATGGTCCGTATGAAAGAGCCGCCCAACTCCCCGCAAAGGCCGACTCCGGATGTCTTAAAGTGGGCCCCTTGGCCTGCGGTTTCAAGGCGACGCAATGGCATAGGCCGGCGGGAGTTCCGCCGGCCTATGACAATAACAAAAAACAGGGCGTTTTGGCCGCCGCACCGAGAAGATGCTTAAGACGCGGTCTGCTCGCGGGGCTGACCCTTGTCCGAGTAGGTGTAAAGAGGTCGCGCCTTACCATCGACCACATCGGCCGTGATCACGACTTCCTGCACGCCATTCAAGGTCGGCAGCTCGAACATGGTTTCCAGCAAAATGCCTTCCAGGATCGAACGAAGACCGCGAGCGCCTGTCCTACGCTGAATCGCGCGGCGAGAGATCGAATGCAGCGCCTCTTCCTGGAAGCGCAACTTGACGCCTTCCATTTCGAACATGCGCATATATTGCTTGGCCAGCGCGTTTTTGGGCCGGGTCAGAATTTCGATCAGCGCCGGTTCCGACAGATCGCCCAAAGTGGCGAGCACCGGCAGACGGCCGATAAATTCCGGGATCAGGCCGAATTTGAGCAGATCTTCCGGCTCGATATCGCGCAGGATATCGCCCGTGTTGCGCTCGTCCGGGCCTTTCACATTGGCGCCGAAGCCCATCGAAGTCCCCGAGGTGCGCGCACCGATGATCTTGTCCAGTCCGGCAAACGCGCCGCCGCAAATGAACAGGATGTTGGTGGTGTCGACCTGCAGGAATTCCTGCTGCGGATGTTTGCGCCCGCCCTGCGGCGGAACCGAAGCGACCGTGCCTTCCATGATCTTGAGCAAGGCCTGCTGCACGCCCTCGCCCGAAACGTCGCGGGTGATGGACGGATTGTCGGACTTGCGCGAAATCTTGTCGACTTCGTCGATATAGACGATGCCGCGCTGAGCGCGCTCGACATTGTAGTCGGCAGCCTGGAGCAGCTTCAGAATGATGTTCTCGACGTCCTCACCGACATAACCGGCTTCGGTCAGGGTCGTGGCGTCCGCCATCGTGAACGGCACGTCCAGAATGCGGGCGAGCGTCTGGGCCAGCAAGGTCTTGCCGCAGCCGGTCGGGCCGATCAGCATGATGTTGGACTTGGCGAGTTCGACATCGCCATTCTTGCCCGAGCTGTTGATGCGCTTGTAGTGATTGTGGACGGCGACCGAGAGCACCTTCTTGGCGTGACTCTGGCCCACGACGTAATCGTCCAGAACCTTGAAGATTTCCTGCGGGGTCGGAACACCTTCCTTGGATTTCATGAAGGAGGTTTTGTTCTCCTCCCGGATGATCTCCATGCAGAGTTCGACGCACTCGTCGCAGATGAATACGGTCGGGCCGGCGATGAGCTTGCGCACCTCGTGCTGGCTCTTGCCGCAGAAAGAACAATAGAGCGTGTTCTTGGATTCGCCGCCGCTGGCTTTGCTCATTTCACATCCGGTCCTTCCACCGGGGGCTCATCGCCCGCTTCGCAGCTCAGGATCCGATCCTTGCTGCTTTGCACCATGCTGGAGGGGCCGAAGCACCCCCACTTCCCAACATTCGACCACGTTAACGGCGGCCGGATCAAGATTTGTTTAATCCGGCCCAAGTCCCGGGAAAATCAGGAACTTTCGCGATTTTCCGCGTTTCAGGGCGCCGTATCACTTTCCGGCCGGCGGACCATGACCTGGTCCAACAGGCCGAAATTCTTGGCTTCTTCCGCCGTCATATAGGTGTCGCGGTCGAGCATTTTTTCAATGGCTTCGACGGTTTGGCCGGTATGCTTGGCATAAATCTCGTTCAGCCGGCGCTTCATTTTCACGATTTCCTGGGCATGGCGGGCGATATCGGCGGCCTGACCATAAAAAGCCGCGGACGGCTGATGGACCATGATACGCGCGTTCGGCAGGGCAAAACGTTCGCCCTTCTTACCGGCGCAGAGCAGCAGCGACGCCGCCGAAGCCGCCTGGCCGATGCAGAAAGTCTGAACCGGCGGGCGGACATATTGCATCGTGTCGTAGATCGCCAGGCCAGCCGTCACCAACCCGCCCGGCGAGTTGATGTACATGTGAATTTCTTTCTTGGGGTTTTCGGCCTCAAGAAACAGAAGCTGGGCGGTGATCAGGCTGGCGCCGTAATCTTCGATCGGGCCGGTGATGAAGATCACCCGCTCTTTCAGCAGACGCGAATAAATGTCGAAAGCGCGCTCGCCCCGGGCGGTCTGTTCGACCACCATCGGGACCAGGGTGTTGTTGTGAAATTCCATGGGATTGGCCATAGGCGCGCTTTCCGATTCGCTGCAATTCAGGCGACAGTCTTACACCATCGCCTGCTTAATATAGCGTTCCAGACCTCGATTGCGAGGATCGGGGGTTCGAGGCTCAGGCCTTTTTGACACTTTCCGGCAGATCGTCGGGATCCTTGAACAGGGTCTCACGATCCACCGGCTTGTCGGTGACCTGGGCCAGCTCGGCGATGAAGTCCACCACCTTGTCTTCGAACAACGGCGCGCGGATTTCGGCCTGAGCCTGCGCGTTGTTGGCGTAATATTGGAACACCTGCTGTTCCTGGCCCGGGAACTGACGGGCGCGGTTCATGATGGCGCGATTGACCTCGTCGCCCGTAATGGTGATGCCGTTCTGCTCGCCCAGCTTGCCCAGCACCAGACCCAGGCGGACGCGCCGCTCGGCGATGGCGCGGTATTCGGCCTTCAACTCGTCTTCGGTCTTGCCTTCATCGGCGGCGGTCTTGCCTTCGCGCTTCAGCTCGGCTTCGACCTGGGCCCAGATCGACTCATATTCCGCTTCCACCATGGCGGGCGG
Organism: Rhizomicrobium sp.; assembly: GCA_036499345.1. Taxonomy (GTDB): domain Bacteria; phylum Pseudomonadota; class Alphaproteobacteria; order Micropepsales; family Micropepsaceae; genus Rhizomicrobium. Next base: position 14,916 of record DASYDX010000077.1, read on the forward strand.
CAGCGGGAAGCTGTGAGACGTATCCAGAGCGTCCAGAATGCGGCGCTTCAGATGCAAACGGCTGGCGGCGGTGAAATCACCACGGACCTGATCGAACACCCGCTCCTTCAAGGTCGCCAGGTTTTCCAGGCCCATCTTCTTGGCCAGTTCGTCATCGATCTTGGCGTCTTCCGGCGTCTTGATCTCTTTCACTGTGACAGCGAAGACCGCGTCCTTACCGGCCAGATCGGCGGCATGATATTCCGCTGGGAACGCGACCTTCACGTCGCGCTTCTCACCAGCCTTGGCGCCGATCAGCTGTTCTTCGAAACCCGGGATGAACTGGCCCGAACCGAGCGTCAGGTTGAAGTCGTCGCCCTTGCCGCCTTCGAATTCGACGCCGTCGATGCTGCCGACGAAATCGATCTGGACGATATCGTCTTTCTCTGCAGCCTCGCCTTCGGGGCGCGTGTTGTAGCCGCGGCTCTGTTTGGCCAGACGGTCCAGCGCTTCATTCACATCAGCATCGCCGACTTCTGAGGTGAGACGCTCTACGGCCAGCTTGGAGACATCGGTGGTCTCGAAATCGGGCATCAGATCGACGGTGACGGTGAATTGCAGATCGGCCTTGCCGTCCACAACCTGCTGGACATCGCCCACCGGTTCGACGCGCGGCTGCAGCGCGGGCTTCAGCTGATTGTCGTTGATGGCCTTCTGGCTACCTTCGTTGACGACCTGCTCGACCACTTCGCCCATCACGGACTTGCCGAACTGCTTCTTGAGGAAAGAAACCGGCGCCTTGCCCGGGCGGAAGCCCTTAAGGTTCACACGCGGCTTCATCTCTTCCAGCTTCTGGGTAACCTTGGCGTCCAGTTCGCTGGCGGGAACGGTCACCGTGTATTGGCGGCGAAGGTCCTCGGAAACCGTCTGAGTGATCTGCATCTCAACTTCCTACCTTAATATATCCGTCTTCCGGATCTGGTGCGGGCAGAGGGACTTGAACCCCCACGACTTTCGTCACTGGAACCTAAATCCAGCGCGTCTACCAGTTCCGCCATGTCCGCGTTTTGGGGAAAAATCCCCGCCGAAGCGGGCCCCTATATCAAGTGTTGCGGGGGGTTACCAGCCGTTCTCGCAGACTGGAAAGGCTTTCGGGCAGGATTTCGCTCAAGTCCTCGGCGATCAGGCCGGGGCCGAAGCGGGATGCTGCATCCCCATGCAGCCAGGCGGCTGCGCAGGCCGCCTCGAAGGGCGGCATGCCCTGCGCCAAAAGGCCCCCGATAAACCCGGCCAGAACGTCGCCTGCCCCCGCCGTCGCCAGGGTGGCTGGCGCATTGATGTTGATGGCGACCCGGCCGGTCCCCCCTTCCTGGGGCGGCGCAGCGATCACCGTATCGCTGCCTTTGAGCAGGACTATCGCTCCAGCCCGAGCGGCCGCGCTTCTGGCCGCGGCGATCCGGCTGGCGGAGGCCGCCAGCAAGCCGGGAAAGATTCGCTCGAATTCACCCTCATGCGGGGTCAGCACAGCGGAACCTTTGATGGCCGCGAACAGCCGGCCGGGACCGCCGCGAAAACTGGTGAGCGCATCGGCATCCAGCACCGCCGCCGCGCCGCTGGCCAGAACCGCTTCCACCAGTTCGCGCGTGGCTTCGCCGCTTCCCAGGCCTGGGCCAGCGATCACCACATTGAGCCGTTTGTCCTCCAGAAGAGCGGTAAGAGCGCGCGAGCCCTCGAAGGGCTTGACCATGATCGCCGTCACTTGCACCGCATTGGTGAGAACGGCCTCGCCTTGTGCGGCGACGCTCACCAATCCCGCGCCGGCGCGAAGCGCGCCCCGCGCCGCCAGCCGCGCCGCGCCCGTCGCATGCGCGGGACCGGACAGGACGAGACAATGTCCGCGCGCATATTTGTGCGCGTCGGCGCGCGGCCAGCGATAAGCCCCGCCCCAGAGATGCGGAGAATTTTCGAAAAGCATGGCATTCGACGCCGCCGCATCAGGGATGCCGATGTCGGCCAGCAAAGTCTCCCCGCACAAATCACGCCCCGGCAGCAGCAGATGCGCGGGTTTCAAGCGGAAAAACGTTACCGTGATGTCGGCGCGGACGGCGGCGCCGCGAACCTGACCATTATCGCCATCCACACCGCTGGGCACATCGACTGCGACGACCGGGACATGGGATTGATTCACCGCCTCGACCAGCGCGCGATAGGTGCCATCCAGCGGACGCGACAAACCTGCCCCGAACAGCGCATCGACGATCAGTGCCGCACCATCAAGGGCCGCCACCGAAAGTGGCCCGCGCACGCCATCCCATTGCGCGGCCATAGCGGCCGCATCGCCTTCATATTTGCCGGACGTGGCAACGGAGACATCGAAGCCATGCGCCGCCAGACGGCGCGCCACGACAAAGCCGTCGCCGCCGTTGTTGCCAGGGCCGCACAAGATCACAGTACGACAGGGCGCAAAGCGCGCCGCGATGATGTCGGCAACGGCCCTGCCCGCATTTTCCATCAGGGTGAGCGAGGGCGTTCCGGCTTCCACTGCCATAAGATCGGCGCGGCGCATCTCCTCATTGCTGAGGATTTCGCCGCTCATGCGAAGCCTTCCGGCACATCTTCCATCTGCGGATCGGCAGCCTCGTAAGCAGAGGCAGCCCGCAGCACCGACCATTCATCGTAAGAGCGGCCGACAATCTGCAATCCCACGGGAAGGCCCTCGCGCGTGCGGCCGCACGGCACGCTGGCGGCAGGCTGCTGTGTCAGATTGAAAGGATAGCTGAAGGGCGTCCAGCTCATCCAAGTGTCCCCCTCCGAAGGCGCCAGCTTTCCGGCATCGAATGCCGTCACCGCCAAAGCTGGCGTCAACAGCAGATCGTATTTCTCCATGAATTGACGCATCGCGCCGGCGTAAACGCCGCGCGCGACATTGGCGCCGATATAATCTCGCATGGAGATTTTGCTGCCCTCCTCCACAGCCGCCGCCAGACCGGGATCGAGCAGCGCCTTTTTCTCCACCGGCGCATTGGCGAACAGATAGGCGGCACCGCCCCACCAAAGTGTCTGGAAAATCTCCACCGGATCGCCACCCGGCGGGTCCGCCTGCTCGACGATGGCACCCATATCCGCAAAACGCTTTGCAGCGCGCGCAACCAGTTCGGCCACCTGCGGTTCGACATTGTTCGCGAACCCCATTGCGGGACTGAACGCGATACGCAGGCCGCGAACACCGCCGCGCAGATTTTCGGTGAAGCCGCGTTCCGGCGGTGGCAGGGAATGCCAGTCGCGCGCATCGGGGCGGGCCATCACATCCAGCAACATGGCGCTGCCTTCCACATCGCGGCTCATCGGTCCCAGATGGGCCACGGTGCCAAAGGGCGAAAGCGGCCAAGCCGGTACGCGGCCAAATTGCGGCTTCAAGCCGAAGGTACCTGTGAAGCTTGCCGGAATGCGGATCGAACCGCCGCCATCGGTACCGAGCGCCAGAGGCGCCAACCGCGCCGCCACCGCAGCCGAAGAGCCGCCCGATGAGCCGCCGGGCGTCTTGCCCAAATTCCAGGGATTGCGCGTGATGCCGGTGAGCGGCGAATCCGTGACGCCCTTCCAGCCATGATCGGGCGTGGTGACTTTGCCGAGCAGTACGGCGCCCGCTTCACGCAATCGCGCCACCACCGGCGCGTCATCATTCCAGGCTTGATCGGGATCGACCGTTCGCGAACCGCGCAGGGTCGGCCAGCCGCGCGTCAGAAGAATGTCCTTCACCGCCACGGGCACGCCATCCAATGGCGATAAAGGGGCTTTCTTTTTCCAGCGTTCCTCGGAAGCACGGGCCTGCGCCAGCGTGGCGGGCTCGTCGATCAGGCAATAGGCATTGACCCTGACGTCGAGCGTTGCGATGCGCGCCAACAGACTGCTGGCGACTTCGACGGGCGAAACCTCGCCGCTACCGAATGCGGCAGACAGGCGGGGCGCATTCCATTGCCAAAGCTCAGCCATGCTGGAAATGCGCCTTCAGGCGGGACAAAGCCTCTTCGATCACCGCGCGCTGTTTGCAGAAGGCAAAGCGCACATAGGTGTCGGGCCGAGACACGCCGGAGAAGAACTCGCTCAAGGGAATAAGCGCCACACCCGCCTCCCGCGCCAGCCTTTCGCAGAAGGCGCGGTCTTTCTCGTTCGTCAGGCCCGCGATCCCGGCGGTGAGAAAATAGGTTCCTTCGCTGGGAAGAACATCGAAGCCGATTTCCGCAAGCCCGTCGGCCAGCACATCGCGATTGGCCTGAAGCCGCGCCGCCAACGCGACCGCGGTGTCCATCTCATGCGCCAGGCCATGCGCGATGCCCAACTGCAACGCAGGCGATGTGGTGAAAGTGAGGAATTGATGGGCCTTGGCGATCACGGAGATCAATTCGCGCGGGCCGGTCAGCCAACCCACCTTCCAGCCGGTGAGCGAGAAGATCTTCCCTGCTGACCCCACCCGGACGGAACGTTCGCGCATGCCGGGCAAGGTCGCCAGAGAGATATGAGGCCGCCCGTCATAGGTCAGATGTTCATAAACCTCATCGCAGACCGCATAGGCATTGCTTTCGCGCAAGGCCCTGGCAATCGCCGCCATCTCTTGCGCATCAAAGACCCGGCCGATGGGATTGAGCGGCGTATTGATCAGGATCAGGCGCGTGCGCGGTGTCACCGCCGCCGCCAACATCTCATACGTCAGACGAAAGGATGGCGGCGCGAGAGTAACGGTCTTGACGATTGCGCCAGCGGCTTCCGCGATGGGGCGATAGGAATCGTAAGCGGGCTCGATCAACACCACTTCATCGCCCGGCCCCGCGAGGCCCAGAATAGCGGAGGTCAGCGCTTCGGTACCGCCGGACGTGACAAGAACTTCGTCCTGCCAGGCGTAATCCAGCGCGTAAAATCTTTTGGCGTGTGCCGCCAATTGCTGGCGCAGTTCCGGCACACCCGGCATCGGCGGATATTGATTGGGTCCTTCCATCAACACGCGCGCCGCCGTGGCACGGATGGATTCCGGTCCATCCAGATCGGGAAATCCCTGTCCCAGATTGACGGCCTTGTGCTCATTGGCCAGGGCCGACATAACGGTGAAAATGGTGGTTCCCTGCCGCGCAAAGACAGGATTGAAAGCGGAAGATGGGCTCATGTCCGGTACTTTTGCAGAGGGCGGCAGGCCTGACAAATGGCTGGGCGCAGCGCCTCTAAAGAAAGCATATTGCCTAATTTATAGGCAATCGTGAGAGCCAGACTTGTGGGCAACCACCACAAATCCTTGAAAGCCAAGGCAAATGCGTCAAAAAGGCCCGGCATAAGCCTACTAACTTCGCTAAAACGGCGTCCATGGACGAGCGCGGGGTCGCATGAAAAAGATCGAAGCCATCATCAAGCCGTTCAAACTCGACGAAGTGAAGGAAGCCCTTCAGGAAGTCGGCGTTCAGGGCATCACCGTCACCGAAGCCAAAGGCTTTGGCCGCCAGAAGGGCCATACCGAACTCTATCGCGGCGCCGAATATGTCGTGGATTTCCTGCCCAAGGTGAAAATCGAAATCGTTGTGCCCGATCAACGTCTGGAAGCCTCGATCGAAGCAATCCAGCGCGCCGCCCGCACCGGCCGTATCGGCGACGGCAAGATTTTCGTGCTCAATGTCGAAGAAGTCATCCGCATCCGTACCGGCGAAACCGGCCCGGACGCGATTTAGTGCGTTCAAGGCGCAAATATGCGCCGGGGTGTTTTTGAACAATCATTGAAGGAAAGACCGAACCAATGGCCGACAAGAAAACGAGCGCGGGCGACATCCTGAAGCTCATCAAGGAAAAAGACGTCAAATTCGTCGATGTGCGTTTCACCGATCCGAAGGGCAAGTGGCATCACGTGACTTTCGACCTGTCGATGGTCGATGACGATTTCCTCAATCACGGCACCATGTTCGACGGTTCCTCCATCGCCGGCTGGAAGGCGATCAATGAATCCGACATGCTGCTGGTGCCGGACCTCGAGACCGCGGTGATCGACCCCTTCTTCGCCCAGACCACCTTGATCCTGGTCTGCGATGTGCACGAACCCACCACCGGCCAGCGTTATGACCGTTGCCCGCGTTCGATCGCCAAGGCGGCCGAATCCTATGTGAACTCCTCGGGCATCGGCGACACCACCTATTTCGGCCCGGAAGCCGAGTTCTTCATCTTCGACGATGTCCGCTTCGATGTCGGCATGAACAGGGGCTTCTATTTCCTCGACAGCAAGGAAAGCGCCCACAATAGCGGCACCGACTATGAAGGCGGCAACCTCGGCCACCGTCCGGCGGTCAAAGGCGGCTATTTCCCCGTCCCGCCGATCGACTCCGAACAGGACATGCGCGGCGAGATGTTGGCCATCATGGGCGACATGGGCATCCAGCCGGAAAAGCACCATCACGAAGTGGCCTCTGCCCAGCACGAACTTGGTTTCAAGTACAACACGCTGACCAAGTGCGGCGACTATATGCAGATCTACAAGTATGTGATCCATCAGGTCGCCCAGTCCTACGGCAAGTCGGCGACCTTCATGCCCAAGCCCGTCTATGGCGATAACGGTTCGGGCATGCATGTGCATCAGTCGATCTGGAAGGCGGGCAAGCCGCTCTTCGCCGGTTCGGGCTATGCCGATCTGTCGGATCTGTGCCTCTATTACATCGGCGGCATCATCAAGCACGCCAAGTCGCTCAACGCCTTCACCAACCCCCTGACCAACAGCTACAAGCGGTTGATCCCGGGCTTCGAGGCGCCGGTGCTGCTAGCCTATTCCTCGCGCAACCGCTCGGCCTCGTGCCGCATTCCTTTCTCGCCCTCGCCCAACGGCAAGCGCGTGGAAGTGCGCTTCCCCGATCCGGGCGCGAACCCCTACCTCGCCTATGCGGCGTTGCTGATGGCGGGCCTGGACGGGATCGAGAACAAGATCCATCCGGGCGGCCCGATGGACAAGGATCTGTACGCCTTGCCGCCGGAAGAGCTGTCCAAGGTTCCGCAGGTTTGCGGCTCTTTGCGCGAAGCGCTGGAAAATCTCGACAAGGACCGCGCCTATCTCAAAAAGGGCGGCGTCTTCAGCGACGATTTCATCGACAGCTATATCGAGCTGAAGATGGAAGAGGTTTATGCTTTCGAGCACACACCTCATCCGGTCGAATTCAAGATGTATTATTCCGTCTGATAGCCGGGTCGCGCAGCGCCCGCGAAGCGGGCTTGCTGCCCGGCCATGACAAGTTTTAATGCAAAGCAAAGGGCGCGGCGATTGCCGCGCCCTTTTCGTTTCAGGCAACCGCCATTTGCGACGGTATCTTCGCCGGCAGGATCACGAAGGCGGTACAGCCCATCCCCTCTTCGCTTTCGATCCAGGCGCGGCCGCCATGCAGTTCCGTCAGGCCGCGTACCAGCGCCAGACCCAATCCGGTACCGCCGGTTTGACGGTCATAGCGATTATCCACCTGGCTGAAGGGCGTGAAAATCTTGTCCAGCTTATCGCGCGGAATGCCTGGCCCGTCATCGTGCACGGTGATCTGGAAATTGCCATCACGCGCGGCGCTGGCGAACACTTCGATGCGCCCGCCTTCGGGCGTGAATTTCACCGCGTTGGAAACCAGATTGATAAGGATCTGGCGCAAAGCCCGTTCGTCCGCGAACAGCGGCGGACAGGCGGGATCGACATCGATCACTAGGCTTTGCCGCTTCTCGCTCGCCTTCATGCCGGCAAGCTTCAACGCGGTGTCGAACATATCGCGCGCGTCCAAAGGATGGGGCGAAATCTCCATCCGGCCTGCCTCGATCTTGGCGATGTCCAGAAGATCGTTGATCAGCGAAAGAAGATGCGCGCCGGAGGAATGAATGTCGCCGGCATAATCCTTGTAGCGCTCGCTGCCCACAGGACCGAAACATTCCTGGGCGATAATTTCGGAAAAGCCCAAAATCGCGTTCAGAGGCGTGCGCAGTTCATGGCTCATATTGGCCAGAAACGCGGTCTTGGAGGCATTGGCGGTTTCCGCCTCGAACCGCTTCTTCAACGCTTCGTCGCGTGTCTCTTCCAATTCGCGCGCCAGATCCTCCACCTGAAAACGCAGGCGGACATCCTCCTGCATCTGGATGACCAGGGGACGGCCGGTCCACCACATTTGAAGGCCGAACAGCGGCGCTGCGAAAGCGATGACATAATCCAGATTGGTATCGCCCAGCGCAAAGCGCATGGTCGTCATCAGCGAAATCGGGGCAAGCGTGCAAATGAACAGGGTCATGTTGCTGCCCCGCGCCAACACCAGCGCCGAAACCACGCCGATGATGCAAGTGGCGATGAAGATATGATTCACCGCATTGCCGGGATCCCATAACAGCCAGGGCATCGTGCCCCAGGCTGCGCTGATGGCGAGCTGCATGCCGCAATGGCGCCTGTACCAGCCATCGATCCTCTTGTCGGGATCGCGCGCCGTTTCCCTCTGATAGCTAGCGGTCAATGCGCCCGCCACGACGAAGGCGGCCAGCACCAACAGCGGAAGAATGAGTGTCGTGGTGAAGGCGCGGCGCCCGAGAAAGCCGAACAGATCGGAACAGAAGATTCCGACCCCCAACGCCCATAGAGGAGACGTTATCCGCGTGGTCCGCACGGCCCTAGCGGCAAGATCCAGCTGGGCTTTCAGGACACGGATGTCGCCCTGCCCCGCACCCTTATCAATCAAAATACCCGTCACCTGAACTCACCCGGACCCGCTTCATGCGGCGGCGGCGAATTTAGCAAGCGGCCTCTTAACCAATTGCTGATGCGGAACTATCAGGCCGTCGCGCGCATTGCGTCTCGGGACATGGTTGATGGAAGGTAAATAGATACAGTCAGGCCGATATCCGGATTGTTCACGAGCGCAATCCTGCCGCCATGCAGCCGGGCCAGACCATTGACCAAGGCCAGCCCCAGGCCAGTGCCGCCCGCTTCGCGGTCGAAACGATTGTCGATCTGGGAAAAAGGCTCCAGCACCCGATCCAGCTTCTCTTCCGGAATGCCCGGGCCATTGTCGCGCACCGCAATTTCCAGGCCGCCATCGACGCAAGACATACAGGAAATGACGATTGTCCCCTCTTGCGGGCTGAATTTCACGGCATTGGAAAGAAGGTTGAGCAACATCTGACGCAAAGCCCGCTCGTCCGCCAGCACCAGAGGCGTTTCGGGGAGAGGCGCGATCTGCAGCGATTGGCGCTTCTGTTCCGCGTGCGGCTCCACCAGGCGCATCACATTTTCCACCACATTCAGGGGGTCGACCCAATGCGGTTCGATTTCCATCCGGCCGGATTCAATCTTGGCGACATCCAGCATGTCGTTGATGAGCGACAGAAGGTGGACGCCCGAAGAATGGATGTCGGACGCATAATCGGCATAGCGGTCCATCCGGCCGATCCCCATGCTCTGATGCGCGATGATGTCGGAGAAGCCCAGAATGGCGTTCAACGGCGTGCGCAACTCATGGCTCATATTGGCCAGAAAGGCGGTCTTGGATGCGTTGGCGGTTTCGGCCTCATACCGCTTGCGCAAGGCATCGTCACGCGCGACGCGAAGCGCCGCGGCCAGATCTTCATTGCTGATGCGCGCCGTGATCATGGCGCTGACCTGCCGGTTGGCGGCGCGGCCCATCAGCACCAGATAGATCGTATAGCCGAAGATCATCGGCGCCATAATATGCGGTGCGGTTTCACCCGCCGTCACGAGCCGCAGCAGCGTAAGGCCGCTTTGCGTGGCCAGGCCCGCAATCAGCAAATGAAATTGCATCGACCGGCTGAACACCGCCGCATAGCTGACGATGGCCATATTCATGATGACAAGCATCTGATTGACGGGATTGCCGGGAACCCAAATCAGGAACGCCTGGGCCCCCCATGCCACCCCGAAGAAGGACTGGCAGGCCAACAAAATATAGGCGAGCCGGTCCAGATCGCTTTCCTGGACTTGGGCGTAGCGCCGGCGGACCAGAAAAGCGATCGCCGCGCTGGCAAGCTGCAAACCGAACGCGGCTGCCAAATGGGTCCAGCGGACGCCGCCGAAAGGGCTGCCGGGAACCGCAAAGGGCGCGAGACAGACCAGCGTCATCACCGGATTGAAGATGAAGGTGGCTTTGAGGCTATTGACGACGATCTGGAGCCTAGCCTGCAGCACCCGCCGGTCGTGGGGGTCCTGGGACGGCGATGTCTGCGCGTTCTCTGCCACAGCTGTTGCGAAGGAGCGTTTTCCCTCCCAATTTAGGGGACCAAGCGTTAACAAGGGCCTCCTGCGCAGGAAAACGATGCGCCCGGGCCCCCCGGGGGCTAACGTCCTCGAAAATCTCACGATTCGGCCATGCCCAAAGACAATCAAGACCTCTTCGCGACCTCAGGCTCCAATGCCAAGGCCTATACGGCCAAGGACATTGAGGTGCTGGAAGGCCTGGAGCCCGTCCGCCGCCGCCCTGGCATGTATATCGGGGGGACCGACAGCAACGCGCTTCATCACCTGGCCGCCGAAATCCTGGACAATTCCATGGACGAAGCCGTGGCCGGCCATGCCAGCTTCATCGAATTGGACCTCGCGCCCGGCAATATTCTGACGGTACGCGACAATGGCCGCGGCATCCCGGTCGATCCGCATCCCAAATTCAAGAACAAGTCGGCGCTGGAAGTCATCATGACCACGCTGCATGCCGGCGGCAAATTCGACGGCAAAGCCTATGAGACCTCCGGCGGTCTGCATGGTGTCGGCGCTTCGGTGGTCAACGCCTTGTCCGAATGGATGGAAGTGGATGTCGCCCGCGACAAGCATGCCCACAAGATGCGGTTCGAACGTGGCCATGCGATTGGCAAGCTCAAGGATCTGGGCGCCGTCAATCGCCGGGGCACCATCACCAGTTTCAAGCCCGACGAAAAGATTTTCGGCGATCTGCAATTTTCGCCCGCGCGCCTGCACCGGATGGCCAAGTCCAAGGCATATCTGTTCCGGGGCGTAGAAATACGCTGGTCTTGCGATCCGTCTTTAATCAAGGACGAAACGCCCGCACAGGACGTCTTGAAATTTCCCGGCGGACTGCTCGATTTCCTGAAAGGTGAAATCGGAAAATCCAATACGATCAACAGTCGCGACTTTGCCGGACGCACGGAAAATCGTGATGGCAAAGGCGCGGTGGAATGGGCGGTGGCCTGGACGCCCGCAATCGATCCTTTCGTCCGCTCCTATTGCAACACCATTCCCACGCCGCAAGGCGGCACCCATGAACAGGGTTTGCGCAATGCTTTGACCAAGGCGCTGCGCGCCCATGGCGAGCGCGCCAACAACCGCAAGACCGGGCTCATCACCGCCGACGATGTGATGGATGGTGCTTGTGCAGTTCTATCGGTTTTCATTCGCGAACCGGAATTCCAGGGCCAGACCAAGGACAAACTTTCCAGTCCGGATGCCCAGCGCCTGGTGGACACCGTGGTGCGCGATCATTTCGACCATTGGCTGGCCGAAAGCCCGGCAGAAGCTGACAAGCTGCTCGATTTTGTCATCGATCAGGCCGAAGACCGGTTGCGCAAACGGCAGGAAAAAGAAGTCTCGCGCAAAGCTGCGACCCGCAAGCTGCGCCTGCCCGGCAAGCTGGCGGATTGCACGCGCGATGCGGCGCAAGGCACCGAGATTTTCCTGGTCGAAGGCGATTCCGCGGGCGGCAGCGCCAAGCAGGCACGCGACCGCGCCACCCAAGCGATCCTGCCCCTGCGCGGCAAAATCTTAAACGTTGCGAGCGCCGGCGCGGGAAAATTGCAGCAGAACCAGGAATTGTCCGATCTGGTCCAGGCGCTGGGCTGCGGCACCGGCGCCAAATACCGCGAAGAGGATCTGCGCTACGAAAAAGTCATCGTGATGACGGACGCCGATGTCGACGGCGCGCATATCGCATCTTTGCTGTTGACCTTTTTCTATCGCGAGATGCCGGAATTGATCCGTGGCGGGCATCTCTATCTGGCGATGCCACCGCTCTATCGGCTCGCGCAGGGCGCCAAGACGATCTATGCCCGCGACGATGCCGACCGGGAGCGGTTGCTCAAAAGTGAATTCCGCGCCAACGCAAAAGTGGAGATTTCGCGCTTTAAAGGTCTGGGCGAAATGATGCCGCAGCAATTGAAAGAAACCACCATGCGCGTCGGCAAGCGCACCCTGATTCAGGTGGAGATCACTGACGGCGAGCAAACCGACGATATGGTGGAGCGTCTGATGGGAAAAAAGGCCGAGCTGCGCTTTCAATTCATTCAGGAAAATGCGGCTTTCGCCACCAGCGTGGACATCTAGTCGATATTCAATCGGCTCACCAAAGATGTGACGTCTCCGGTTTGAGACGGCGTGCCCAATATCCCGCGCGCGGTCTGCAATTTCTCGCCACCCGGCGGTAAGCCATGACGCAACTCGGAAAGAATGACCGCCAACGGCCCAGGCTGCTTCTGGAACAGCGTCACCGAGGCGGTGTGGCAGCCGGGTGAAGAACAGCTGACGAACAATCGGCTTCCGTCCCCTTTCACCGGAAATGATTTTCCATCCACCGCGACGCGCTGCAGATTGGCATCGGACGGAACGGTGAGCGTCATACCCTCGGCGGCATCCGAACCGCGCAAATTCAAGAGGACAGAATTGCCCTCGCGCCGGACGATGGCTGCGGGCGGCGGAAATCGCGGGCGGCCTGCATCGGCGACATAGCCTTGCCAACTGGTGTCGCCTCCGACGCTCTCGGCATGTTGCGAGAAAGCGGCCGCAGCGCGCACTGCATGCGGCAGCGGCTTGACCGCATCCGCCACCCACCGCGCCTGCCCTTCCGCTTCGACATAGTGGAAATTCAATCTCTGCGGATGCATCGCATCATAGGGCGGTACAAATCCCGCTGCGACCGTCGTTGCCAGCGTCAGGACCGCCGCCGCAATGGCCTGGGGACGGTTGAAGCGGAGCAACGGCAAAACCGTCATCAAACCCAAAGCCACCGGAACGGTGAATAATGGCGTCACCGCCAGCCCCATCAGCGGCTCCGCCGCCGCGGTCAATTGCATCCAGATCAACAGCGACGCCAGCACCGGGACCCATGCGACCCCAAAAGGCAGAAACAACGCCGCGACCAGCGCCGGAAACAGGAAGTAAGGGCTGAGTCCCGGCAGGAACCAGGCGGATGCAACGGCCGCTATCGCGAACCACAGCCAACAAGCGGTCACGGTTGCGCGGCGTGCCGCCACCAGCGCCAGTGTCCCGGCCGAAAGCGCGAGCGCGATCCGCAAGATCAGTGGTTGCGCATAGGACGGATCGGAATGCCCGGATATCCATGCGGCCAGCGCTTTGATCGCGAAGCCCGCCGCTACCGCAGCGACAAGAAATAAGGGCGGTGTGAGCAATCCCATGGCCGTGGGCCGACGCCGCCAGGCAACGGCTGCGATCACCATCAGCGCCAGCAGCGCGAGCGGCAATGCCCAATGCGCGGGAAAGCGCGGCAACCAGACGCCCATAATGTCGAGATAGACCGCATTGCCGCTATCGAGCGCCGCAAAATCCCGCCCCTGCAGCGCGCGGGTCAGCGCCAGAACGGAATCGCCACCGCTTTGCACGCTACGCGGATCGAGGTTTGTGATGGTGTCGAGCGCGGTATGGTAATGCGCAACCTCACCCAGGAATGCGAAATTGTATCCGGCAAATCCCTTGTCGAGGAATGGCGTCAGGTCCGTGTCATTGGGAAGAAATTTGTAGATCTCGCCATAGAGCGAGCTGGTGGCGAAGCGCGGAGCCGCGCGCGCGTAAACATCCACCAGCGCCGCATCGCCGGGACTGGTCTGGAACAGCAAGCTCTGGCCCTTGGAGCCCCGCCCTTCCACATTGATCACGACACCGACCCGTTCGCGCCAGCGTGCGTCTTCCATGAAGGCGGCGGCACCGAGAAGACCGGCCTCTTCTCCATCGGTGAAAAGCGCGATCACCGGATGTCCGGCTGGCGCAGCGCCCGCTTTCAATGCGCGGATGGTTTCCAGCAAGGTCGCGACGCCGGAACCGTCATCGCCCGCGCCCGGCCCCGCGGGTACCGAATCCATATGCGCCATCAGCACAATGGCTTTGCCTTGCCCCGGGATCGCTTCGGCGATCAAATCTTCAATGTCGGCGCATTCGATCGCGGACCAGCGCAATTCGCCATAACAGGCGCGCGTGCGAAGCGATGTGACCGGCACGTCGAGCGCCGCCAATTCGTGGCGAAGGCGATCATGAACAGCAGCATTTTCCGCCGATCCCGCGGGATGGGGCCGCTGGGGTCCTTGAAGCCGCGTAAGCGTCGCCATGGCGCGGGTTGCGGAAAACTGATTCTGCGGCGCGTCGCTCCCAAGGGCGCTCGGGCCGTTCTGCGCCTGGACTGCCAGGAGCCAGATCGCAACTGCCACCAGTGCCAGCAATCCGTTCCGCATGCCCATCAATCCCCCGCCCACACAAGGCTGCCGTGAAGCGAGGCCCCACGCAACAGGAACGCTTTTCGCCCCGCGCGCGTTATTTTTGAGACAGTTGAGAAGGTGAGGCCCGCACTGGGTTCCGGTCATTTTTCACCTTCGGCGGCGCCCGGTGTCCCCCTCCACCGGGCGTTTGCTCACCGATAGTCCCCTGAGGCTTTGTTGACTTTCGGCAGTTTCTTCCTATTTTGCGGCCTATCAGAGCGGGTGGCCAATTCGGGCCGTCAGGCTTGGGCGCGATGGACGCGCCCCTCTTCAGGAGCGTGCTACGACCCAAGTAACGATCTCCGGCGCGGAAGCCGGAACCGGTGAAACTGCAACCAGCATTTCGCCCGCATCGCCAGGCGGTTTTGACAGCCTCGGCCTCTCCCCCGATATCCTCAAGGCGGTGGCCGATACAGGCTACACCACCCCGACGCCGATTCAGGCGCAAGGCATCCCTCTTGTGTTGGAGCGGCGCGATCTGATCGGCATCGCCCAGACCGGCACCGGCAAGACCGCCAGCTTCACGCTCCCCATGATCGAGATGCTGGCACGCGGCCGCTCCAAGGCGCGCATGCCGCGCGCCCTGGTGCTGGAGCCGACGCGCGAATTGGCGGATCAGGTCGCGGAAAGCTTCAATCGCTACAGCAAATATTCCAAGCTCAGCCATGCGCTCCTCATCGGCGGCGTTTCGATGGACGAGCAGGTGAAGAAACTGGATCGCGGCGTCGATGTGTTGATCGCCACGCCTGGCCGCCTCCTCGATCATTTCGAGCGCGGCCGGTTGATGCTGTCCCAAACCAACATCCTGGTGATCGACGAAGCCGACCGCATGCTGGACATGGGCTTCATCCCGGATGTCGAGCGGATCTGCAAAATGCTGCCCTTCACCCGGCAGACGCTTTTTTATTCGGCGACCATGCCGCCGGAAATTCAGCGCCTCACCGATCAGTTCCTGCACAATCCGGCTCGGGTCGAAGTCGCCCGTCCCGCGACCACCGCCACCAACATCGCCCAGGAACTGGTGGAAATTCCCGCCAATGATTGGGCCAAGCGCGAAGCGCTGCGCCGCCTGATCCGCGAAGCGGAACCCACCCTCAACAACGCCATCGTCTTCTGCAACCGCAAGCGCGATGTCGATGTCGTGGCGAAATCGCTGACCAAGCACGGCTTCGACGCCGCGCCGATTCATGGCGATCTCGATCAATCCCTGCGTACCAAGACGCTGGAACGCTTCCGCGGTGGCGATCTTAAAATCCTGGTCGCCAGCGACGTCGCCGCGCGCGGGTTGGACGTTCCTGCCGTCAGCCATGTCTTCAATTTCGACGTGCCGATTCATGCCGATGATTATGTTCATCGCATCGGCCGCACCGGCCGCGCCGGGCGCAGTGGCCAAGCCTATATGCTGACCACGCCGCGCGACTCCAAATATGTCGATTTCATCGAGAAGCTGATCGGCACCAAACTGCCGCGCCGTGAGATGACCGACATTGAAGTTCGCGAAGATCGCGGACCGCGCCGGGATGACAAGCGCGGCGGACGCGATCGCGGCCGTGGCGGCAAGCGCGGCCATGACCGCAGGCCGCCCGGTGGGAAATTCCACGACCAAGTTGCCGGCATTGAACCCAGCCGTGAAGCACCCGTGGAATCGAGCGCACCACAGCCTGCGATACTGGATGCGCCACAACCGGAGCGCGCTCGCCCCGAACCGGTCCGGCATGAAAAGCCGCGCCGCGAGCACAAGCCGCATGTGGAAAAGAAAACACAAGACAAGCCCCGCGCCCGAAACAATGACGCGGAAAGCCAGGTGGTGGACAAAAGCGAATTGCCCGCCTTCCTCTTCCGCAAGGTGACATTGCCGAAGCGTGGACCGCAAGATTAGGCAAAACTGCGTCTTCCATACGGAAAACGGCAACAAATCCGCCGCTTCCGGTTCCCTCGTTTAACGCTTTCTTACGGACCCCGCAGCCAGACTTGGCGCACGCCCCAGCTGGCTGGGGGACGGGGGATGTTGCGTTGAAGCCTGTTCACGAACAACAATTCGCGAAAACCGCTCTCGAGCTGATGAGCGGATGCGGTGTCGTCCCCACGCCCGATAATTTCGAACTGTTCTACGCCCATGCCGCGGGCGAGGTTTCAGCCGTCAGCCAAGTGATTGGCGGCATGCTGGAAAAGCGCAAAGCTTTTACACCCGAGATACTCGCAGAGCTGCGCTTACGGACGCGCGCGGCGGCAGCCATGCAGCAGGTCGGCGAAGGCATGAATTCGGTAATCGCTGGCATTCTGGGCCAATTGACCGATGTCGGCCGCGATGCCGGCCATTATAGTAGCAAACTTTCCGCCGCGACCGGTGAGCTGGGTGCCGAACAATCGCAGGACGATCTGCGCAAGTTGGTGGACGGCCTCCTCGCTGCGACGCGCGAGATGCAGAGCCGCACCCGTGTCCTGGAAGGCGAGCTTCAGAAATCCTCGGACCAGGTCAGCGAGCTGCGTGACAAGCTCGACAATGTGCACAAGGAAAGTCTCACCGATCCGTTGACTGGCATCGCGAACCGCAAAGCCTTCGACAATTCCCTGGCGGCAGCAGAAACGGCAATCAGCGAAGGCGGCGATCCGGCCTGTCTGCTGCTCTGCGATATCGATCACTTCAAAAAATTCAACGACAATTGGGGCCATCAGACCGGTGACCAGGTCTTAAAGCTGGTGGCAAGCTGCCTGTCGGAAAATGTCAAAGGCCGCGACACCGCCGCCCGTTATGGCGGCGAGGAATTCGGCGTCGTGCTCCGTGGAACCGCTTTGCGCGACGCAGTCGCGATTGCCGAGCAGATCCGGCGCGGCGTCGAAGCCCGCAGGCTGGTGAAGAAATCCACCGGCGATATTCTGGGCACGATCACCATCTCTATCGGTGTCGCGCAGTTCGCATCCGGTGAAAGCGCCGAAGCGACAGTGCGCCGGGCCGATGCCTGCCTTTATGGCGCCAAGCAGAATGGGCGCAATCTGGTGATCTCCGAAAAAGATTCCCGCATAGCGCTGCTCTCCACCAACGCGGCTTAAGGACTTCCCCATCTGTGCGGCGCGCGCGGATGCTGGTAGATAGCTCCCAATGCGATATGCTGGCCCCGATAGATTGCGGGAGGCGAGGCTGCGCACCGATTACGACCGTTGTTATGTGACGACGCAGGCGGGCGTTGCGATTCTGACGCTAAACGATCCTCAGACCGTCAATGCGGCGTCGTTCCGCATGATGCAGGGCTGCCTCCAAGCGATGGACACCATTGAGGCCGATGGTGATCTGCGCGCGTTGGTTCTGACCGGAGAAGGCCGGGGCTTCTGCTCGGGCGCCAATCTGACGGAGCCGCCACCGGAAGGCGCCGATCTGGGTGACACGCTGGAACGGACATATCACCCGCTTCTGCGCCGGTTGCGCGACACGCGCCTTCCCATTGTCACCGCCATGAACGGCCCCGCCGCGGGCGTGGGAATGAGCCTGGCGCTGATGGGCGATCTGGTCGTGGCGGCACGCTCGGCCTTCTTCGCGCTGGGCTTCACCCGGATCGGTCTGGTGCCGGATGGCGGCGCCACCTGGCTGCTTCCCCGATTGGTCGGGTTGGCGCGGGCCCGCGAACTGGCACTTCTGGGTGAGCGCCTGCCCGCAGAAAAAGCGCAGGATTGGGGCCTGATTTATAAGACTGTCGATGACGGCGCTCTGATGGGCGAAGCACTGAAATTGGCCGCCCGCTTGTCACTGGGACCCAAGGCATTGGCCTTAACCCGCAAGCTGTTCTGGGAAAGCCCTCAACACAGTTTCGAAGAGCAGTTGCAGCGGGAAAAAGCAGCACAGCGCGAGGCTGGCGCGACCATAGATTTTCGCGAAGGTGTTGCCGCATTTTTTGGGAAACGCGATCCCATCTTCCGCGGCGAATAAGTTAGCGGCGGGATTTCATCTTTGGTTCAGATTTTGCGCGTCGCTGCTTTGCGGTGGGCGACGCCAAAGCGATGGCAAAGGCCTTTCTGGCCCACGCTGCCAACTCTTCCGGATCGTCATAAAGCCGATCCGGCAATTCATAATAGGAGGTGAGTACACCCTCCGCATTTTTGAATTTGTAAAAGAGTGGCCCCGTGCCTTCGGCAATGAAGCACGCCCTGCTCTCTTCGCTGGTCTTGAAGTAGAGCTTTTCGTCCTGGACGATGGCGAACATCACGCCGTCGCGGAACAGCCCCTCACCGCCGAACATGCGGCGCACCACGATCCTGCCGAACACAGCGAACAGATCGTTGAAGCGATCCGGATCGCCGGGACGCGGCACGTCAATCGGCCTTGGCCGGGGTGATGGAAACCGACTCGCCGCAGCCGCAGGACGCGGTCTCGTTGGGATTGCGGAAGGCGAAACGCGAGCCCAGCTTGGTGGTCTCGAAATCCATTTCGGTTCCGATCAGAAACAGGATCGCTTTGGGATCGATGAAAATCTTGATCCCCTGATCCTCGATCACTTCGTCCAGCGGATTGGTGCTTTCGGCATAATTCATGGTGTAGCTCATGCCGGCGCAACCACCATTGGTGACGCCGACGCGCACGCCGAGATACTTCCCCTCCGCGCCATCCATGATCTCACGCAGGCGCGTGGCGGCAGTTTCGGTGAGCCGCACCGGCTTGGGGCGTTCGCGGCGGGGACGGCTGGTCTGGATGGCTTCTGTCATGGGTGCTTCCATCAGAACATGTTCAATTCGAGTTTGGCTTCTTCGCTCATCCGGTCGGGCGTCCAGGGCGGGTCGAAGGTCATGTTGACCGCGACCTGACCGATGCCGTCCACCTTCTCCAGCGCCGACTTGACGTTGCCGGGCATCTCGCCCGCCACCGGGCAATTGGGCGCGGTGAGCGTCATATCGACGGTCACATCCTTATTGTCGGCCACATCGACCTTATAAATGAGGCCCAGCTCATAAATATCAACCGGGATTTCCGGGTCGAAAACAGTCTTGAGCGCGATGATCAGCTTGGATGTGAATTCGTCCAGCTCCTGAGGCGACAGGGCGGAACTGAGGGCTTGCTCGCTCATGCCGCGCCCTCCTTCGCCACGACTTCACCCTCTTCCACGGCGTTCTTGAAGGTGTGCCACGCCAGGGTGGCGCATTTTACCCGCATGGGAAATTCCGAAAGACCGGACATCACGTCAAGATGCTCGCGGTCGTCCGCGGAAAGGCCGGAGGCTTCCTCGCCCTTCACCAGATGCAGGAACCCCTCCATCAGCTTTTCGGCTTCCGCCACGGTGCGGCCGGTCAGCATCTCGGTCATCATGGACGCCGAAGCCTGGCTGATGGCGCAGCCTTTGCCCTGAAATCGAATATCCGCCACCCGCCCGGCTTCATCCAACGCCAGCATCACCGTGACCTTGTCGCCGCACAAAGGGTTGTGCCCGTCCGCCTTGTGCGTGGCATCGTCCAGCACCCCGAAATGCCGCGGGTGCCGCGAATGATCGAGGATGACTTCCTGGTAAAGCTCGCGCAGCGACTGATCCATGACTAACCCAAAATCTCCCGGGCCTTGGCCAGCGCCGCCACAAGGGCGTCGACATCGGCCCGGACATTGTAAAGCGCGAAACTGGCGCGGCTGGTGGACGCCACACCGAACCGTTCCATCAGCGGCTGGGCGCAATGATGCCCGGCCCGCACCGCCACGCCCTCACGATCCAATATGGTGGCGAGGTCGTGCGCATGCATCCCCTCTGCCTCAAAAGAAATAATAGCGCCCTTGCCCGGTGCGTCGCCGATTACCCGCAACCAGTTGAAATCCTTCAGCCGTTCGCGGGCATAGACCAGAAGATCATGTTCATGCGCCTTTACCGCCGCGCGGTCCTGGCTCATCAGATAGTCCATCGCTGCCGCCAGCCCCACGCTTTCGATGATCGGCGGAGTTCCCGCCTCGAACCGCGCGGGCGGATCGGCATAGGTGACAATGTCGCGGGTGACTTCCCGGATCATCTCGCCGCCACCATTGAAGGGCTGCATCGCCTTCAGATGCGCCCGCTTGGCGTACAGCGCACCGATGCCCGTCGGCCCGTAAATCTTGTGGCCGGTCAGGGCATAGAAATCGATGTCCAGCGCCTGCACGTCCACGATCTCATGCACCGCGCCCTGACAGCCATCGGCCAGCACCGGTACGCCTTTGGCATGCGCCCGCGCCACGATCTCCTGCAGCGGTGTCACCGTGCCCAGAACGTTGGACATATGGGTTATGGCCACCAGCTTGGTTTTGGGGCCGATCAGCGCATCCAAAGCTTCGACGTCGAGACTGCCGTCATCACGCACATCGGCCCAGCGCAAGACCGCGCCATGGCGCTCGCGCAGAAAATGCCAGGGCACGATGTTGGAATGATGCTCCATCACCGATAGAACGATCTCGTCACCAGGCTGAATGCGCGGCGCCAGGAAACCGTAAGATACGAGGTTTATCGCCTCAGTGCCGCCCTTGGTGAAAACGATCTCATCTTCGCGCGCGGCATTGACGAATTTCTGCACTGTGCGGCGCGCCGCTTCATAAGCGTCGGTCGCAGCTGCCGAAAGAAAATGAACGCCGCGATGAACATTGGCGTAATCATTTTCGGCGAAACGCGTCATCGCCTCCAGCACCGCAAGCGGTTTTTGAGCGGAAGCGCCACTGTCCAGATAGACCAGCCGCTTGCCATAGACCTGCCGGGACAGAATGGGGAAATCCGCACGCGCCTTGTCCGCGTCGAAAGCCGGAGCGATTTTCGCCGCGGCGGTCATGCCGTCACCTCATCCAACGCCGCCGCGACAGCGCCGCGCACCGTTTCGCGCAGATCGGTGTTGGCGATGCCGTCGACCGCGTCTTCCAGGAAAGCGTGGATCAGAAGATGACGCGCCTCATTTTCGGGCAAGCCCCGGGCGCGCAGATAGAACAGCGAATCCGCATCCAGATCGCCCACCGCCGCACCATGGGCGCATTTCACATCGTCGGCGAAGATTTCCAGCTCGGGCTTGAGGTCGGCTTCGGCCCGGTCGCTCAGAAGCAGCGCCTTGGCGGACTGGCGGCTGTCCGAGCCATTGGCACCATGCGCCACGCTGACTTTGCCCTGATAAACCGCGCGCGCGCGGCCGCTCACGACCTTCTTGAAAAGTTGCGCACTCTGGGTGCGGCCCACTTCATGCGCCACATGGGTGGTGACATCGGCATGCCGTTCGCCCGACAATACGCTGACGCCGGAAAGTTCGACTTCCGCGCCTTCGCCCTGGACTGCGATCTCCAATTCGGTGCGCGACAAACGCGCGCCGAAATTCGCGAAATGGCCGCGATACGATGCGTCCCGCGCCAGAGTCACGGAAATCTCTTCCACCTGCACGGCATCGGACACCGGAGAAATCCGAACATGATTGAGACGTGCATTGGGGCCGATCACGATCTCAAGCCCACTGTTGCGCGTTTCGGCCCCGACACGCTCCGAAAGCGTCAGCTCCGCGCCCTCTTCCAGAACAAGCAAAGCGCGAACATGGCCAGCGCCAGCAAACTCTAGAGAAAGAATTTCGTCGATCACTTGTCCTTTGGGCACGCGGAACGCGATACCGCCCCGCGCTTTCGCCAGCGAAATGGCACTGACGGAGTTGCCGCGCAATTTGCCGTAATATGCCGCCACCCAGTCGGGGCGGCTGGCGCCATCGAGATCGAAACTTTCGATACCCGCTGGCAGCGTATCCAGCACCACGCGCGCCGTTTCGTCGCCGAAGCCGGCTTCGCCCAGGGCTTGCGCGAGGTCGGAATATTTCCACTCCTCGATCCGGCGTGTGGGAAGCGCAAGCGCGACACTCATGCCGCGTCCTTTACGATCTGCTCGTAACCCTTGGCTTCCAACTCCAGCGCCAATTCCTTGCCGCCTTCGGCGACAATCCGGCCCTTGGCCAGGACATGTATGCGGTCGGGCACGATATAATCCAACAAGCGCTGGTAATGGGTGATCACCAACATGGCGCGCTCTGGCGAACGCAGGCCGTTGACGCCTTCCGCCACCAATCTCAGCGCATCGATGTCGAGGCCGGAATCCGTTTCATCCAGGATCGCCAGCTTGGGCTCAAAGAGTGCCATCTGGAGAATTTCCAGACGCTTCTTCTCGCCACCCGAAAAGCCCACATTCAGGGCGCGCTTCAACATCTCTTCGGAGACATTGAGCGACGCCGCCTTGGCGCGCACCTGCTTCAGGACGTTGATGGCATCCATTTCGGATTCGCCACGGCTCCGGCGCTGCGCGTTCAAAGCGCTTTTGAGAAACATCATGGTGGTGACGCCGGGAATCTCGACCGGATACTGCATCGCCAGAAACCCACCTTTGGCGGCGCGCACTTCCGGCGGCAGCGCCACGAGGTCTTCGCCATTATAGGCGATGCTGCCTTTTGTCACCTCGTAGCCAGCTCGGCCCGCCAGCACATAAGAGAGGGTCGACTTGCCCGAACCATTCGGGCCCATGATGGCATGCACCTGCCCGGCATCGACCCGCAGGTTCAACCCCTTCAGGATTTCCTTGCCGCCGACCGCGACGTGAAGGTTCTTGATGTCCAGCATAATCAACCCACAGAACCTTCCAAAGAAATACCGACCAGTTTTTGCGCTTCGACCGCAAATTCCATCGGCAATTGCTGCAACACTTCCTTGCAGAAGCCATTGACGATCAGCGCTACCGCCTCTTCCTGGCCGAGCCCCCGCTGCAGACAATAGAACAGCTGGTCTTCCGCGATCTTGGAAGTGGTAGCTTCATGCTCGATGCGCGCCGAGGGATTGCGGCTCTCGATATAGGGCACGGTATGGGCGCCGCATTCCCCGCCGATCAGCAATGAATCGCACTGGGTGAAGTTGCGGGCATTTTCCGCCTTGCCGTAAACGCTGACCAACCCGCGATACGTGTTCTGCGCCTTTCCCGCGCTGATACCCTTGGAAATGATCCGGCTGCGCGTGTTCTTGCCCAGATG
>DASYDX010000078.1:0-2725 GCA_036499345.1 Rhizomicrobium sp.
ACGCCCGGCTACACCATCGTCGATGCGCGGGCGCCGGAATTCTACAATGGCGAGAAGCCGGGCAGCGAAAATGCAGTGCTGGGCCATGTTCCGGGCGCGCACAATATTCCCTTCACCAGCGTCACCGGCCCTGACGGCAAGTTGAAATCGCCGGAAGAATTGAAAGCCCTGTTCGCGCAGGCGGGCGTCAAGCCGGGCGACCATATCCTCGCCTATTGCCATATCGGCATTCAAGCCACGGCGGTGATCTTCGCCGCCCGGACCCTGGGGATGGAGGCGGAGCTGTATGACGGGTCTTTCCAGGACTGGTCCAAGCGCGGCCTGCCGGTCGAGACGGCCGCGGGCAAATAAACCGCTCCCAGCGTACGGTCCCAGGTGCCCGAGTACGGCCTTTGTCCGGTAAGTTAACGTGACCGGAAGGGCGTTCTCCGCCAAACTGTGGTCGTTGCGTCAGGGGGCTGGCATGGCGAAGTTCATCACCGGGCTTGTGACCGGGCTCATCATCGGCACATTTTTTACGTCTTATTTTTCAGACAGCAGCTTGAACAATACCACCTACACGCTGCGTTCGAAGATGGAACGCTTCGTGCCGGGCGCGAACTGACGCCTTTATCCGCAATCTGCTGCCGTCTGTTCCACGAATTGCAGGATGTCTTCGCGCAGACTGGTGCGGCCGCGAAAGCCTGGCGCCAGCGACAGAATGATTCCGATATGGCCGACCCCCGGATAGGTGACGAGCCGCACCGGGCTGCCGAAGGCTTTCAGCTTGTCCGCAAGATCGCTGCTGTTGCGCGGTGAGACGGTTTCATCGCCGGTGCCCGCGGCCAGCAGCATGGGCGGACGCTTGCCATCTATGTAGGTGATGGGCTGCGTCTCAGGCCTGTTCGCACCGCCGAACAATGCGATCAGCTTTGGATCGGTCAGCGGCAGGAAATTATACGGCCCCGCGATTCCGATCACGCCGCAGACCTGGCCGATATCGGCGCCCGCCTGGCGCAGGTAGTGCCCGTCCGCCGCCAGCATCATGGCGTTGTAGGCGCCTGCAGAGTGCCCGGCCAGAAACAAGCGCTTGGGATCGCCGCCATAAGACGCGGCGTGATCGTGCACAAAGGCAAAGGCGCGGGCGCCATCTTCAACAAAAGCGGGATAGCGGATTTGCGGATACAGCCGGTAATCGGCGACCGCGACCATGACGCCTTTGCTGGCAAAGGCCTGACCCAGCGCCAGATAGAGATCCTTGGTGCCGGTTTGCCAGGAGCCGCCATAGAAAAACAGGATCACCGGCATTTTCGCGGGCGGCGCATCCGGGACATACAGATCCAGCTTCTGACGTGGATCGGCGCCATAAGCGAGGTCGCGCACCACATGATAACCCTCGCGCGACACGGCGAGATTCAGCAGCGGAATGGGGGAACAGCCCGCCGCCAGCAGCCCGATCAAGGCGGCCAGCCCCGTCTTCCATCGCCCGCCCATCATGCCCTTTGCCAAGATCGCCTCTGTCCAATGATCCGCCGGCCAAAGGGTTGCGTAGAAGGTGCATGGCAAGGATTGCGATCATCGGAACGGGGATATCCGGCCTTGCGGCCGCTTATCTGTTGCACGAGCAGCACGACATCACGGTCTATGAGAAGGACACCCGCCCCGGTGGGCACAGCCGTACCCTGACGGTCCGGCATGGCGACCGGGACATTGCGGTCGATACCGGCTTCATCGTCTTTAATGAGGCCAACTACCCCAACCTGACGGCTTTGTTCCGGCGTCTGGGCGTCGAAGCCAAGAACAGCGATATGAGCTTCGGCCTGACGGTGGACAATGGCCGTCTGGAATGGGGTGCCAAGAGTCTGAGCGCCGTGTTCGGGCAGAAGATCAATCTGCTTCGGCCGAAATTCCTCAAGCTGGTGTTCGACGTGCTGCGCTTCAATGCGCAGGTCGAAGCGGCGGTCGAGAACGCACCCGACATGACGTTGGGCGCGCTGCTGACGCATATGCGGCTGGGCGACTGGTTCCGGCGCAATTATCTCTTGCCGATGGCGGGCGCGATCTGGAGCTGCCCGCCCCGCCAGATGCTGGAATTTCCGGCGCGGACCTTTGTGCGTTTCTTCGCCAATCATTGCCTTCTCACGGTCACCGGTCAGCGGCAATGGCGGACCCTGGAGGGTGGATCGCAAACCTATGTCGAGCGCCTGATTGCGCCTTTCGCAGACCGTGTTCTTACGGATTGCGGCGCGGCGCGGATCACCCGCCACGTGGACAGCGTTGAGATCCACGATACGCGCGGCGAAACGCGGCGCTTCGACGAAGTGGTATTCGCCTGTCATGCCGACGAAGCGCTGGCGCTTTTGGCCGATCCCAGCAATCAGGAACGCAGCGCGCTGGGTTCGATCCGTTATCAGCGCAATCTCGCCATCCTGCACAGCGATGCCCGCATGATGCCGAAAAACAAGCCTTGCTGGGCCAGCTGGGTCTATCACGCCGATGGCGATGGCGAAGAGCCGGAGATTTCCGTCACCTATTGGATGAACAGCCTGCAAGGCATCGACGAACGCTATCCGCTTTTTCTCACGCTCAACCCGAACAAAGAGATCGCGGAAGACAAGATCTTCGACCGCCATGTCTTCGACCATCCGGTGTTCGATTTCGGAGCGTTGGCGGGGCAGGCGGCACTGCGGCAGATGCAGGGTCAGCGCAACACCTGGTTCTGCGGCGCGCATCTGGGCCATGGTTT
>DASYDX010000079.1:0-3651 GCA_036499345.1 Rhizomicrobium sp.
TCCGCCAGATTCTTGTTGAAGATCACCACCCGGTGCCACTCGGTCTTTTCCTTGCGCTCGCCGCTGGCTTTGTCGCGCCAGGTTTCGGAGGTGGCGACCGACAGGCTCACCACCGGGTCGCCCGAGGTCATGCGGCGCACCTCCGGGTCCTTGCCCAGATTGCCCACCAGAATCACCTTGTTGACGCTTCCCGCCATGACCTTGCCTCGTTGCGATTGAAGGGCGAACCTTATGCTGCCCAGCCGCGCGATGCATTGCACATCCTGCGTTTGTTCCTATTATGTTCCCGTCCGACTCAAGTCAATCCCCAACAATGTCTGATCCCCGTTCATCCTTCCCGGGCACATGGCTCGGCCCAAGTTCCAGAGGCTCGGCATCTGGCACTTTCGTATTTGTTTCCTATATCCGATGGGACGAAGGCATCCCCCGCGCTGGCGCCGCCATCGGGCTGGGCGCCGCGCTCCCGAACGCTTTTTCATCGCCCTGAAAGCCAAAGATCGAACTGATGCTGAAGAACATCTCCATTCGCGGCGCCCGCGAGCACAATCTGAAGAATGTCGATGTCGAGATTCCGCGCGACACCCTGACCGTACTGACCGGCCTTTCGGGTTCCGGCAAATCCTCGCTCGCCTTCGACACCATCTATGCCGAGGGCCAGCGGCGCTATGTCGAGTCGCTCTCGGCCTATGCCCGCCAGTTCCTGGAACTGATGCAGAAGCCGGACGTGGACCATATCGAGGGCCTGTCGCCCGCCATTTCCATCGAGCAAAAGACGACCAGCAAAAACCCCCGCTCGACCGTCGGCACCGTCACGGAAATCTACGACTATCTGCGCCTGCTCTTCGCGCGGGTCGGCGTGCCCTATTCGCCCGCGACAGGCCTACCCATCGAAAGTCAGACCGTCAGCCAGATGGCCGACCGGATTCTCGCTTTGCCCGAAGGCACGCGGCTTTACCTGCTGGCACCCATCGTGCGCGGCCGCAAAGGCGAGTACCGCAAGGAATTGGCCGAGCTTCTGAAAAAGGGCTTCCAGCGCGCCAAGATCGACGGAAAATTCTACGAGCTGAACGCGACGCCCGCGCTCGACAAGAAACTCAAGCACGATATCGAGATCGTGGTGGACCGTATCGCGGTCAAAAAAGACATCGGCAACCGGTTGCCCGATTCCATCGAAACCGCTTTGGGTCTGGCGGACGGATTGCTGGTGGTGGAATTCGCGGACGAGAAAGAAAAAGACGGCAGCGCCAGACAGATGCTGCTGTCGTCGAAATTCGCCTGCCCGGTGTCCGGCTTCACCATCCCGGAAATCGAGCCGCGGCTTTTCTCCTTCAACAGCCCGCACGGCGCCTGCCCGCAATGCGACGGCCTGGGCGTGCAGAATTATTTCGACGAAGCCCTGATAGTGCCGGATGATAGTCTGTCGCTTAAGAAAGGCGCCATCGCGCCCTGGGCCAAGTCTTCTTCGCCCTACTATCTCCAGACCCTTGAGGCGCTGGCGCGTCACTACAAGATTTCGATGAACGATCCCTGGAAAGACCTGCCCAAGAAGGCGCGGGATGCGATCCTGCACGGCTCCGGCGATGAGGAAATCCGCTTCATCTATGACGATGGTGCGCGACGCTACGAAACCAAGAAGTCCTTCGAAGGCGTCATTCCCAACATGGACCGGCGCTACAGCGAAACGGATTCTTCCTGGGTCCAGGAAGATCTGGAACGCTATCAGGCGGAAGCGCCCTGCGAAGTCTGCAGGGGTTATCGCCTCAAGCCGGAAGCCTTGGCAGTGAAGATCGGCGGCCTGCATATCGCGCAAGTCTGCGAACAGTCGATCCGCGATGCCGATAGCTGGTTTCGCGACATTGATAAGAAGTTCAACAAGCAGCAGCAGGAGATCGCCACCCGCATCCTGAAGGAAATCCGCGAGCGGCTGAAATTCCTGAACAATGTCGGCCTGGAATATCTCACCCTGGCGCGCTCTTCCGGCACGCTCTCGGGCGGAGAAAGCCAGCGCATCCGGCTCGCCTCCCAAATCGGATCGGGCCTGACCGGTGTTCTCTATGTGCTGGACGAACCCTCCATCGGCCTGCATCAACGCGACAATTCCAAATTGCTGGACAGCCTCAAAGGGCTGCGCGACATGGGCAACACAGTGCTGGTGGTGGAGCATGACGAAGATGCCATCCGCACCGCCGATTATGTCATCGACATGGGCCCTGGCGCGGGCGTGCATGGCGGTCATATCATCGCCGAAGGCACCCCGGCCCAGATCATGGCCAACAAGAAAAGTCTGACCGGAAAATATCTCAATGGTCAGGAAAATATCGCTGTTCCGGCCACGCGGCGGAAACCGGCGAACAATCGCTGGCTGAAAGTCGTGGGCGCGCGCGGCAACAATCTGAAGAATGTCACGGCGCAGATTCCGCTGGGCACTCTCACCTGCATCACCGGCGTTTCCGGCGGCGGCAAATCCACTCTCACCATCGAAACCCTGTTCAAGGCCGCAGCGCGCAAACTCACCCAGGCGCGCGAACATCCCGCGCCGCACGACCGGATCGAAGGACTGGAATTTCTGGACAAGGTGATCGATATCGACCAGTCGCCCATCGGCCGCACGCCCAGGTCCAATCCGGCCACCTATACCGGCGCCTTCACGCCGATCCGCGACTGGTTCGCCGAACTGCCGGAATCCAAGGCGCGTGGTTATGCGCCGGGCCGCTTCAGCTTCAACGTCAAGGGCGGGCGCTGCGAAGCCTGTCAGGGCGATGGCGTCATCCAGATCGAAATGCACTTCCTGCCGGACGTTTATGTTCAGTGCGATGTCTGCAAGGGCAAACGTTATGACCGCGAAACCCTGGAAGTGAAATTCCGCGATCACTCCATCAGCGATGTGCTGGACATGACGGTGGAAGCAGGCGCCGATCTCTTCAAAGCTGTTCCCTCCATCGCCGAAAAGCTGGAGACGTTGAAGCGTGTGGGCCTGGGCTATATCTCCATCGGGCAGCAAGCGACCACGCTTTCGGGCGGCGAAGCTCAGCGTGTGAAACTGTCCAAGGAATTATCGCGCCGCGCCACCGGCCGTACGCTTTACATCCTGGATGAGCCCACGACCGGCCTGCACTTCCATGACGTGAAGAAGCTGCTCGAAGTGCTGCATCAGCTGGTCGATGCCGGGAACACCATCGTGGTGATCGAGCACAATCTGGAAGTGATCAAGACCGCCGATTGGATCATCGATCTGGGCCCCGAAGGTGGCGATGGCGGCGGTGAGATCGTGGCGTCGGGAACGCCGGAAGAGGTGGCGAAGGCCGCCCGCTCTTACACCGGCCAGTATCTGAAGCCGCTGCTGAAGACGCGCGAACCCGCCCGAAAGCTGAAGGCCGGCTGAAAAGCCGGTCGTTAGGCCGGTTGGTCGTTCTTCAACGTCTTATAGACATAGGCGCTGGCGCTCACCGTGAGCCCCAGCATCAGAGGCGCGAACAGGAAAAACAGTCCCGCCGTGACCGGCATGTTGCGGCTGGCAAAATGGATTTGCGCTGCCACCATGGCGGTAGAATCGAACAGCGGCGTGTCGAGCATGCGCGTGCCTTCCAGCGCGAGCTGAACCAGGATCATCGCCAGCCTTACCGGCACCATCACGGCCAGCAGCACGCCCAG
>DASYDX010000080.1:0-1547 GCA_036499345.1 Rhizomicrobium sp.
AGGCAACGGAATGGCTGGCGCAGGCAGGCTATGATCCGGTCTATGGCGCGCGTCCGCTCAAGCGGGTCATTCAGCGGCGCTTGCAGGATCCTTTGGCGCAGATGATCCTGGAAGGCCGGATTGCCGATGGCGCGGTGATCAAGGTCGGCGCCAGCAAGACCGGCTTGACCCTCAACGGTCAGGAATTCACTGCGACGTCGGATGAATTGATCGATACTGCGCCGGCGGGAACCGCGCTCAACTGAGCGCGGTTCTTATTATTTCACTTTGGCTTGGCGCAGATCGGTCGAGATATCGGCGACTTTGGTCTCGAGCGGTAGCCCGGCGATGATCGCATCGGTCTTAAGCCTGTGATCCAGAAATTCGCGCAATTCCTTGCCGGAAAGGGTACGGCCTTCCGCGATCTTCACGGTCAAGGGATTGACCTGGGCGTTGTTGATCCGGATTTCGTAATGCAGATGCGGGCCGGTCGCCAAACCGGTCATGCCGCTGAACGCGAACACCTGGCCCTGACGCACGCGCATGCCGCGCTTCATGCCGGGCGCAAAGCGTGAAAGATGGCCGTAGGCCGTGGAATAGCCGTTGCCGTGACTGAGCACGACGAAATTGCCATAGCCATTCGCCCAGCCCATGAAGGAAATCTGGCCTGCGCCCGCCGCCATCACGGGCGTGCCTCTGGGCACGGCGAAGTCCACGCCCTTATGCATCCGCGTATAACCCAGAACCGGATGGAAGCGCGCGCCGAAGCCTGACGATATCCGCGCGCCATCGACGGGCGTCTTCATCAGCATGCCCTTGGCGGACTGGCCTTTGGCGTCGAAATAATCTGCTGACTGATCGGGATCGATTTCGTAGCGATAGAGCGTGATGTCTTTTCCGTCGAGGCGCATGCGGGCGTAATTGATGTTGCCGGTCTTCGCTGGCTGTCCTTCCGGCGTGTAGTAATAGTCGTAATAGACTTCGAAACTATCGCCCGAATGCAGGTCGCGCTGGAAGTCCACCTTGTAGGAGAACATCCGGATCATCTCGATTACGATGTCGGCGGGAATTCCGGCCTGCATGCCCGCAAGGTAAAGGCTGGAATCGATGGTCGCGCCTGCGCGATGGCGATGCACTTCAAGCTGCTTCTTGGCGATGTCGGCCGTGAAGCCGCCCTCCGTCGTCCGCGTAATGGTGATGTCCTGTTCGATCGTCGGCGAGAAATGCAGCGACAGCAGCCGCGAAATCGCCTGGGATGTCGTCTCCGTGGCGCCGGCATCGCTGTCTTCGGATACGGGAACCGTTACCGGCTTGTGGTTGACGATCACCACAGTGGTTTTGCCCGAAGGGTTGGCGCCGGTTTTGCCATTGGGCGCCACCGCATAGGTAAGATCGATGGCCATACCCGGCTTCAATGTATGCGGATTGAATTCCTTGCCCATGGCGGCAATGGCGGCGGCGGCATCGTTGGCGGAAATGCCCTGATCTTCTAGTGCGCCTGCCAGTGTATCGCCCCGGTCCAGCGTGACCGTGCGTGTCTCTTCACCCGGATTGGTGTCCTGACCTTC
>DASYDX010000081.1:0-9001 GCA_036499345.1 Rhizomicrobium sp.
AGCAACTCGCGCAGCGCCTTGTCCCGGGTTGCAAGATCGGCGGCGACCGCCGCGCCATCCAGCCCGCGCCGGATAAGTCCGGCCGCGAAAGCATCAGGATTGTCCCGGATCGCGCGGATATCGTGCATCGGCAAAGGCCCCTTGGGTAAGCTTGGCGAGGCTCATGCCATGGGCGGCTCTACCGGTCAAAGCCCGGCCTTTTCCAGCCGTCCGGCGGCGCACCGAGCGTCGTTAGCAAGACCCTAATTTTTTGCGGCATTTTCAGGGCGTCCCTGCAACCACAACGAAACTGCTTTCAACGTAGGATAGTGAAACTTTCAGGGGGAGCGCATCCGGCTGCCGGATGCGCTATGGGCTTGAAAATCGCCAGTCCGAAAATGCTGTGGGCGCAGTTCGAGCGCCGGTTGAGCGCCATGAGCGCGACCGGCAGCACGGTCACGCTGTCCGCGCTGGCGGTCATCATGGCGTCGCTGGTCCATCTCGTCCTGTATTTCGACGGCGCCAAAGTGACTGCCCTCGCCTTTTTTCATATCGTGATCGAGACTTTGGCCGTCGCCGTGCCGCTGATCCTGTATTCGCGGCGCGTCATCCTGCAATTGGAAAAAAATCGCAATCAGCTCACCGCCATGTCGCGGCGCCTGGCCTTCGCCGTGGACGAATCCGAATTGGCCAATCGCGCCAAATCCTCCTTCCTCGCCAATATGAGCCACGAATTGCGCACGCCGTTGAACGCCATATTGGGCTTCTCGGAAGTGATGAAGGATCAGCATTTGGGGCCGGTGCACAATCCGCGCTATCTGTCCTACGTCAACGATATCCATGCCAGCGGCCGGCATCTGCTCGCCATCATCAACGACGTACTCGACCTGGCCAAGATCGAAGCCGGCAAGATGACGGTGGACAATGCCGCACAGTTCGAGCTGGCTCCCGTCCTGACCTCGGCGCTCGCCATGCTCAAGGGGCTTGGCGAGAAATACGGCGTCACCGTCCATAACGAAATTCCCGAAGACGGCCTGCAATTGAAAGCGGTGGAGCGGATGCTGCGCCAGATCGTGATCAATCTCGTCGGCAATGCGATCAAATTTACGCCGGTGGGCGGTGCAGTATTCGTGTCCGGAAATCGGCGCGCCGATGGTTGTTACGAGATCGCAGTGCGCGATACCGGCGTCGGCATGACCGAAAAAGAAATGGCTTACGCCCTGATGCCCTTCGGCCAGAACGACAACCGCTTCACCGGCAAGCATGACGGCACGGGCTTGGGCCTTCCTCTGGCCAAGGCGATGCTGGAACTGCATGACGGCGCGCTGACCATGACGAGCACGCCGGAAATGGGAACCACGGTAACGATGATATTCCCGGCGCACCGGGTCGCCATGCGCGGCCTGGTTGCGGCTTAGTTTTTACGGAACCAGCGACGTGCCACGGCGGGCTGCGTCTTCGCGGTCCCGCTTGCGCTCGATGGCGACCACGCAAAAAATCGAAATCTCGTAAAGCGCGACCAGCGGAAAGGCGAGGCTCAGCATCGAGATCGCATCCGGCGGTGTGAAGATGGCCGCGACGCCGAACAGGCCGACAATGGCGTAGCGGCGCATGTCCCGCAGGCCCTTGGACGTGACGATGCCGACCTTGCCCAGCAACGACAAAAGCACCGGCAACTGGAAGGTCAAGCCGAATGCGAAGATCAGGGTCATCACGAAATCGAGATAGTCGGCGACCTTGGCCTGAAGCTGGATGCCCATGGTCCCGGCGGTCGTCGGAATCTGATAGCCGCTGAAGAACTCGATCGAGAAAGGCAGCATGACATAATAGACGAACGCCGCGCCCATGATGAAAAGCACCGGTGTCCAGAACAGGAACGGCAAGAAGGCGCGCTTCTCATGTTTGTAGAGGCCCGGCGCCACGAAGATCCACAATTGCGCCGCGATTGCCGGAAAGCCCAGACAGATGCCGCCGAACATGCCGATCTTCACCTGGGTGAAGAAGACCTCATACAGCGCCGTATAGATCAGATGGTCGTTACTGGCCCCCTTGAGGGCGTTGTGCAGCGGAATCGTGAGGAACTGAAAGATCGGGCCGGAAAACGCGAAGCAGATCGCAAAGCAGAGCCCGAACGATACCATCGCCCAGATCAGGCGTTTGCGCAGTTCGACCAGATGCTCCATCAGCGGTGCGCGTGTGGCGTCCAGTGCCGCTTCGTCTTCGTTCGTCGGCGCGTTCACGGCGTGGCCGTCTGCGGATTGGAAGCCTCAGCCGCATCCGGCTTGGTTTCGGTCTCGGGAACGGGCGCCTCGGACACCTGATATTCACCGCTGCGGGGTGCGGGCGCTTCTTGCTGCGCCGCCGCCCGGGCTTCGGCAGCCTCGGTATCGATGGGATTGAGCGTGCGCTCGATCTCGTTGCTGAAATCGGCGATGGGATCGGTGGTGCGGAGCTTTTCGACTTCGGCGCGCAATTCGTCCAGCTCGCTCTGGCGCGCCATATCGTCGAAGCTCTTCTTGAACTCGTTGGCCATATTGCGCGCCTTGCCGGCCCAACGCCCGGCCATGTTCATCAGGCGCGGCAAATCCTTTGGGCCCACCACGACCAGCGCCACGGTGAGCATGATGAGGATATGGCTCCAACTAAAAAGATCGAACATCCAAGGGCCTCTGCGAGGCCCTTAATGGGGCGCCGCGTCCTTGTTGACGTTCGCAGTCTCGCGCGTTTCGGCGTTGATGACCCGCGGGTCCTTGTCGGGTTCGGCAAGACCTTTTTTGAAACTATTGATGCCCTTGCCGAAATCGCCCATCAGGTCGGAGACCTTGCCGCGCCCGCCGAACAGCACCAGGGCGATGACGCCCAAAATCACGATATGCCAGACGCTCAACGCACCCATTACGTCTCTCCTCAATCCCCGCCTTGTGAAGCGAACCCCGCCGGCCTTGCCCGGCTTTGCCTCAGTTAAACCCCGCCATCGGGGGACAACGCAAGGCCACCCCCAGATTAAGGCAAATCCCCTGACGATGCACGGGGTTAACCGACGAGTATTTCACCACGACGGTCCATGGCTTCGGCCAGGGCACCCAAGCGTTTTTGGACCGGTTCGCTAGCGATAGCCTCCCGTTTGCTGGGGACTTCCAAGACCACTTTGGCCGGCGTGAGCCGTAGCCGGTAATGGCCCAGCTCGCCTGCCGCCGAAGCGGACAGGGAAAAAGCGAAGCGCCAGGCCAGCCCCAGGCGCAGGGCCCGCTTCTCGTCATCCTTGTCCAACAGCCCCGCCAGAGCCAGATCGCGCGGAAAATCCTCGTCGCCCGAATAGCGATGAAAGATCGAACTGGCGATCAAAGCGCGGGCGCGGTGATCGGCGCCCGAGAAAGGCGCGGTCAGAACCTGATTGAACGTGCCCGCGGCGCGATTGTCGGGATGGCGCCGCCAGCCGATATCGGAAAAATTCGCCGACGCTTCGCGGATGCGCCGCAGTTCCAGACCTTCCCCTTCGAACAAGGGCTGGGTCCAGTCGAACATTTCGCGCGCATGCAAAGCCACACGCGACAATCTTTCGTTCGAGTTGCGCGCGAATTCCAGCAACGGATCCTTGGCGCGTTCTTCTTGCGGCAACAGCGCATGAAAAAGCCCTTCGCGCAGACCATAAGCGGAAACCACCACATCCTTGATGTCGCCCGCCAGCAGCAACCGCTCCAACACCGCCGCGCCATAGGGCAGCGAATCCGCGCGGCGCTTGGACACGACCTTGATCTTGCGGACCGATTCGCGGGACAGCCCCGCCAGCACCTTGCAGAGGCGCAGCGCCCGGCCGCGCGGGATCGTGTAATGCTGCAGAACATGGAGCGGATAATGATGCTCCTCCATGTCCACCCGCGCGAAGCTGCGCCAGATGCCGCCAACCGCATAAAGTGCCGGCGCCGACAGGCCGGCAATATTCTTGAGCCCCTTGTCGACGATATCGCGGGCCTTGTCGGGATCGCCTTTGGCTTGATCCATCAGCCGCAACGGTCCGAACGGCAGGGTCCAGGCACTGCCCGTTTTGCCGCCCTTCACCGTCACCATGTCCAGGCTACCGCCACCCAGATCGGCAACCAGACCGGACGCTTCCGGAATTCCGGCCACCACACCTTCGGCGGCGATGCGCGCCTCGTCTTCGCCTGCCAGAACGCGGATGGGCGAACCCCAGGCGCGCTCGGCGCGCGCGATGAATTCGGCGCCGTTGCTGGCGTCGCGAGCAGCGGCCGTGGCCACGGCTTCGCGCAGCTCCACCTTCAGGCCGTCGGCAATCATGCGAAAACGGGCCAGCGCTTCCAGCGCCGAGGCGCAACCTTCGGCATGCAACCGGCCCGATGTCACCATGTCGCGCCCGATGGCGCAGATGGACTTTTCGTTCTGCAGGGTCGCGGCGGTGCGGCTCAGGCTTTCATAAACGACCAGGCGCACCGAATTGGAGCCGATATCGACAATAGCCACGGGCCCACGCGCCTCGATGGCGCGCGCTCCAGAGGCAGCACGGAATTCACTGGCGGCGGACAAGGATCAGGACCGGCGCTTGCGGGCGCCCGGACCCTGGATTTTCAGTGCGCGACCGCGACCGGAAAGCGAGGGGTTGGTCATGAAGTATGTGTGCGCGGAGAAGGCATCGGCGTCCTCGGAATGGGAATCGCGGGTATAGGTCCCGTCCGCCTTCATATACCAGCTTTGCGCCTGATCTTTGAGCAGCGCCACCATGATCTGATCCAACACTTGTTGATGGACCGTGGGATTTTCGACCGGGACCAGCGTTTCGACGCGGCGGTCCAGATTGCGTGGCATCCAGTCGGCCGAAGAAATATAGATTTTCGCGTCGGGCGACGGCAGGCCATGCCCCGCACCAAAGGCCACGATACGGCCATGTTCCAGAAAGCGTCCGACAATGGAGCGGACCCGGATATTTTCCGACAGGCCCGGCACACCCGGCCGCAGGCAGCAAATGCCGCGCACCACCAGCTCGATTTTCACGCCCGCCTGACTGGCGCGATAAAGCCCGTCGATCATCGCCGGATCGACCAGCGAATTCAGCTTGATCCAGATGGCGGCAGGCTTTCCCGCCCGCGCATGCATGATTTCCTGTTGAATGCCTTCGACCAGACGGCCGCGCAGCGAGAAAGGCGAGACGGCCAACTTCTCCAAGGCATTGGGCTCGGCATAGCCGGTGATGAAATTGAAGACCTGCGCGGCGTCACGGCCCAGCGCCGGATCGGCGCTGAACAGCGACAGATCGGTGTAAACCCGCGCGGTCTGGGGATGGTAATTGCCGGTGCCGAAATGGACATAGGTGCGCAACTGTCCGCTCTCGCGCCGCACCACCATGCTGATCTTGGCGTGGGTCTTGAGCGCGATGAAGCCATAGACGACCTGCACGCCGGCCCGCTCCAGATCGCGCGCCCATTTGATGTTGGCCGCCTCGTCGAAACGTGCCTTCAATTCCACAAGCGCCGTAACAGATTTTCCGGCTTCCGCCGCTTCGATCAAGGCCTGGACGATGGGACTGTCCTGGCTGGTGCGATAGAGCGTCTGTTTGATCGCCACCACTTCGGGATCGGCAGCGGCCTGGCGCAGGAACTGCACCACCGTGTCGAAACTTTCGAAGGGATGATGGACGATCAGATCTTTTTCGCGGATGGCAGCGAAACAGTCGCCGCCATGGTCGAGGATGCGATCGGGAAAGCGCGCATTATAGGGCTTGAATTGCAGGTCCGGCCGCTCGGGAATGATCAGTTTGGAGAGATCGGACAGGCCCATCAGATTTTCGACGGTCACGATCTTGGTCTCGTCCAGATCCAGATGCGTGGCGATGAACTGGCGCAGAGGCGCCGGCATCGAGTTGGAGCATTTCATGTGAATGACGCTGCCGCGGCGACGGCGCTTCAGCAGCGTTTCGAACAGAAGCACCAGATCTTCGGCTTCTTCTTCCACTTCCACATCGCTGTCGCGCAGGATGCGGAACATGCCCCACCCTGAAACGTCGTGACCGGGGAACAGCTTGTCGAAATAAAGCGCGATGACATGCTCGAGCGGAATGAAGCGCGCTGTCCTGCGGTCGGTGTCGGGCAGCCGCACGAAACGGCGAAGCTGGGGCGGCACCGGAATCAGCGCCTGGAAGTCCTTATTGTCGCGCCGGTCGGTCAGCGACAAAGCGATGGTGAAGCCCAGATTGGGAATGAACGGAAAGGGATGCGCCGGATCGATGGCGAGCGGCGTCAGGACGGGAAAAATCTGCTCATTGAATTGGGCGTCCAGGAAGGCTTTGTCGCGCTCTTCGATGCCATCGCCGGTCAGGACGCTGATGCCTTCCTTGCGCAATTCGGCGTCCAGCACCGACCAGACGCATTGCTGATCCGTGATCAAGGCGCGCGCGGCTTCGTCCACTTTGGCCAACTGGATGGCCGGAGACAGACCATCGGCGGAGGGCGTGGTGATACCGGCGCGCACCATGCCCATCAGGCCGGCGACACGCACCATATAGAATTCGTCCAAATTCGAGGCAGAGATGGACAGAAAGCGCACCCGCTCGAACAGCGGATGGCGGCGGTTCTGTGCCTCTTCGATCACTCGGCGGTTGAAGGCGAGCCAGGACAGTTCCCGATTGACGAACCGGGCCGGCGAGGCCGGATCGAAATCCAGGTTGCTGCCCTGATGGGCCAGTTCCACCACGTCATCCGTCGCCAGCGGGTTGTCGGCACCGGCATCCAGCGGTGCGTCGTTGGCGGGCTCGATTTTTTGAGAAGGATTGGACATGCCCGGACCTTAGGAGAAATAGGTAAACCTGTCATGACAGTCGCCCCTAGTCCGCCATAAGTTCCCGTACCAATTGAAGATTTATGGGTTTCTGGCGGCTCAGCGCCTTGGCGTCGGCCCGGGCGATGAAATCGCGGATAGCGGCGGGTGAACGCTCCAGCCCCTGCACCAGCCTTGTCACGACGGTTTCCGGTACAACCAGCTGACGGTCGGCGAACAACTTGACGGCCAAGGCCATCAGCAGCGCTTCGTCCGGCTCGCCCAGCGCAAAGGCGACCAGCGCACGGAAACGGGAGACGAGATCGGGCAGACCTGCGCGCCATTGCGGCGGCGCTTGCCGTGCCGTCAGCAAGAGCGGCGCCCCTCGTTCCATCATGGCGAACAGCGCCGGTTCGTGCGCCCGGTCATCGGCGCTATCGCAATTCTCCACCACCGCAGGACTGGCGATGGGTTCGGCCAAGTCGCGCACATCGATCAGCGTGGCGCCGCTGCGATCGGCCCAGATGCGGGCGAGATGGGTCTTGCCCGCAGCACTAGGTCCGTAAAGCGCCACCGCAGGAGCGGACCAATCCGGCCAGGATTCCAGATAGGCCAGCGCGCGCGCATTGCCGGGCGCTTCGATGAAATCGGCCCGCGACATCGCGTTGCCCGGTTCGAGCGGCAGGATCAGTTGAGACGACATCAGGCCTTCACGCTATGCCGGGCTTCAACGCCCATTGCCCGCGCCCACTTTTGCGCCGGGCGCGATGGTCCATTGTCCCGCGCGGCCCGAGACGGCCAGCCCCTGCTCGCTCATCATGCTGCGCAATTGCTCCAGACTGCCTTGATAGGCGATGGCGAGCCGCGCATAGCCCAGATTCATCGCCACGACTTGGACATTGGTGACATTCTCCATGCCGGACAGCGTCGACTGGATCGCGCCCCATTGCTCGAGGGACGCGAGCTTCACATCGGCTGTAAGCGTACCGCGGGTGTTGAAATTGACCACCGCGCGCGATTTCCAGAGATCTTCCATCGCCGTCACGGCGGCCTGGGCGGCGGCGGGATAGCTGGCGCTCGCACTTTGAACCAAAGGCACATCGACACTGGTTTTGGTGGGCGTTTCATTCTGGCCGATGCGGCGGACCGTAACGGTCAGCTTGTTGTTGGCGCTCGTCACCAACACCAGCGCCGCCTCGCTCGCCCCTATCCGGGCTGCCGCCGCCGCGACATCGCCCCAATTGGCGGCATCGAAATTCAATTGCCCCAGCTCGGGCGCATTCGCCGGCAGTGCAAAAGGCACGATGGAGTCGCCGGAATTCAGTCCCGCGAACGCCTGCGCCCAGGGACCGTTGCTGTAGGCCGGCGACATCGGCACCAGAAGAATGCGCCGCACCACCGTTTGTGTGAAGGCGATGTTGGCGTCGCGCAACGTCCGCGCCACCGCATCCGGATTGAAGATATAGGTAACGTCCGCAACATAGCGGGTGGTCGAGCGCCGCTCGTTGGAAGGGGTATAGCCGCGTGACAGCCGAGCGAGCGTGGGCGCATCGAGAACCGGCAGGCGGCTCCAATCCTGCTGCCGGGTCAGGCGGCGGTAAAGGATCTGCCAAGCCTTTGGGCGTCCCTGCGCGATGGCGACATTCAAAGCCTCGGCCGACGAAGCGCCCGAAGCATCCACATGCACGCCCTCGACGGTATAGGGCCCCGCCGCACGCGCGACCGTCGCGGGCAGCAGTGCGAGCGTCAGAATGGGAAGCAGTTTCAACAGGCGGGCAATCATCTGGGCGCTCGGTGGGGACGCAGCGATTATAGGGAGCAGTACGCGGTTGCGAAAGCGGCCCACGGTGCAAAAATCACACGCGGATCAAGCCTTTGTGCGAAATTCATCGCACCGCCAGCCCCCACGCATGCGGAATCGGTGGATAGGATCGCACCATGGGGAAACCGGGCCCGGTCCGGCCTCTTGGCGGCTTGCGTGGGCGTCCCCGCCTGATTAAACGAGGCTCGGTTTCAGCTTTCGTCGCGGATTATGGGACATGACTGGCAAGGACGGCCTTACTTATAAAGACGCGGGCGTGGACATCGACGCAGGCGAAGAATTGGTCGCGCGGATCGCGCCGGCCGCGCGCGCCACAAGGCGGCCGGGCGCCGATGCCGATCTGGGCGGCTTTGGCGGCTTGTTCGACATCAAAGCGGCGGGCTTCAAGGACCCCGTTCTGGTGGCGGCGACCGATGGCGTGGGCACCAAGCTCAA
>DASYDX010000082.1:0-10198 GCA_036499345.1 Rhizomicrobium sp.
TCGAATTGTTCCAGCTTGGTGATGATCAGAAGCGGCGCGATCTCGGACTTCATCGGCAGATTGCCCGCGATGAAGATGATCGAGCCATACTCACCGACCCCGCGCGCGAAGGCGAGCGCCGCGCCGGTCAGAAGCGCAGGCAGCAGCATCGGCAACACCACGCGGCGAACCGCCTGTCCGCGCGTCGCGCCCAGGGTCGCGGCAGCTTCCTCCAGATCGCGCCCCATATCCTGCAGCACGGGCTGCAAGGTGCGGACCGCGAAGGGAAGCCCAATAAAGACCATCGCCACCAACACGCCCCAGGGCGTGTAAGCGACGCGCATGCCGAATTGTGTAAGCACGCTTCCGATCCAACCGGTCGGCGCATACAGCGTGGAAAGCGCGATCCCCGCCACCGCGGTCGGTAGCGCGAAAGGCAGATCGATCAGAGCGTCGATCAGTTTCTTGCCGGGAAAGCGATAGCGCACCAGCACCCAGGCGATCACAAAGCCGAAAACGGTATCGATGGCCGCAGCCACAAGCGCGGTTCCGAAAGACAGCCGCAACGCCGCCAGCACGCGGTGCGAAGAAATCGCCGTCCAGAAACCCAGCGGCCCCAACTCGAACGGCCGGATCACCAGCGCCAGCAACGGCACCAGCACGATGGCGGTGAGGTAAAACACCGTGAAGCCAAGCGAAAGCCCGAAGCCGGGAAACCGGCTTCGGGCGCTGCGCACAGAAAGCAAAGATGCGATCATTTTCCGGGCTGGTAGATCTGATCGAAGACGCCGCCATCACCGAAATGGGTCTGCTGCGCCTTGCCCCAGCCGCCGAAATCACCATCGATGGTCGCCAGCTTGATATCGGGGAAATTGGCTTTGTACTTCGCCAGGATCGCCGGGTCGCGCGGGCGATAGAAATCCTTCGCTTCAATCTCCTGCGCTTCCGGCGTGTAGAGATATTGCACAAAGGCTTCAGCCACTTTGCGGTTGTTGTGGCGATCGACATTCTTGTCGACCACCGCCACCGGCGGCTCCGCCAGGATCGAGTGCGACGGATAGACGATCTCGTATTTGCCGGGCTCTTCCTTCAGCGCCAGATGGGCTTCATTTTCCCAGCTCAGCAGCACATCGCCCAGACCACGCTTGGTGAAGGTCACCGTCGAACCGCGCGCGCCGCTGTCCAGCACCGGAACGTTGCGATAAAGCGCGCCGACAAAGGCTTTCGCCTTGGCCTCATTGCCGCCCGGCGCACTCTTCGCGGACGCCCAGGCCGCCAGATAAGCCCAGCGCGCACCGCCCGAGGTTTTCGGATTGGGCGTGATGACTTGAACGCCCGGCTTCACCAGATCCGACCAATCCTTGAGATGCTTGGGATTGCCCTTGCGCACCAGGAAAACGATGGTCGAGGTGTAAGGCGTGGAATTCTGCGGCAGACGCTTCTGCCAATTCGCCGGCAGCAATCCTGCTTTTTGCGAGATCGCATCGATATCGGCGGCCAATGCCAGCGTCACCACATCGGCTTGCAAGCCATCGATCACCGCGCGCGCCTGCGCGCCGGAGCCGCCATTGCTGGTGGACAAGGTGACGGTGTCGCCCGTCTTGGCCTTCCACTGTTTGGCGAATGCGCCGGAAAGATCTTTGTAAAGTTCGCGGGTGGGGTCGTAGCTGACATTGAGCAGCTTGACCTCGGCGGCGTGGGCCGCGCCCGCGATCGTGAGGGCGGCGGCGGCGAGAAGCAGGATGCGGCGCATGATGCAGGTCTCCGGATGGCACTTAATCAAAGTTTGAAGGAATAGGCGAATCAGTCGGCGGCGCTATGCGGATCGATCTGATGGATGGGCAGATCCCAATGGTTGACGGTGAGTTCCCAACGGCGGTTCTCATCGCGATTCAACACGGCGCGATCTGGAAAAAGCTGGCGTTCGACTTCGCCTTCATGCCGCGAGCCATCGTAACTGGGATAGGTGATGACGATGCGATAATCCCAGCGCGCATCTTCGCTGGTGTGAAGTCCAGGCTTGTCGATGTGATATTCCGAAACAAAGCCCAGCTGCTTTTCGCGGTCCAGGATCGCGACCTGATACTTCTGGAAGAGCTTCCACCATTCCTGCTGGTAGCCGTACTTCACATGATAGACCCATTCCACCTGATAGGGTTGATCGGCGGCAACAGCGGCCTGCGCGGAAAAAATCGCGGCGGCGGCAAATGCAGAAGCCAGTATGCGGCGCATGAACACTCCTTCGGCGGCGGCGAGCTCATCAATCCTTTTAATCTCGATAGAGTCAATAGTGATTTAGGGAATGCCTCTGCACCAAACGCCGCACGCGGCGATACGTTGCAAACCACGCTTACCGGAATGGAGAATTCTAAAGAGCGCCCGCGCGCTTCATCTGCGCCGCGGCGCTGGCAAGCGAGCGGGATTCGAGCACATCCGCCGTCGCATCACGCGCCACCGCCATTACCTTGCGGATGCCGCACACCGCTTCATCGAAGCAATCGTCGCATTTGCGATAGGCCATGACGCTGACACAGGGCGTGAGTGCCAGCGGACCGTCAGTTACCCGGAGGACATCGGCGAAGCTGATATCCTTGGCAGCCCGCCCCAATGAATAGCCGCCGCTGCGGCCACGATGGCTGCGGACGATGCCGGGCTTCTTCAACTCCAGCAAAATCTGCTCCAGGAACTTCTTGGGTATGTTTGCGGTGTCAGCAATATCCGCGATCTGCATGGGGCCGGTATCGCTGCGCCCGGCCAGGACCAGCAGGGCTCGCAAAGCATAATGGGATTTCTGAGACAGCATGTTCACACCATACACGATTATCCCGATAGGCTAATGTAGAAAGCGCGTTGCCGAAATGTCGTGCTTTGACGACAGCTTGCGACAAGGAAGGCCTATTTCCCGGCCCCTTTTGGCTATAATGAACCGCTGGCTTTTGCGGAGGCTGGGGCGCCCAGCCGGGCTGTGCCCCATGTCGCGCGGGGCCATCTCATTCGCACCAAAGGTTTGGAGACGGCGCGCCTATGACTTGGATCGTCCGCGTAGCGCTGGACCGGCCTTACACCTTCCTGGTGCTTGCCATCGTCATCCTGATTTTCGGGCCGATGGCGGCCATGCGCACGCCCACCGATATTTTCCCCAATATCGGCATCCCCGTGGTGGGCGCCGTCCTGCAATATGGCGGCCTGTCCCCCGCCGAGGTCGCTGGCCGCATGGTCACGCCCTATGAGCGGATCGTGCCGACCGCGGTCAGCGATATCGAGCATATCGAAAGCCAGTCGGTCGCGGGCAACGGCGTCGTCAAAATCTTCTTCCAGCCCAAGGTCGATATCTCGGTCGCGACCGCCCAGGTGGTCGCCGCCTCGCAGTTCGTCATCCGCCAGATGCCCCAGGGCACCAACCCGCCCTTCGTGATCAATTATAATGCCTCGACCGTGCCGGTCCTCCAGCTTGCGCTGTCATCCAAGGTCCTGTCGGAACAGCAGATCCTGGATCTGGCGCAGAACAATCTGCGCTCGGGCCTGGTTTCGGTCCCCGGCTCCTCCTATCCCGCCCCTTATGGCGGCAAGTCGCGTCAGATTCAGGTCGATCTCGATCCGCGCGCCATGCAGGCGCACAAGGTTTCGGCCACCGATATCCAGACCGCCATCAGCAACCAGACCCAGATCATTCCCGCCGGCAACATCAAGATCGGCAGCTATCAATATGTGGTGAAGTTGAACAATGCGGCGGATTCCGTCGCGGGCCTCAACAATCTCCCGATCAAGACCGTCGATGGCGCCACCGTCCTGATGCGCGATGTCGCCCATGT
This sequence comes from Rhizomicrobium sp., assembly GCA_036499345.1. Lineage (GTDB taxonomy): Bacteria > Pseudomonadota > Alphaproteobacteria > Micropepsales > Micropepsaceae > Rhizomicrobium. Next base: position 3,792 of record DASYDX010000082.1, read on the forward strand.
CCGCGACGGCAACCCGCCGCAGACCACCATCGTGCATGTCGATGGCGGGCGCGCGGTGCTGATGACGGTGCTGAAGACCGGCGCCGCCTCGACCCTGGATGTGGTGCAAGGCATCAAGGACATTCTGCCGCGCCTGAAGGAGCAGTTGCCCGATTCCCTCAAGATCGACCTGCTGAACGATCAATCGATTTTCGTGAAGGCGGCGATTTCGGGTGTGGTGCGCGAAGGCGCGCTGGCGGCGGGCCTGACCAGCCTGATGATCCTGCTCTTTCTGGGCAGCTGGCGCTCGACCATCATCATCGCCACCTCCATCCCGCTGTCGGTGCTGGCGGCGCTGATCGCGCTATGGGCGACGGGCCAGACTCTGAACATTATGACCCTGGGCGGCCTGGCCCTGGCCGTGGGCATTCTGGTGGACGACGCGACCGTCACCATCGAAAACATCAATTGGCATCTGGAGCATGGCAAGGATGTGCGCACCGCCATTCTGGATGGCGCGCGCCAGATCGTGCAGCCCGCTTTCGTGGCGCTGCTCTGCATCTGCATCGTGTTCGTACCGATGCTGACCTTGGAAGGCGTGGCCGGATATCTCTTCATTCCCATGGCGATGAGCGTGGTCTTCGCCATGATCGCGTCTTTCATTCTTTCGCGCACCCTGGTGCCGACCCTGTCGCTGTATCTGCTGAAGCCGCATCTCAATCATGCGCAAGACGCCGATGCCGCGGACCATGCCATGCACCAGGCCCAGGGCGATCATCTGCTGGCGCGTTTCCAGCGGCGCTTTGAAAGCGGCTTCGAAGCCGTACGCGAATCCTACCGCAATCTTCTGGCGCTCTCGCTCAATCGCCGCCGCCTGTTCGTGGTGGGCTTCCTGGGCGCGGTGCTGGTGTCTTTCGTGCTGTTCCCGTTCCTGGGCTCCAACTTCTTCCCCGCGGTCGATACGGGCCAGATCACGTTGCATGTACGCCCGCCGATCGGCACACGCTTGGAAGACACGACACAGCAGATCGCCGACATTGAAGCCCATGTCCGGCGCATCATTCCGCGCCATGAAATCGCGGCCATCGTGGACAGCCTGGGCATCCCGCAAAGCTCGGTGAACCAGCTCTATAACAGCACCGGCACCATCGGCACCCAGGACACCGATATCTTTATCAGCCTGACGCCGGATCACCACTCCACGGTCAATTATGTGAAGCGGTTGCGCGAAGCTCTGCCGCGCGAATTCCCCGGCACCACTTTATCTTTCCCGCCCGCCGATATCGTCAGCCAGATCCTGAATTTCGGATCGCCCGCGCCCATCGACGTCCAGTTCACGGGCACGGATCACGATGCGACCAAAGCGTTCGCCGACAAGCTGTTGCGCGAGATCCGCCGCGTGCCGGGCATCGCCGACCCGCGCATGCAGCAATCCGATGAGATGCCGCAATTGAATTTCAACGTGGACCGGGTCCGCGTTGCCCAGGTCGGCCTCACGGAAAAAGACGTGACCAACGCGGTCGCGACGTCGCTGGCGGGCACGGGTCAGACCGCGCCCAACTACTTCCTCAACCCCAAGAACAATGTCTCCTACGGCATCGTCGCCCAGGCGCCGGAATACAAGCTCGACTCCATAGAAGCCTTGCTGAACACGCCGGTCACAGGCCCCGGCGCGACGTCGCAGCAGGTTCTGGGCGCGCTGGGCACCATAACGCGCACCCGTTCGGCCGCCGTGGTGAACCATTACAACGTCCTGCCGACCACCGACATTTACGCGGCCGTACAGGGCCGCGATCTGGGCGCGGTTGCGGCCGACGTTCAGAAGATCATGGACCGGCATCGCAGCGAATTGCCCCGCGGCGACACCATGGTGATGCGTGGCCAGATCGTCACCATGCGGACCGCCTTCACGGGCCTGGCGCTGGGTCTGGTCGGCGCGGTGGTGCTGATCTATCTGCTGATCGTGGTGAACTTCCAATCCTGGCTCGATCCCTTCGTGATCATCACCGCCCTACCGGCGGCGCTGGCGGGCATCGTCTGGATGCTGTTCGCGACCGGCACCACCTTATCGGTGCCCGCGCTGACCGGTGCCCTGATGTGCATGGGCGTGGCCACTGCCAATTCGATTTTGGTGGTGAGCTTCGCGCGCGAGCGCCTGATCGCGACGGGCGATCCGGTGCGCTCGGCGGTGGAAGCGGGCATCACCCGTTTCCGCCCCGTGCTGATGACCGCGCTGGCGATGATCATCGGCATGCTGCCCATGGCGATGGGTCTGGGCGAAGGCGGCGAACAGAACGCCCCGCTTGGCCGCGCCGTGATCGGCGGCCTGATTTTCGCGACCATCGCCACGTTGATGTTCGTGCCCGTGGTCTTCAGCATCGTGCATGGCCGCAAGCCTGCAAAAGATAAAGACGTGCCCGGGCACCGCCAGGAACCTGGCGAAGCCGCGCAGACCGGAGAAATTTATGCGTGATCAGTCCGACATTTTACGCCACTCGGCACCGCCCCGATTGAAGTTCTGGGGCGTGGTGGCGGTCTGCGTGGCGGGCGCCATCGCGGTCGGCGGCATCGCGCTCCGATATTACAATGCCCATGACGCCGCGCGCTGGGCACAGGACCAGGATGTGCGCACCGTGCAGCTCATCAAGCTGTCCGGGGTCAAGACCGGCACCTTGATCCTGCCTGGCGACGTTCAGTCCTGGAACAACGCCCAGATCTATGCCCGCGTCAGCGGCTATGTGCGCAAATGGTATGTCGATATCGGCACGCCGGTGAAGGCGGGCCAGCTTCTGGCCGAACTCGACACGCCCGACCTGGACGGTCAGGTGGCGCAGGGTGTGGCCGATCTCAACACCGCCATTGCCAATCAAAAGCTTTCCGCCGTCACCGCCAAACGCTGGGACGCGCTTCTGGCGCAAGGCGCAGTCGCGCGCCAAGACGCAGACGCCAAGGACAGTGATCTCGCCGCCAAGACTGCCATCGTCGCATCGGCCAGAGCCAATCTCACCCGCCTGCAAGCGATGGAATCCTTCAAGCGGCTGGTCGCACCGTTCGACGGTATCGTCACCACCCGCGCGGTGGATGTTGGCGCGCTGGTCCTGGTCGGCACACCTGGCGCGACGCCGCTCTTCACGGTCTCGGATCAGAAGAAGCTGCGCATCTATGTCCGCGTCCCCCAGACCGATGCCAGCGCCGTGCAGCCGGGCATGAAAGCCACCTTCACGGTGCCCGAGATGCCGGGCCGCGAATTCACCGCCACCTTGGGCGCCAGTGCCGATGCGGTGGCCAGCGCCAGCGGCACCCAGCTTCTACAGTTCCAGACTGACAATGCCGACGGCATCATCCGCCCCGGCAGCTATGCCGAGGTGCACTTCTCCTTGCCGCCCGGCAAGGGCACGGTGCACGTGCCCGCCACCGCCCTGATGTTCCGCGACCAAGGCCCGGTCGTGGCCACGGTGGACGACACCAATCACGTCAAGATCAAGGTCCTGACCATCCGGCGCGACCTGGGCGCGTCCGTGGAAGCCGGTTCGGGCCTTTCCCTCACTGACCGCGTGATCGATAATCCTCCCGACGCGATTCGCGATGGCGACCTTGTACGGATTGGCGAAACCCAATCCTGATTTTTCCGGAGGACTGAATGTACCGTTTTGTGGCGCTGATGAGCATCGTGCTGCTTTGCGCCCCCACGCTGGCCTGCGCCAAGAAGGAAGAAAAAGCCGCCGCGCAATATGATTTGAGCGCCGCGTCCAACCAGAAATTCCTGGCCGACTATGCGGCCAAGCCCGGCGTCTTCAAGACCGCCGATGGCCTGATGTATCGCGTGTTGAAGGCTGGTAAAGGCGCGGCGCCGCAATCTGGCGCCGACATGGTCACCGTCACCTACAAGGGCTGGCTGATCAACAACAAGGTGTTCGACCAGACCAAGCAAGGCCAGACCGCGGATTTCCCTGCCGGTCAACTGATCCCGGGCTGGGTCGAAGCGCTCTCGCTGATGAAGGAAGGCGATAGCTGGGAATTGGTGCTGCCATCCGATTTGGGCTACGGCCCGGAAGGCGCAGGCCAGGATATCCCGCCCGACCAGACCCTGGTCTTCACCATGACGCTTTTGAAGGTCAAACCGGCGCAATAACTACCGGTATATAGGCAGAAATTCAGAAGCCCGCGCGACCAATTCCGGTCACGCGGGCTTCTCTCTTTAAGCGTCTCTCTCAGAACTTGTAGGTCGCTTGCAGCCCCGTCATGCGCGGCGCCAACGGGATGCATTGCAGCACGCCCGATGTGTTGGGGACGCCGAAGGTGCCGTTGGGCGCCGAATTCAGCACGCCGTTATATTCCGGCAAGCAAGCTTCGGTGTTGGCGACATTGTTCATGAAAAGGGCGACATCGGCACCGCTCTTGGCCACGTCGGTGAAATCCAACCGCATGTTGAGCAAGCCATAGGCAAAAGTACGCTGCGACGGATTATAGGCGCGCATATCGGCCAGATAGCGGCTCTGCCAATAATAATGCGCCGTGAAGATGGTATCGCCCAGCGGCACGCCAACACCCGGATCGCCGAAATTGACCGTCGCCGTATAGTTGGTCTGCCAGGCGGGCACCGGGATCGGTGTGCCCGACAGGTTGGTGCTGGAGGTGGGCTGCAGATAGCCCGGCGGCGGCGTGAATGTGTAATCGGTATAGCGTGGATCGATATAGCTGCCGGCTGCATTCAAGGTCAGCCAGTCGGTGGGCAGCGCCGTCAGATCCCATTCCACGCCATAGATGCGCGCCTTCTTGGCGTTGAGCGTGACATTGTCGTTGAAATTGTTGATGCAGGCGCCGACGTTGAGCGCCGCCTGGGTGCAAGCCCCGCCACCCGGCCCGGTCGCCAGGGTGACATTGGGCAGCGCTTGCTGGACCTGAATATTGTGATAGGCGGTCTGGTACATCGCCAGATTGGCGCGCACCGGCATGTCCATCACTGTGAAATCGGATTTGGCGCCGATTTCATAATCCTGCACCTCTTCCGGCTCCGCCGTGAGGGACGCGATATTGATCGCCTGGGTGTTAATGCCGCCCGAGCGATAGCCCGACCGCATGGTGGCATAGACCATGGTGCCGTCCCACAGATCATGATCAAGCGCCAAGGTGTAGGTAGGCTTGTGATAGCTCTTGCTGATATCGGCGGCGCATTGCGACAGCGGCAGAACTTTGCCCTGCGCATCGGTTAGGAAGCAGAGATTGCTCTGCCCCGCATAAGAGATGCCTTCGAAGGTGTAGGCCGCCGGATTGAAGATTGCGGACTTACCGGAATTCACCAGCGTGGTGTTGGTTGCCACAGTTGCCGGCGTCTGGATCGACTGGCTGGCGATATGCGCGAAGCGCTCGTCATAGGTATAGCGCACACCCGCGGTCACCCGCGTGTCGGAGAAAATGCTGTAGGTGAGCTGAGCATAACCAGCATAGGAGCTGTTCTCTTCGCTGTTGCGGGTCCAGTCCGTGATGGTGATCTGCTTGCCGCCGGCGGCCTGGGGCGCCGAGCCCGCGCTGGGCAGGAACAGATAGAGCAATCCGCCGTCATTGGGGCTGCGCTCGTTGAAATAGAACAGGCCCGTCGTCCATTTCAGCTTGTCGGCAAAAGCGCTGCCATTGACGGTCAGTTCCGACTGCCAGGATTCATAATTGGGCGTGTTGTAGAGATAGGTGTTGGTTTCGAAAGGCTGGCCGCGGCTGATCGCCTGACCCGTGCTGTTCCAGGTGCGATAGGCCGTCATCAGCTTCACACTGGTGTCGCCGAAACTCTTGTTCGCGGTGGCCGAATAGGTCTGATAATGGCCGACATTGAGATTGCTGACCGCCTGCTCCGCGCTCCAGAAGCCATATTGCTGTTCGCGCGCCACCGAATTCAGCAGCGAGTTATAGGCGGCGGGCGAAGGGTTCACATTGCTGACGCTGGTAGCGTTGGACGTCAGATAGGTCGGCGCCACGGGATGGCCGCGCAGATCGGTGAAGCCTACACAGGTGCCGGGAATGTTGCAGATCGAGGTGCGCCCAGCCGACGGCACCGAGCCGACGAAATAGCCCAGATCGTGATAGGTCGATCCGGTGTCATGCTCGGCGGAGACATCGGCGCGCAGCAACAGATTGAAGCTGTCGTCCGGCTGCCATTTGAGCGAGAAGATACCGCCCACCTTGTTGGAGCCGAAAGCGGGCTGATGGTTGGATGCGCCGCTGACCGGATCGTAGAAATAATTGGCGACATAGCCGCGCTGATTGTCGAAGTTCAGCGCCACGCGCGCCGCCAACGTATCCGTCAGCGGCAGATCCACAGCGCCCTGCAAACCGGCACGGCCATAATCGCCCAAGGTGCCTTGGACATAACCGCCAAATTCGCTGCCGGGCTCGCGGCTGCGATAGAGGATCGCACCGCCGGTGGAATTGCGCCC
>DASYDX010000083.1:0-2201 GCA_036499345.1 Rhizomicrobium sp.
TTGGTGAGCCCGGATGGGATCGAACCATCGACCCTCTGATTAAAAGTCAGATGCTCTACCGCTGAGCTACGGGCCCTACCAAGGCGGCGGAACATAGGGACGGGGGGGCGGTGGGTCAATCGCAATCAGGCAGGCGAATCAACATATTTGGCCTCACCGCCGACAAAATATGCTTCCCGGAACGACGCGGCGTAGTTCTCCACCTGCCCTGCGGCAATTGCCGACCGGAGCTGCGCCATTAAATCCTGATAGAACGCCAAATTGTGCCACGTCAGCAGCATCGCCGCGATGATCTCGCCGGCTTTGACCACATGGTGCAGGTAGGCCCGGCTGAACTGGCGGCAGGCGGGGCAGCGGCAATCGGGATCCAGCGGCGACGGGTCTTCGGCGTGGCGGGCATTCTTGAGGTTCAGCGGCCCATTCCAGGTGAAGGCCTGGCCGTTGCGGCCTGAGCGCGTCGGCAGAACACAGTCGAACATATCGACACCGCGCAGCACCGCGCCCACGATATCGTCGGGCTTGCCCACGCCCATCAAATAGTGCGGACGGTCCGTGGGCAGATGCGGCACCGTCGCCTCGAGCGTATCGAACATAGCGCTCTGCCCCTCGCCTACCGCCAGGCCGCCGACCGCATAGCCATCGAAGCCGATTTCCTGCAGGGCTTCCGCCGAACGCGCGCGCAAATGGGGAAACACGCCGCCTTGAACGATGCCAAAGCAGGTGCGGCCCGGCTGTTCGCCGAACGCGATCTTCGATCGTTTCGCCCAGCGCATGGAGAGGGCCAGGGATTTTTCGATCTCCGCCTCGCTGGCACCGAATGCCGGGCATTCGTCCAGTACCATCTGGATATCGGAGCCTAGCAGCCGCTGTATCTCCATCGCTCTTTCCGGCGAGAGAAACTCGGCATGCCCGTCAATGTGTGACTGGAAACGCACGCCCTCTTCGCTGATCTTGCGTAGCGACGAAAGCGACATCACCTGGAAACCGCCCGAGTCCGTGAGGATTGGCCGGTCCCAATCCATGAATTTGTGCAAGCCACCCAGGCGCGCGATCCGTTCCGTGCCCGGCCTGAGCATCAAGTGATAGGTATTTCCCAGAAGAATGTCGGCGCCGGTTTCGCGCACGCTCTGCGGCAGCATCGCCTTGACCGTGCCCGCTGTTCCCACCGGCATGAAAGCCGGGGTGCGTATCTCGCCACGCGGCGTGTGCAGAATTCCGGTGCGCGCCGCACCGTCCACCGCTTTGAGTTCGAAACGAATATCACTCATCGCGGCCGCAATAGCAGACAGGCATCGCCATAGGAATAGAAGCGATAGCCATGCGCGATAGCCTCGGCATAGGCCCGCCGCATGACCTCTGTCCCCATGAAGGCGCAGACCAGCATGAACAATGTCGAACGCGGCAAATGGAAATTGGTCACCAGGACATCGGTCGCTTTGAACCGATATCCCGGCGTGATGAAAATATTCGTATCCCGGTCGTAAGGCTGCACCCTGCCCTCCGCATCGCTGGCGCTTTCCAGGATCCGCAAGGACGTCGTTCCCACGGCGACGACACGGCCGCCTGCTGCCCGTGCTGCGTTGAGGCGCGCTGCCGCCTCCGGCCCTACGATTGCCCGTTCGAAGTGCATAATATGCTGATCGGTGTCGGTCACACTGACCGGCAGAAAGGTGCCGGCGCCGACATGCAGGGTCAGATCGGCGCGGCCCAGCCCCTTGGCCGCGAGCCGGTCGAGCAATCCGGCCGTGAAATGAAGCCCGGCGGTCGGCGCCGCCACCGAGCCCTCCTCCCGGGCATAAACGGTCTGATAATCGGAAAAATCCTGCGCGTCGGGCGGCCGCAGCTTGGCGATGTAGGGCGGAAGCGGCATGGCGCCCACCACGGCAATCGCCTGGTCCAACGCCCGCCCGGCCCGGTTGAAGGCCAACGTCACCTCCCCCCCTTGCCGGTCCAGGACCTGGGCTTCAAGGCCTTCGGGGAAAGTCAGGGCATCACCAGGCCGCAGGCGGCGCGCAGGCTGGGCAAATGCGCGAAACCGGTCGTCTGCCTCGCGACGATGCAAAGTGACCTCTACGGGCACCACAGGGCTTTGGAGATCCCGCGCAGGACGAAGACCCGCCAAGCGCGCGGCAATGACTTTGGAATCATTAAATGACAGAATATCATTTTTGTGCAACAAATCCGGCAAATCATGGAAGCGA
>DASYDX010000084.1:0-16183 GCA_036499345.1 Rhizomicrobium sp.
CGGCTTGGTGGCGATGTAGGACATGTAGGCGATCATTTGCGCCGTGGGATTGAAGCGCGGCGTCAGAACCAGATAGTCGCCCTTGGTCAGATAGATCGGGTTGGCGCCGTCCTCGTCCATCACCGCCAACCGCTTGATGCGCTTCAGGGCCGGACCGGATTCAGCGATGAAGACGATGCGGGTGTTGAAATAGCCCTTCTCGCCCGTGACGCGCTCATAGATCGCGTCCGACACCATATGGGCCACGCGCCGCCAATTTTCCGGCTGGGTGAAGAATTGCTGCCCCAGCATCTGGCTTTCGCCATAGACGTCCCACAGACGGAAATCGACCCTGAGGCGTCCATCGGGCTGCAGGATCACCTGCCCCGCAACCAGGCCCTGGGCGCTGATGGCGCGCCAGCTTTGGAAGATGGGGGCGACATTGATATTGCTGATGTGTTCGACAAAGGCCTTGGGATCGATCGAACGGAACAGGCCCGAGCGGGTGAGATCGGCACGGATGACGCCCGCGATATTGGCGCCCATCTGGGCCTGAGCCGGATCGGGCGCGACCATGTCGGGAATGGCGATGGGGAGCGGCTGGGCATTGCCCTGTGTCACATCGACCTGCAACGCCGCCGATGCCGGCAAGGGCGCCAGCGCCGCCAAAAACAGACCGCAGATCAGCAGGAACTTCCTCATCACATTCTCCAAAGACTTAGCGGGCAACCTGGTTCCCGAAACGGGCCATTTTGCGGCATCACTGATTCATCATCTGACGGGGATCGAAACGCAACGGATTGATCTCGCGCCACTGGCTGTAACGGTCGGCGGGCAATTTGTAAGGCTGGCATTGCGCGATGGCGCGCCGCGCCGCTTCGGCCGCCGCACGGGTGTAGGGATTGGCCGAGGTCAGCGCATCGGATGTGGCGCGCGCCGCCGTGCCGTCCGCATTGAGGGCAAGATCGAAATCCACCACCAGATCATTGGCATTGGGGGCGCCCACCGGGGGGCTCCAGCATTGATAGATCTGGCTCTTCAGCGCATCCGCCAGATCCGCCGTCATCGCATTGGCCGCACCGATCCCCTGCACCACACGCGGCCCCACCTTGGCATTGGGCGGGGTTTTGGGTGTGGCGGTGAGCTTGTTCAGCAGCGCCGCAAAATCCTGGCTGGTGTTTTTCTTCGGCTGCGGCTTGGCCTGCTCCGGTGGCTTGGGCGGCGGCGGTTCTTCTTTCTTCGGTTCGGGCTTGATCTTGATTTCCGGCATCGGCGCGTCGGGCGCAGGCTCGACATCCTGCAAATCCGGCGGCGGAGGCGGCTCGGGCGCGGATTGCGGAATTTCGACTTTGGGCGGCTCGGGCGGTGGCGGTGGCGCCATCGCCTGAACATTGGTCTGATCGGTCACGGTGATGAGATCGACCGGAACCGAATGGCTGGCGGGCGTGACGTCCAGCATATGCGCCCAGGTGAAATAGGTCGCGCCGATCAGGCCGGCATGCAGCACGACAGACAGCACCAGACCCGCACGCGGGCTATCCGCGGTGGTGGGACGCTGCGGCCGCTGGGGCAACAGGCGCCTAGTGTTGGTCGGGCTTCGGCTTTGCGACATCAGTAACCAGTCCGATATGCGTGAAGCCCGCGCTTGCCAGCAGGCCCATCACCACCATCACCCGGTCATAAGCCACGGTCTTGTCGCCGCGTACGAAAATGCGCTGGTCATAGCCATTCTGCGAAATCGCCTGGAGCTTGGGCACCAGCGCGTCCTCGCTGACCACTTCCTTCTGCAGATAAATTTTGCCGTCTTTCGCCACACTGATGGAGAGCGGCTCCTTGTCCTGGCCCAGCGCCGGTGCGCGGGTCTTGGGCAGATCCACCGGTACACCCACGGTGAGAAGGGGCGCGGTGACCATAAAGACGATCAGCAGCACCAACATCACGTCCACAAAGGGCGTGACGTTGATCTCGGACATGGCGGGGCTGCGGCGGCGTTTGCCGCGCGACCCGACATGGTGCATCACCGAAGGCATCAGCGCGCCTTTTCTTCCAGCTGCCGCGACAGGATGGCGGAGAATTCTTCCGCGAACGCATCCAGCCGTGTGGCGTAGCGGCCGATCTCGTTGATGAAGCGATTGTAAAAGATGACGGCGGGCACCGCCGCGAACAGGCCGAGAGCCGTGGCGAACAAAGCTTCGGCGATGCCGGGCGCGACCACGGCAAGGGTGGTGTCATGGCGCGCGGCAATGGCGGTGAAGCTGTTCATGATGCCCCAGACCGTGCCGAACAGACCGATAAAGGGCGCGACCGATCCCACCGTGGCGAGGAAGCCGAGCTGGCGCTCGATCCCGTCGGTCTCGCGCATGATGGTGACGTTCATCGCCTTGTCGATGCGCTCCTTGATGCCGTTGATCTGGCTTTCTTTGGGCGCACCGCCTTCGAAGGCGCGGCGCCATTCGCGCAAGGCCGCCACGAACATGGCCGACATCGGGTGATCATTGTGGGCTGCGAATTGCTGATACAGCTCGTCCAGCGACTGGCCCGACCAGAAGATTTTTTCGAATTTGGCCGCTTTGCGCTTCAGGCCGCTGAGCGCGATGCCCTTGTTGATGATGATGGCCCAGGACCAGAGAGAAGCCAGCAGCAACAGCGTCATCACCGATTTCACGATGATGTCGGCGCGCAGGAAACTTTCCACGATGGAGAAATTGCCGCCCGCGCTGGGTGCGGCGAGCCCGGTCGCGTCCACCACGGTGGTCGGGGCTGCGGCAGGCGCGCCCAGATCCTGTGCGGTGGCTGCTTCGCCGGTGGGTGCGGCGATCGGGCCGCGCTGCGCCAAGGCCGGTCCTGCGAAGACCGCGAACATGACAAAAAATACAGAGGCAAGGACGCGCTTAAGAGTCATGGGAACAACCTTGTTCGCGCGTTCGCGCGGCGCAAATGCGCATTCAAAATTGGCCGAAGTTGGGCGGGCTTCCGCCGAATCAGTTTCAAGTATCTGTTTCTACGAGAAAAGGTGTCAACAAAGCGCGCAACGTTTGGGGCAATCGACGCGGCTTTCCCGTTAACGCGATGATGCAGGCTTCGATCCGTCCGTCCACCAGCAAAGTTTCGCGCGCGTAAATCTTTTGCACCGCTTCGATGCGCGCGCCGGAAATTCCGACCAGCTGGGTCCGCACCTCCAGCGCATCATCCACCCGCGCCGGGCGATGGTAGCTGGCCCTCACCTCGCGGATGGCCCAGGCGGTGGGCTCTTCGCTCTCAAGGTCCGCCATCTTGGTCACCCCGGCCAGACGGAAGAATTCGGTACGGGCCCGTTCCATATAGCGCAGGTAATTGGCGTGATAGACCACGCCCGACAGATCGGTGTCTTCATAATAGACCCGGATCGGCAGGATATGAGTCTTGCCCTCGAAATGACCCAGCCCCGAAACCGCCGGCCCACTCATGCCTCGTCCTCACCAGCGAACAGCCCGGTCTGGGCGGGCGCCTGCGGCGGCACGGTCAGCCCCAGATGACCATAGGCCTGACCGGTAAGAAGACGGCCGCGCGGCGTGCGCTGCACGAAGCCCTGCTGCATCAGATAGGGCTCTACGATCTCTTCAATCGCATCGCGCGCTTCGCCCAGCGCGGCAGCAATGGTCTCGATCCCCACCGGTCCGCCGCTGAAATTCTCCGCGATCAAAGTGAGGTAGCGCTTGTCAAAGCCATCCAGCCCGCGGGCATCCACTTCCAGCCGGGTCAGCGCCATGTCGGCGATCTTGGCATCGACGCGAGAATGTTTCGCGACAGAGGCGAAGTCCCGCACCCGCTTCAAGAGGCGGCCCGCAATACGCGGCGTGCCGCGCGCGCGGTTCGCGATCTCGCGCGCGCCATCTTCCGTCAGATCGAATCCCAACACGCGCGCGCCCCGCGCCACGATGGAGCAAAGCTCGTCGCCGGTATAAAAATTCAGCCGCACCGGAATGCCGAAACGGTCCCGAAGCGGGGTGGTGATGAGACCGGAGCGGGTGGTGGCGCCCACCAACGTAAAAGGCGCGAGTTGAATCTTGACCGAACGCGCCGAAGGCCCTTCGCCGATCACCAGATCGAGTTCGCAATCCTCCATCGCGGGATAGAGAATTTCCTCCACCGCCGGATTGAGGCGATGAATTTCGTCGATGAAGAGAACGTCGCGCGGCTCCAGATTGGTGAGAATGGCGGCAAGATCGCCCGCCTTGGCCAGGACCGGCCCCGATGTCGAACGAAAATTGACGCCCAATTCGCGCGACACGATCTGCGCCAGGGTGGTTTTTCCCAAGCCCGGCGGTCCGGAGAACAGCACATGGTCCAGCGCTTCACCGCGCGACTTGGCCGCCTCGATGAAAATCTTCAGATTTTCGCGCGCCTGTTGCTGGCCCACAAAATCCGACAGCGTCTTGGGACGCAACGAGGATTCCAGCGTGTCATCTTCGCTGCGCTCCGGCGCCGTAATGCGTCCCGCTTCGCCTTTCGCCGCCTTGGCCATCAGCGTCCCATTCCCCGAAGCGCTTCACGGATCAGGCTTCCGGCTTCCGCCGCATCGCCCAGATCGTTCGAGGCCCGCGCTACCGCTTCCGCCGCCTGGCCTTCCGAATAACCCAGCTTGAGCAGAGCCGCGACGGCATCGGCGGCGGGTCCGCGCGGCACAGCCATGGGCGCGTGCGGCTCGTCATCGCCGTGCAGCATCATCGCGGGCGCTTTGTCTTTCAATTCGGTGGCGATGCGCAGCGCCAGTTTGGGACCGACGCCGGAGGCACGGCCGATCATTGCCTTGTCCGACAGCGCCAGCGCCCGCTGCAATTCGCGCGGCGAAAGGGTCGAGAGTACCGACAGCGCGACTTTGGCGCCCACATTCTGTACGGTCTGCAGCAGCCGGAACCATTCGCGCTCCTCGCTGCTGCCAAAGCCATAAAGCCGGATCGCGTCTTCGCTCACCTTCATCTCGATCATCAGCGAGGCATGCGCGCCCGCCGCCAGCCGCGACAAGGTGGTGGCCGGGCATTGCACCAGATAACCGACCCCGCCCACATCCAGGATCACGGTATCCTCGGCGATGCTGTCCACGATGCCGGTGAGCTTGCCGATCATTGCATCGCCGCCATCATCTTGGCGCGGCTGCCCGACAGATGTGCATGGGTGATGGCCGCGGCCAGTGCGTCGGCGGCATCGGCCTGGCGTACGCCGCAGGTGGGCAGCAGCCGCTTGACCATGAACTGCACCTGCTCCTTGCCGGCATGCCCTGCGCCCACCACGCATTTCTTGATGTGGTTGGGCGAATATTCCGCAATCTCCAATCCCGCCTCCGCCGCCGCCAGCAATGCCACGGCGCGGGCATGGCCCAGCTTCAAGGCAGCGGACGGATCGCGCGCCACGAAAGCCAGTTCGACTGCGATGGCCTGCGGCGCCAGCCGAGCGATCACGGAAGACAATTCGCGATGCAGCGCCAAGAGCCGCAGCCCCAGACCCAAGGCGGGCTTGGTCGCAATGACCCCATGCTCAATATGGGAAAGCCGCGTCCCCTCCAGCACGATCACGCCCCAGCCCATGGCGCTGAGGCCAGGATCGAGGCCGAGAATACGAATCGAGGAAACGCCCATGGCGGCCTTTGTGCCTGTTTCGTTCAGGCGCTTCAATCGGGGACACGGCGGAAAAGCCGCCCAAACCCCGGCCGGAAGAGCGATCATGGCTAACTCCGATTTAACCATGCCCCCTTAGGGTCCGGGCGAGCTCAGACCGGTTTTTCCATGCGCCGTACCCTGCTTATGCCCTGCGCGGGCAAATCCTCCCGCTACCCCGGCGTCCGCCCGAAATGGATGCTGACCCTGCCCGATGGCGAACTGGCCCTGTCGCGCGCCGCCGCCAGCCTTTCGCCCGATGCCTATGAGCGCATCGTCGTCGCCGTGCGCGCCGAACATGAGGCCCGCTATCAGACTGTCGATCTTCTGGAACGGCTGTTTGGCGCCTCGGTGGAAGTGCTGGTGCTGCCCATGGACACCCGCGGCCCCGCCGACACGGTGGCCGAGATGATCCTGGGCGCCGGTATCGAAGGTGCCTTCGCCATCAAGGATGCCGATTCCTTTTTCGATCCCGCGCCACTGCCCGACAGCGGCTTTGTCGCGCTCAGCGACATCCGCAAGAGTCCGCACATGTCCAATGTCGGCGCCAAAAGCTTTGCCGTCATCAACGAAAACAATCTCGTGGTCGAGATGATCGAGAAAAGTCTGGCCTCGAATTTCGTGAGCGTGGGACTTTACGGCTTTTCCGACGCCGCCGCCTATCTCGAATGTTTTCACGCCACCAAGGCGGCGACCGAGACCGGCGAATTGTTCGTTTCCCATGTGATGAACCGCGCCATCGCGGACGGCATGGCGGTGGCGCCGCTTCTGGTCGAAGGCCTGATCGATGTCGGCACTTTGGAAGATTGGCGCCGCCATGTGCGCCCACGCGGCACCATCGTTTCCGATCTGGATGGCGTGGTGTTCCAGAATCACAGCCGCTATTTCGCGCCGCTCTGGGACGACACGGATGTGCCCATCGAAGGCAATGTCGCGGCCCTTCGCGCCTATCAGGAGCAAGGCGCGCAGATCATCTTCATGACGGCGCGGCCCGAACGCTATCGCGCCAAGACCGAAGGCGCGCTGCGCCAGCTTGGTCTTCATCCCCATGCCATCGTGATGGATTGCCGTCATGGCCGGCGCTTTCTGATCAACGACCACGCCCCGTCCAATCCCTATCCGTCAGCAGTCGCAATCTCGACCGAGCGCAACAGCCCGAGCCTGGCGGAGTATATGAAAGACTGGCTGTGAACAGCGCCGCGCTGCGCAAACCGGACGCCGCAGCGCAGCCGATAGCGCCCGCGCATCTTTTCCACGGCCATTCCGGCGCGACCATCGTCTTCCATGCCAGCACCGGCATCGTGCGCAAGACCGCGGCCGCACCTGCCGCCAATGCGCGCCTGCTGGCGCAGGCGGAAAAGCAACGCCGCCTCTTCATGCTGGGCTTGCCCTTCCCGCGCGTGCTGGCGGACCGCATCGATGCGGATGGATGCGCGGAATTCGACATGCAGTATCTGCCAGGCCGCAGCCTGGCGGATGCGGTGAGCCAGGCTGCGGCCTTCGATCCCGCCGTCATCGTGCGCTCGGTGGAGCGCATGATGTGGCTGTTCGCACCGTATGCGGGCTCTGCTCTGGCCGCCGATCTGTTTCACGAGAAGATTCATGCCGTCGCAGCCAAAGCGAATGACGCTGTGCGCGCGGCGGCGGCGCGGCTTTTGGTCCTGGACTGGAGCGGCATTCCGGGGTCGCCCTGTCATGGCGACCTCACGCTTGAGAATATGCTGATCACCACCGCCAAGACGGTAGCCTTCATCGATTGCGACGAAGCCTGGGTGTCGTCTTATTGGCTGGATTTCGGCAAGCTGTTCCAGGATATCGACGGCCATTGGTGTCTGCGCCGCCTGTATGAGCCTGAATGCCCGCAAGCCCAGCGCGTCAATGCCATTCAGAAATTGGAGCCGCTGCGCCGCGCGTTCCGCGCGCTGGCCGAAACGACCGATCCCGCCCTGCCCGCACGGCTGCCGCAACTGGCTGCGCTGGGGCTTTTGCGCGCGGTTCCTTACGCGCGAGACGAAACCGCCATGGCCTTCATCTGCCGCCGCATCGCCACGCTTCTGGATGCCGCAGCATGAGACCGACCGATGCCCTGATCACCGGCTTCTGCAAAGCGCCGCAACTGGCGTTGCAGGCCATCGCGCCGCTGCGCCGGCTGCATCGCCAGGGCCATATCCGCAACATCCATTACGTCACCTGGGACAATCCGGACCTCGATCCCCATATCGCCCCGATTGCCGACAACCCCGAAATCCAGATTACCCGCGTGCCGCAGCCCGACGCGCAAGGCCATATCAATTGGCGCGGCGTGGTCTATCAGGTGCGCAATCTGGAAGCGGCGCTGGCGCTGGTGCCCGAAGACGACGCGCTGGTTCTGAAGACGCGGCTGGACTTTGTCCCCGACACCGATTTCCTGCGCAGCAAGATCATGAATTTCGACACGCTGTGCGCGCCCGTTTCCAACATCGCGCCCAATGGCGTGCCGATGCCCGCACCGGTTTTGGGTAACAAGATCTGGATACCCTGGGCCGATTCCAATCAGCCCTTCTTTTACGAAGACGCGCTGTTTCTGGGCGTCAAACGGGACATCCAGAAACTGGTCACGCCGCTGAATGAGGCCGATGAGGTCATATTGAGCATCGAGAAATGCGGCTCTTACGGTCATGCCGTGCGCTTCGCGAAAATCTTTCTTGCGCGCTGGCCGCTCTTTCACGGCTATCTGCGCCATTACGATGTCTTCGTGAATGATTTTTCCTACCGCACCCGGCTTTTGGCCGTGGCGTTGGAAGATGGGTTCTTCTGGCATCTGCTGATCGCGCATGCCTGGATTCTCTACAGCCAGTTCCATGTCGATAGCGGTCAACCGGGCGAACTTCGCTTTTACGCCAACAATGTGAACAGACATGCGGATTGGTCGCGTCCCGAAACGCTCAAGCCCGCCAATCCGTATGATCATCTCCCCAACTGGCGCAGCGATACCCGCCCGGGCGAAGCGGCGCACAGCGTGCGGCGCACCTATGGCCGCCTGGTGGATGATGCCTGGCATACCGCGCTCTTCACGCAGCCATTGCCGGATCTTCCCGCCGAGATATTGGCCAACTTGATGAGCAATACCGCCGCAAGCCATGATGGACGCTTGGCCGGGATCGAGCGCGATTGCTACGCCGCCCTGGACAAAATCTATCGCGGCTATTGGGGCAAAGCGGCTTAATTTATCCCCCCTCTCCCTTGGCAGCTTGCTTTTGCGCGCCGGCTGACGCCGCCACGCAATAAGCGCTGCTACGGGCATCTCCCCCATCATGCGCTTCGCGCAATGGGGGAGGCGGGCCTGTGTTCACTGAGAGCGCGGTCTATCCCGCGAGTCTCGCCATCAGAGCGTCAGAGAGTTCGTAATTGCCATAGACGTTCTGGACATCGTCATGATCGTCCAGAATTTCGACCAGCTTCATCAAAGTCTCGCCCGCATCGTCGGCAACCGCGACCGTATTCTTAGGGCGCCAAGTGATGGCGGCGGACTGGGGCGCGCCCAGCTTGGCTTCCAGTGCGTCGCGCACGGCGGCGAAGCTTTCGATGCTGCTGAGGAATTCATGACTGTCGGCGCTTGAAACGCACTCATCGGCGCCCGCTTCCAGCGCCACTTCCAGCATCTGGTCTTCGCTGCCTTTGGCGGCGGGATAAGCGATCACACCGACGTGATCGAACATGAAGGAGACCGAACCGGTTTCGCCCATTGCCCCGCCATATTTGGCGAAGGTGGAGCGGACATCCGCCGAGGTGCGATTGCGGTTGTCGGTCATGGTCTCGACAATGATGGCGACGCCGCCCGGGCCGCGGCCCTCATAGCGGATTTCGTCGTAATTCTCGGCGTCATTGCCGCCGGCTTTCTTGATCGCCCGCTCGATATTGTCTTTGGGCATGGATTCCGCCTTGGCGGCGATAATCGCGGTGCGCAGGCGCGCATTCAGCGCGGGGTCGGGCAGACCGGCCTTGGCGGCGACGGTGATTTCACGGGCTAGCTTGGAGAAGAGCTTCGAGCGCTCCTTATCCTGGCGCCCCTTGCGGAACATGATGTTCTTGAACTGACTGTGACCGGCCATGGTTCGCGCTGCTTTTTTCGAGGTCGCGCGGTCAAAGGAATATCCCGGCCGCGTTTTTGTTTTTGAGGCCCGCCAGATAGCCGTCCGCCCCCTCGTCTTTCAAGCCCGGCACGGGGGCAAAGGCAAAAGGATCGCGCAAAAACGACCTGCGCCTGTCCATTCCGGTTCGCTTTTCCGCCGGGCCGGTAAGCCGATATCTGCCCAATTTTCTCAACCCGACATCGCCCACTCAAGGTAGCGGTCGAGCGGTTTTCGCCAGAATTTCTATAAGCTACTGAAATTCAACAATCTTATTTATACCTACCACAAATAGGTGTTTTATACCTATCGAAAATAGGTATACATACAACAATGGCGACAACGCCCACCTTCATGACCGGCGTCCCCGAACTTCTGGTCCTTCGCCTTCTGCAGGACCGGGAGATGTATGGCTATGAAATCGTCGCCGCCGTCGCGGAGGCAACGAGCCAGGTGGTGACCCCCAAGGAGGGGGTGATCTATCCCCTCCTGCATGCCCTTGAGCGAGAAGGCCTGCTGCGCACCCAGCGCCAGCCGGTGGGCGGGCGCACCCGGGTCTATTATGGTCTGACCTCCAGAGGCGTGCGCCGCCTGTTCGATCTCAGCGACGATTGGAGCCGCATGGCGCGCGCCATCCAGCAGGTCCTGAGGGGACCCACCCGTACCGTTTGACACCTGCGGGAAGCGCTGAATGGGGCGCGGACCTATGCCGCGCATAAGCCCGCCGCCTGACCGGTTATCTTATGTCGGGAACGGATTGCGTTCCTTGAACTGCGCCTGATGCCAATAAGGATACGTCTTGGGCCGCTCGCTGGCGGCGTCCAGCCTGGCAATCTGCTCCGGCGTCAGCGACCAGCCCACCGCACCCAGATTGGCTTTCAACTGCTCTTCGTTGCGCGCACCGATCACCACGGTCGCGACCGAAGGCCGTTGCAGCAGCCAGTTCAACGCGATCTGCGGCACGGTCTTGCCGGTTTCTTTTGCGACCTCATCCAGTGCATCGACCACGGTGTAGAGATATTCGTCATCGACCTGCGGGCCCATCGCCGCGGTCTCGTGCAACCGGCTTTCTTTCGGCAAAGGCTGGCCACGGCGAATTTTTCCCGTCAGCCGCCCCCAGCCCAGCGGCGACCACACCACGCAACCCACGCCCTGATCGATCGCCAGCGGCATCAATTCCCATTCATAGTCGCGGCCGATCAGCGAGTAATATGCCTGATGCGCGACATAGCGGGGAAAACCATATTTTTCCGACACCGCCAGCGACTTCATCAGATGCCAGCCCGACCAGTTGGAAACACCGATATACCGGATCTTGCCGGCGCGGATCAGCGCATCGAAAGTGGCCAAGGTTTCTTCCGGCGGCGTCTGCGCGTCGAAGCCGTGCAGCTGCACCAGATCCAGATGATCGGTGCCCAGCCGCTTCAGCGCGGCATCGGTAGCCTGCGTGATATGAAAGCGCGAGGAGCCGACCTCGTTGGCGCCCTCGCCGCTGCGAAAGGTGTATTTGGTGGAAATCAGAACTTTGTCGCGGCGGTTCTTGATGGCGGCGCCCAACACTTCTTCCGACGCGCCCGCCGAATAAATATCGGCGCTGTCGAACATGGTGACGCCCGCATCCAGACAGATATCGATCAGACGGCTCGCTTCCTTGGCGTCGGTTTCGCCCCAGGCTTTGAAGAATTCGCCTTTGCCGCCGAAAGTTCCGGTGCCGAACGTAAGCGCCGGCACCTTGAAGCCCGAACGCCCGAGAAGACGATAATCCATTGCGATCTCCGTGAGAGGTGGCGCCGTAGTTCATCACCTTCGCGGCGCGATTCAACCGCGACCGCGTCAAGGTCTTCACGATTTCACGAAAGCTTCGGGAAAGCCTGTTGCAACCGCCCGCCGACCCGTACCGGATCGATGCGGGTGGCAAGGCCTTTGGCGCCGGTTTCAATGAAAACACCGCAGACCGTGGCCGGTCCGGTGGCGGGCGTGAAACGCGAGCCGGACAATTTGCGCACAAAACGCTGTACCGGCTCGGCCTTGTCCATTCCGATCACGGAATCATAATCGCAACAGGCGCCTGCATCGCTCTGATAGGCCGTGCCGCCGGGGAAGATTTGCGCGTCCGCCGTCGGCACATGGGTATGCGTGCCCACCACCAGGCTGGCGCGGCCATCGCAGAAATGGCCCATCGCCATTTTCTCCGATGTGGTTTCGGCATGCATGTCCACCACCACCGCATCGGCGACTTCGCCAAGCGGACAGGCATTCAATTCCGCATCCACCGCCGCGAAAGGATCGTCCAGCGCGTCCATGAAGACGCGGCCCATCACATTGATCACCAGCACGCTGCCCGCAGGCGTCTGATAAAGATTGCTGCCCCGCCCCGGCGTGCCGGGCGGGTAATTGCGCGGGCGCAGCACGCGATCTTCGGTTTCGATATAGGTGAGAATTTCTTTCTGGTCGGCCCAGTGATTGCCGGTGGAAATCACATCAATCCCCATGCCGAAAAACTCTTCCGAGATCGCGCGGGTCAGGCCGAAACCATGCGCGGCATTCTCGCCATTGGCGATGACCAGATCGGGTTTGAGGGCTGCTTTCAGTCCCGGCAGTTCCATCGCCACCGCGTCGCGGCCCGGCTTGCCGATAATGTCGCCCAGAAAAAGAATCTTCATCGCGGGAATTCTGTCAGGCCGTTTTCGGTGAGGACTGCATTCAGCGGCCAGTCATGCGCGTCATGCGGCAGAAAGTCCACCCGCTGCCCGGCATAGGCGATGCCGATGGCGCGGGCATGCGGCAACGCCGCCAAAGTCCGGTCGTAATAGCCGCCGCCATACCCCAGACGGTATCCCGCATCGTCGAACGCCAACAATGGCACCAGCAGAATATCAGGCCTGGCGCGCGGCCAATGCTCCAACGGCTCGTGAATGCCATACGCGCCGGGACGCAGAATTTCGCCTTCGGGCACCAGATGAAATTCCAGCGCCGCGTCGGGCCGCACGATGCGCGGAAAAGCGATGGAGGCGCCGCCATGGGCCAGCGCCAGCAACAGCCGCGCGGGATCGGCTTCACTCTGGTGCGCATGATAGCCCGCGACGATGGCTCCGGCGGATGGGCGTAGTGCATCGGCATGCGCCGCGAGCCGTTCGGCAAAGCCTTCGCTTGCCAGGGCGGCGCGCGCCGCGCGCGCCTGTCGCCGCAATTGCGCTTTAGGGAGCAAGGTGGACGGCACCGCTCTTGCCGTTGGTATTTGGATCCTCACGGGCCTGCAGTGCAGGTGGGCGCCATATGCCCAAGGCCACAGCCCTGGGCAGGGACAGCTCCCGGTGAGTTACATTAAGGCCCCTGGGCATCGCTAACCTGACGCGTAAGGCAGTCACCGTCCGCCTCTAACTTAGGCAGCGGCGAGGCCGGCCGCAATGTGCTCCAGCCGCGCAGCGGCTTTCTCGAGCAAAGCGGCGCTCTGTTCGTCATGTTTCTTGATCTGGGCTTCTAGTTCCGCGCGCAGGGCTTGCTGGCCGGCATGCGGATCGGCAGCGTCGTTCTTGCCGCCATGGTGCTCGTCGGCGATCAGCAGAGCCGCCATCAACAGCAGGCGTTCGGTGCCGACCTGGCCCACGGAACTCAGGACTTCGCGCGCCTTGCCGTCCACGGCAGCCGCAAGCTGACGCAGGTGATCTTCTTCGCCATCGTCACAGGCGATGGTGTAGGCCCGGTTGTTGACCATGACATTGACCAGCGGCATGGCTTAACCCCTCTTTTGTTGGGTCGCACGGCCGGACGGAAAAGTGGTCCCCACTTTTCCTGCCCGATGCTCCGCGACGTTCACGAGCGGCATCGGACCCTCCTATTGCCGTGCCAGAGCGGCGCGGATCTCGCCGATGGCGCCGTCCAGCCGGCCTTCGACCTCATGGGTCAGGCTCGACAGGGCAGCCAGTTCCTCTTCCAGTTCGGCGATCCGGGCCAAAAGCCGTTCCCGCTCACCAGTCAGGGCGTTGATTCTCGAATCCGCCGCGGCGGATGCCTTTCCCCGCTGGGCCGCCTGTTCGGCGGCTTTTTCCAGCTTGTCCAGCGCCTGGGTGAGGCGCGTCTGGGCTTTCTCCAGCTGGCTCATTCCCATGTCATCGCTTGAGTCGCGATGCGACCTTAGAGCGGGGCACCCCGCAGGGAAAGGCAAATTAGCCTGAATTCAAAAGGGTTTCCGTGGAAAGTCCGTCAACCATATGCGTTACTCATTTAATACCGGCCTCTTGACGGCGGATCGCCCCCCTCGCTAAGGCCTCACCACCCTCCCGGGAACCGATAATGACCGACACTCTAGCTGCCCCTGAGCAGCCCAAAATCCGCAGTCTTGCCAATGCCATCCGCATGCTCTCGCTGGATGCGGTCGAGAAGGCCAAGTCCGGCCATCCGGGCCTGCCCATGGGCATGGCCGATGTCGCCACCGTCCTGTTTTCCCGCTTTCTGAAATTCGACCCCGCCAATCCCCATTGGCCCGACCGCGACCGGTTTGTGCTGTCAGCGGGCCATGGCTCGATGCTGCTCTATTCTCTGCTGTATCTGACCGGTTATCCGGAGATGACAAAAGATCAGTTGGAGAATTTCCGTCAGCTCGGCAGCCGCACCGCCGGTCACCCCGAATATGGCCATGCCCCCGGGATCGAGACCACCACCGGCCCCCTGGGTCAGGGCATCGCCAATGCCGTGGGCATGGCGCTGGCCGAAGCCCATCTGGGCGCCCGTTTCGGCTCCGATCTGGTCGATCACAAGACCTATGTCATCGCGTCTGACGGCGACCTGGAAGAAGGCATCAGCCACGAAGCCATCTCGCTGGCCGGGCACCTCAAGCTCAACAAGCTGATCGTGCTGTGGGACGACAACAACATCACCATCGACGGCGCCACCTCGCTGTCGACGTCGGTGGACATGATCGGCCGCTTCAAATCGGCGGGCTGGACCACCGATATCTGCAACGGCCATGACGCGGCGGATATTTTCCGCGCATTGACCGACGCACAGAAGTCCGATGCCCCCGTGCTGATCGCTTGCCGCACCATCATCGGGTTCGGCATGCCGACCCGCCAAGGCACGCAAAAAGCCCATTCCGATGCGCCGGGCGCCGAAGAAGTCGCGGGCGCGCGCAAGGAGTTGGGCTGGGACTATCCGCCATTCGTGGTGCCGGACGATCTCTTCAACCAGTGGCGCGCCATCGGCGCGCGCGGCAAGACCGCCTGGGACGAGTGGATGCATCGCAAGAATGCGCATGTCAAAGCGGCGGAGTTCGACGCTTCGACCGCAGACGCGCTTCCCGCCGAAGTCGCAAATGGCCTGATCGCGCTCAAGGAAAAGATGAGCGCGGAAAAGCCCAGCGCGGGCACCCGCAAACATTCGGAAAAGGCGCTGGAAGTCATCAACGGCGCCACGCCCCTGACCATCGGCGGTTCGGCAGATCTGACGCCGTCCAACAACACCAAGACCAAAAACATCACCGCGATCGCGCCGGGCGATTACGCCGGACGCTATGTCCATTACGGCATCCGCGAGCATGGCATGGCGGCGGCGATGAACGGCATGGCGCTGCATGGCGGCGTCATTCCCTATGGCGGCACCTTCATGGTGTTCTCCGATTACGCCCGCCCTTCCATTCGCCTCGCCGCGCTGATGGGCGTGCGCACCATCTTCGTGATGACGCATGATTCCATCGGTGTGGGCGAAGACGGCCCCACCCATCAGCCGGTCGAGCATCTGGCCGCGTTGCGCGCCATTCCCAATCTGATGGTGATGCGTCCCGCCGACGGCGTGGAGACGGCGGAATGCTGGCAGATCGCGCTGGAGCATACCAAGCGCCCCAGCCTGCTCGCCTTCTCGCGCCAGGATGTGCCCACCGTGCGCACCACACACACCGCCGAAAATCTCTCGGCCAAAGGCGCCTATGAATTGGTGGGCGACGCCAACGCCAAAGTCACCTTCCTCGCCACCGGATCGGAAGTCGGCATCGCCGTCCAGGCCCGGGAATTGCTGGCCAAAGAGGGCATCGCGTCGCGCATAGTCTCCATGCCCTGCTGGACCTTGTTCGAAGAGCAGAGCGAGCAATATCGTAACGATGTCCTGGGATCCGGCACGGTGAAGATCGCAATCGAGGCCGCCGCACGCCTGGGATGGGACCGCTATATCGGCGCCGATGGCGGTTTTGTCGGCATGCATTCCTTCGGGTCCAGTGGCCCCGCCAAGGACGTTTACCGTCATTTCCAGATTACGCCCGAAGCCGCGGCAGAAGCGGCTAAGAAGGCGCTCAACACGCGTTAGGGAGTTTGGAGCATGGTTCGCGTTGCGATTAACGGTTTCGGTCGTATCGGCCGGTTGGTTTTACGGGCGATCGTAGAGAGCGGCCGCCGCGATATCGAAATCGTCGCGGTCAACGACCTGGGCCCGATCGAGACCAACGCGCATCTGCTGCGTTATGACAGCGTGCAT
>DASYDX010000085.1:0-4462 GCA_036499345.1 Rhizomicrobium sp.
ATCTGGTTGCCGCGGGTGGCGCCCAGACAGATGGAAATCAGGGGACGCTCAACTTCCTGGATGATGCGGTCATAGACCCCCGCGGGCGGCAGCCGGTCGCCGTGACTGAGAAAATAGCGGGTCAGGAAACGTTCGACGGCAGCGCCTAGCGGCAACGCTTCTTCCTCGGCTTCAACTGCAAGAGCCCGCGCCGGCTCCTTCAATTCGCCCGCCAGCGCCGAGCCCGGGATGGAATCGCCGGAATGCAGCACCGCCAGACGGCGCACCAGATTTTCCAACTCCCGCACATTGCCGGGCCAGCGATGCCGGCGCAGAATTTCCAGCGCATCGGGCTCCAGTGACTTCGCAGGCAGGCCCTCCTCTTCCGCTTTACGCAAGAAGAAGCGCACCAGATCCGGAATATCCTCGACCCGCTCGCGCAACGGCGGCAGGCGCAACGGCACCACGTTCAGCCGATAATACAGATCTTCGCGGAACAACCCCTGCGCGATCAGTTGACGCAGATCGCGATTGGTCGCCGCGATGATGCGCACATCGGTACGAATGGGCGTTCGCCCGCCCACAGTGGTGTATTCGCCTTGCTGCAACACGCGCAAAAGACGGGTCTGCGCTTCCAGCGGCATGTCACCGATTTCATCCAAAAAGAGCGTGCCGCCTTCGGCCTGCTCGAACCGTCCGACGCCGCGATTGGTGGCCCCCGTAAAAGCGCCACGCTCATGACCGAAGAGTTCGCTCTCCACCATTTCCTTCGGGATCGCGGCCATGCTGACCGCAACGAAGCGGCCATGACGGCGCTTGCCGTAATCATGCAGCGCCCGCGCTACCAGCTCTTTACCGGTGCCGGATTCGCCCATGATCATCACGGTCAGGTCAGTCTGGGTGAGCCGGGCAATGACGCGATAGATTTCCTGCATCGCCGGGCTGCGGCCGATCAAAGGAAGACGGTCTTCTGCCTCCGGCTCTTCCGGCTCGCGGCGCACGCCCGGGCTCGCCAGCGCACGCTGGACCACATTGGTGAGTTCTTTAAGGTCGAAGGGCTTGGGCAAATATTCGAACGCACCCCGTTCCGCCGCCGTAATCGCTGTGAGAAGCGTGTTCTGCGCACTCATCACCAGCACCGGCAAATCGGGCCGTAGACGTTTGATGCGCGGAATGAGATCGAAACCGCTTTCGTCGGGCAACACCACATCGGTGATGGCGACATTGCCCTCGCCTGCCGCGATCATTTTCCACAATCCCGCCGCAGTGCCGGTGGTGCGGACGCTATAGCCCGCCCGCGCCAGCGCCTGATGCAGCACCGTGCGGATCGCGCTGTCGTCATCGGCGACAAGAATAGTTGCGGCAGTCATCAGGCCTCCTCGGTCTGGGCGATCGGCAGAAGCACACGGAAAATCGTGCGCCGGGGTACGGAGTCGCATTCGATCACGCCGCCATGATCGCCCACGATTTTTGCGACCAGCGCGAGCCCAAGGCCCGAGCCGCGGATCTTGGTCGTGACAAAGGGGTCGAAGATGCTGGACAGAAGGTCTGACGGCACGCCTGCGCCATTGTCGCGAACCGTCACCTCCAGCGGCAGGGAAACCCGCTCGCCAGACGTGCCGACGCCGAAGCGCACGCCGGGCCGATAGCTTGTGGTCAAGGTGATCTCGCCGCCTTTTTCGGGCAGCGCGTCCGAGGCGTTGCGAACCAGATTGAGAAAAACCTGGATCAATTGATCGCGGTCACCCGCCACCGGCGGCAAGGAGGGATCGAAATTCTCGACAAATTGGAGATCGCGGCCGAAGCCGGATTCCGCCACACGGCGCACCCGGTTCAGCACTTCATGAATGTTGACCGGATGACGCTGGAAACTGCGCGTGTCGCCGAACGCTTCCATGCGGTCGATCAATCCGCGGATGCGATCGGTCTCGTCGCAAATAAGCCGGGTCATCTCCCGTTCGGCTGGACCGACCTGCTCTTCCAACAATTGCGCCGCGCCCCGAATTCCCGCCAACGGATTCTTAATCTCATGCGCCAGGACCGAGGCCATGCCGTGCATGGAACGAACCGCGCCGCGCGCCATCAATTGCCGGTCCATGCGCTGCGCCAGGCCGCGTTCCGAAAACGCGATCACCAAGGTGCCGTCCGGCTCCCCCAACGGCGTCACGGTGACGTCGGCCAGGCGCTCACCATGGCGCGGCGTGGACAGGTCGACATCGCGCTCCGCCGCCGAAGCGTTGCGCTCGCGCGCCTGGATCACCAGCTGGAACAAGGGCGAATCGAAGGACAGCAAATCCGGAAGGCGTTGCTTGAGCAGGATTGCAGCGCCGGTATCGAAGAATTGTTCGGCTGCCGGATTGGCATAGAGGATCTCCTGCGCCTGCCCCACCACCAGGATGGGTGACGGCAGGGTGTTGGCGATCGGAAATTCCGTAGGCGAACGGCGGAGAAAGCCCGGCTGCAAGATATGCCTATATTTTAGACAGAATTATATTTGTTCATATTATAGGCAAATCTGCCGATTGCAAACATTTATCGCAAGGGCCCTCCACCAATGTTAGGCAGGCGCGAAGAGGGGTTTCATGTCGCGCATTGCCATCCTGATCGTCGCCGCCGGAAAAGGGGAACGCACCGGCCGGGCCGGACCCAAGCAATATGAGCCGCTGCTGGGCCGCTCCATGCTGCGCCGGACCATGGACGCCTTCGCCGGCTGGCCGGTCCGGGTGGTGATCGGCCCGGGACAGGAAGCGCTCTATGCCCAGGCGGCAGGCCCAAACGCCCCTGCTCCGGTCGCTGGTGGCGCGCGGCGCCAGGATTCCGTGCGGCTGGGATTAGAAGCGCTGGCGGCGGATGCGCCGGATTACGTCCTGATCCATGACGCGGCCCGGCCCCTGGTCTCGCGAACCGTGATCGAGCGGGTCATCGCCGCGCTGGAAAATGGCGCAGCGGGCGCACTGCCGATGCTGGCCGTGGCCGACACGCTCCGCCGTCAGCAGGACGGCCAATGGATCACCGTGCCCCGGGAGGGATTGCAGCGCGCTCAGACCCCGCAGGGATTTCGCTTCGCACACATCCTGGAAGCCCATCGCGCGCATGCGCAGGCCGATGCGACCGACGATGTCGCGATTGCGGGATTGGCAGGCCTTGCGGTCGAAGCGGTGACGGGCGAGGAAGACAATCTCAAAGTCACGACGGAAAAGGATTTCGCTTTGGCCGAACGCCTCCTGATGGGAGAAACCCGCAGCGCCATGGGCTATGACGCCCATCGTTTCACAGAAGGCGATCACGTCTGGCTCTGCGGCGTGAAAGTGCCGCACGATCATGGCCTGGAAGGCCATTCCGACGCCGATGCCGGGCTGCACGCCCTCACCGATGCGGTGCTGGGCTGCATATCCGCGGGCGATATCGGCCAGCATTTTCCGCCGACGGATGAACGCTGGCGGGGCGCACCATCCTGGAAATTCCTCGATCACACCAACAGTCTGGTGAAGCAGAAAGGCGGCATGGTCGTTCATTGCGATGTGACGCTGATCTGCGAGCGGCCCAAGATCGGCCCGCACCGCGAAGCCATGCGTGCCCGCATCGCGGAAATTCTGTCGCTCGATATCGACCGCGTCAGCGTCAAGGCCACCACCACCGAAGGCATGGGCTATACCGGCCGCCGCGAAGGATTGGCCGCGCAAGCGGTCGCAACTGTGAGACTGCCCTCACGCCATGAAGGGCAAGGATAAGGTCATGAGAATTTCCTCCACTATCGCCTCAGTCTTCGGCATCGGGTATTTCCCCGTCGCATCGGGTACGGTGATGAGCCTCGTTGCGGTGCCGTTCGCTATTTATATCGCCCGACATATGGGCGGCGGGCCGGGCGTGGTCATTGCCAGCCTGATCGCGTTCGGTATCGGCGTCTGGGCCTGCGGCGCGCATGTGCGCGCGACCGGGCGCGAAGACCCGTCCGAATGCGTGATCGACGAATTGGCGGGACAATGGCTGGCCTGCGCCGGCGTCTGCTTCAATTTCGCGCCGGCTTCGGTGGCGCAATTCGCACTGGCCTTCCTGCTGTTTCGCGTCTTCGATATTTTGAAGCCCTGGCCGATCTCGGCAGCAGAGAAGCTGCCCGGCGGCATGGGCGTGATGGCGGACGACATGCTGGCGGGATTGGCTGCCGCAATTATCGCGGGCGCGGTTCAATATAGCGGCGTGATCTGATGTTCCCGCCAGCGCTTTTGTCCGAGGCAAAGGCGCTGCTTTCCCTGGCGCGGGAAAAGAACATTCATATCGCAACAGCCGAAAGCTGCACCGGCGGATTGATCGCCGGTTTGCTGACAGAAATTCCCGGTTCGTCTGATGTGGTGGATCGCGGCTTCGTTACCTATTCGAATGAGGCCAAAGAAGAAATGCTGGGGGTTCCGGCCAATATTCTGGATACCCATGGCGCCGTTTCGGCCCCGGTGGCACGCGCCATGGCAGAGGGCGCGCTGAAACA
>DASYDX010000086.1:0-8223 GCA_036499345.1 Rhizomicrobium sp.
TGACCGTCCAGGAACTGCCCCAGATTGAAGGGGCCGGTAACATTGGTCCAGATGTAGCGCGCGGCGCTGCTGATATTCTCTTCATACCAGAAGCCCGCCTGGATGTGGTTGAAGCCGATATCCCAACCCAGGCTTCCCAGCACGCCATTGCGGTTGATGGTGTAGCGCGTGTCGCGGATCTGAACCGGCAGGTCGTCGGCGGTGCTGGCCGTGCCCTGGTTTGACAAGCCGGCGATCCAATTGTTGCCGTCGCCCTTGTCGTCATGGTGATAGACTTGCAGATGCGCCTTGAGGGATTCCGTGAGATCGTAATCTCCGGAAACATAAAGCAAGGCATCGTCGCGAATAATCTGGCCATTGGTGAAGGAACGCGCGTCGGACGCCTTCCCTGGTGCCGAAGGCTGAACGCATCTGGAGGCGAAAGACGGCGTCGCGCCCGGGTCGCTCACGCTGCAATAAGACGCGTTGACGAAGCTTTGCCAGTCGGGTGCGTAGCCGCCCACATCATAACCGAGCCGCGAAATCATTTCCTTCGAGATATAGGGATCGTCCGCCTGGTTCGTGTCCGAAATGTCCACGAATGCCGTGATCTTGCCGCGGCTGAATTCATATTGGGCTTTGCCGTTGAACTGCTTGTCGGACGACAAATTATAAGCGCCCTGGTTCACAAACAGATGCTGTTGGGCGTACTGCCCGGAAAGATAGGCCGAAAAGCCGTCATATTCGCCGGTGTCGAAGCGCAGATAGGTGCGCGTGGCGTCTTTGCTGCCGACAGTCTGGCTGCCTTCCAATCCCATATTCTGGTGCGGATCGCTGCTGGTATAGGTCACCGCGCCGCCAAGGTTGCTGGTGGAAGCGACACTAAGGCCCGCGATACCGGTCGCCAGATCGGCCCGGCCGAGATTGTCGGAGATCAGCGCACGGCTGATGGTGAGGCCGTTATAATTGTTGTAGGCGCCATCGCCGAGCGGCATGCCGTCGAGCGTGTAACCCAGATGTGTGGTGCTGAAGCCGCGCACCTGAAGGGTCATGGACTGCTCGTTAAGGCCCAGCGCGTCGATCGACTGCGCCATCACCCCCGGCAGATTGTTCAGCGACTTCTGCACGCTGGTGCCGGGCGGCAGCACATCGAGATTCGATGGCAATAGGGTCGAGACCGTGCGGGTTTCGCCGCTGCCGACCACGGTGACGGTTTCGATGCTATCGGAGGCGTCTGCCGATGCGTCGGCGGCCTGCGCAAGCTGCGGCACCGCAAACACACTGGTGGAGAGGGACAAAGCATAGGCGAGCGCGCGCAAGCGACGCGACGAGACTTGAGACATAAAACCCCCGAACACCAGGCGGACTAAGGCGGCCCGGTACGCAAAACATGAAATGCCGGCCAGCGGAATTCAGCCGGGCGCCCCCATGGAGCGCGGGCGTTTGGTAGGACTGTTCGGTGAACCTAATGCGACATTTGCCGCGCCAGATTGGCGCGTCCCAATCTTGCGACACTATAAGAAATCTTTTGACGCCGTACGCGGATGCGCACCCATCGCGAAAGATAGGCCTTGGCGTCAGTGTGCTGCGCCGGCTTGCCAATCATGGATCGCAACAATCGGCGCCCAGTCGGGCGGTGCGATCAAATTGATAATATTGAGTGTGAGATTGTCGCGGATCATGACAGCCGTGAACAACTCGAAACACAGCGCGATGGCCAGCACATAGCGGCCCGGCACGCGCGATGCGAACAGAAAACCGGTCGACATCATAACGGTGTCGGACACCGAATTGAGGATGCTGTCGCCAACATAGCCTGCGGCCAGCGCCTGCTGGCGGTAATGCTGAATGACCGCCGGGCTGTTCTCTGCAATTTCCCAGCCGATCTCGACACCCATCGCCATCAGCAACCGCACACCCAGCGGCAGACGCGGCGCAATCAGCCGCAGAATGCCGAAAAAGATGAAGCCGTGAATGATATGGGAAAAGCTGTACCAGTCCGCCAGCTGCTGCGACATGTCGGGGCTGAAGGGATCATTCACCCACAGCAGGATCTTCCCGCTTGCCGCAAGAAATGGCTGACCGAGCGTATGCAGAATCGCGATCTGCACGCCAACAAGCGCGGCCGCAGCGGCACAATAAAATGCAGACGTGCGTGTGACCATGGCTCCCCAGCCGAGAATCGGAATTCCCATATCTTACAGTTATTTTTGAAGAGGCCGGCGTGCCGCATAGGCTTCCAGGAATTCGGGCGAAATCACATCGTCAGTCAGCACCCGCAACGCAGCCGCGGAGGGTCCCAAAACCTGTTCCACACGCTGATTGGCATCTGCCCATAAAATGATTGCCTCACGCAGGCGCGTTTCGCCGAGAGCCGTCAAGACGGCCCGCTTCGTCCGCCCATCATGGGCGTCGGCGCGCAGTTCGACCAATCCCTCTCTTGTCAGCGGCCGCAGCGCATAAGTGAGCGCCGAAATACTGACCACCAGACGCGCGGCCAATGTCTGAAGCGTCGGCCATTCCCGGGGACCGGCATTGTGAACGCCGGCGATCTGCCCCAGCACACCGACCTGGGTCGCTTTGAGCCCGGTGGGGGCAACGGCCTCGTCATAGAGATGGCCCAGGCGCCGCGCCGCCTGCCGCAGGGCGGTGTGGGTGCAAGCCAGCTCGGCCAAAATATTCTGTGGTGGCAATGGGTTGGTGGTCGGGTGAGCGCCCGATTTGCCGGAGATACGGTTCTTCTTCATCTCCAGAAGATGGTTGAGTACTGCACCATTGAAAAGGGGTCCGGCCGCTCCATATAAAGTTGAGCACTCAACAAAACGGAGTATTGTCATGACGAAATCTTCAAAGCCCATCGCCCTTGTGACAGGCGCCTCGGCAGGTATCGGTGCGGTTTATGCCAAGCGCCTGGCCGAGAGAGGATACGACCTTATCCTGGTCGCGCGCCGCGCTGACCGCCTGCAGGCGCTTTCCGGCACCCTTGCCGCCGCGCATGGCACGAAAGTCGAAATCGTCGAGGCTGACCTCACCAAGGATACCGACGTCACCCGCGTCGAACAGGTGATCCGCGGCAATCCTGCGATCACGCTGCTCGTCAACAATGCCGGTAATTCCACGCTAGCCCCGGTGGCGAAAACGTCGGAGCAGGATGCGGCCGCCATGGTGGCACTCAACATCACAGCGCTGACGCGGCTGACCCATGCGATCCTCCCCGCATTCCTGGCGCGGAATGAAGGCGCGATCATCAACGTCGCCTCGGTCCTATCCTTCCACGCACTTCCAATCAGCGCGATCTATAGCGGCACCAAGGGCTATGTGATGAATTTCAGCCGCGGTCTGCAACAGGAACTGGCGGGCACCAATGTCCGGCTTCAGCTGGTCATGCCGGCATCGACCGCGACCGAATTGTGGGATCTGTCGGGCGTACCGCTGGCGTCGCTGAACCAAGCAAGTGTCATGTCGGCGGAGAATCTCGTCGACGCCGCGTTGGCAGGTTTCGACAAGGGCGAAACGATTACCCTGCCGTCCGTTCATGACGCCAGCCTGTGGGACAAGTTCGACGAAGCGCGTACGGCATTGTTTGCCGCGACACAGACCGGTGAACCTGCGCCCCGCTATCGCGCGGTCTAGCGGATACGCGCCATCCGGCATCGGGACTCGCGACTGGAAAATTTTCCTGCGCGCGGGTCCCTTAGCGCGCAACTGGCGTAACCGTGGGGTGCCGAGCGCCTGCCCGGGATCGATAACGCACGCACTTGCCCTCTTGCACGCCGCCGATCCACGCGCTACATACTGAACCATATGGTTCAGTATGCACACCTCGACGCCTCTTTCGCCGCGCTGTCAGACGCCACCCGACGCGGCGTTCTGGAGCAGCTCGGGCGCGGGGACGCGTCCATCACCGACCTTGCCGAGAAGTTCCATATGACCCTCACGGGCATGAAGAAGCATGTCGGCATCTTGGAACAGGCAGGTCTCGTCGCCACGCAAAAGATCGGACGGGTGAGGACCTGCAAGCTCGGCCCGCGCCAGTTGGCGGAAGAAACGGCGTGGATCGAAGCGTACCGAGCGCTTTGGGCTTCGCGCTTTGATGCATTGGACAACCTGATCGAAGAATTGAAACAGAAGGAAAAGACCGATGGCCGCAAACGAAAAGCGTGATCCCGCGAGCCCCACAAATGTGGAACGCAAATCCGACCGCGATCTGGTCGTCACGCGAACATTCAACGCGCCGCTGCGCATCGTGTTCGAGGCCTGGACCAAGCCCGAACTGTTCCAGCGCTGGTGGGCGCCGAAGTCATTCGGGATTACCTTCATCTCTTGTCAGATGGATGTGCGCACAGGCGGAAACTACCGTATGGAGCTGGGTCACCCGTCTTCGGAAAAGCCGATGGCGTTTTTCGGCCGCTACATCGAAGTGATCCCCAATGCCCGCATCGTATGGACGAATGACGAAGGCAGCGAAGAGGGCCCCGTCACCACCGTGACATTCGAAGAGCGCGGGAACGAGACTTTGGTCGTGTTCCACGACCGCTACCCTTCCAAGGAAACGCTCGACGCCGCTATTGCCTCCCAGGCCACCAGCGGGTTCGGCCAGCAATTCGAGCAACTGGACGCGCTTCTCGCCGCCTGAGCAGGACCGCGAAGCGAAATCTACGAAGCGCCCGGGTGAGTCCTGGCGCTCTGGCGCCTTCAAATTCCACCAGGGATGCGACCAGCATCGCTTCCGCTGTCATATCCAAATGATTGCCGGCTTCGTCGAGAATCCAAAAAAATCAGCGGATCGAACAGCATTTGGGCTATGACCAGCCACGCCTTCGCGTCGCCGGAAAAGCCGAACCTTGTGCTCAAATCGGGATCAGCGATTTTTCCGGCGTGCCTGCTTCGGCGGAGGCTTGAGCAGGGCCCGTATCTTTTCCGCATCCTGCGGCGTCGCAGGATTGTAAATCACCATCGTCAAATCAGGCCGCCCATCGACCGCGAATCCGGAAAATTCCATCGAGAGCTTTCCGGCCGCCGGGTGGTGCAGAACTTTCACGCCGTCGCTATGTCCTTGCACATCATTGTCGCGCCACATGGCTGCGAATTCCGGGCTGGTTGCGCACAATTCGTCGACCAGAGATTGAACGTTGCGCGCGGCGCCGGCGCGCGCAACGTCGGCGCGGAACGACGCCACAACATAGCGTGCGACACTGTGCCAGTTGGATTGCGCCGCGCGAACGCGTGAGTCGCGAAACATCATGCGCAGGACATTGCGCTGCCCGTCCGCCAGCGTGCTGTAATCCGTCAACACAGCTGCGGCAGCCTTGTTCCAAGCGATCACATCCCAGGTTGCCGTCCGGATGAAAGCGGGGCTGTGGTCCAGCGTATCGAGAAGGCGTTGCAGACGGGGCGTTATGCCTTCGGGCGCATGATAGCGGACTTCCGGCGGCCGGCCCAAACCCAGCAGAAACAGATGCTCGCGTTCCACATCCGTCAACAGCATGGCGCGGGCAATGCGGTCGAGCACATCGGCGGACGGTGCGCCACCACGCCCCTGCTCCAACCATATGTACCAGGTGGCGCTTACATTGGCGCGCTGCGCCACTTCTTCCCGCCTTAGCCCCGGTGTCCGCCTGCGCATCGGCGCAAACCCAAAGGCTGTGGGGTCGAGCTTGGCGCGGCGATCCTTGAGATAATTTCCAAGCGCGTTCACATCCGCCATCCTGTTAAAGATTATACCTGTATAATCTCACTACTTTACCATTATAGGAGACTACCCAATATCCTGCCGGTCTGAACAGGAGAGTTTTGCATGCGTGTATTTGTGACCGGCGCAGCCGGCTTTATCGGCACCGCCACCACCCGGGAATTGATCGCAAACGGCCATGAAGTGATCGGTCTTGCCCGCTCCGACGCCAACGCGGAGGCGCTGGAGAAATCGGGCGCAAAGATCCATCGCGGTTCGCTCGAAGATCTCGACAGTCTTCGCAAAGGCGTCCGGGATGCGGACGGCACGATCCACCTCGCCTTCAATCACGATTTCTCAAAATTCGCGGAGAATGGACAGTTGGATAAGCGCGCCATCGAGGCCATGGGCGAGGCGATGGCAGGCTCGGACAAACCATTTATCGTTACGTCTGGAACGCTCCTGATATCGCCGGGAAGGCTTGCCACAGAAACCGACCCCATAACGCCCGGCCTGCCGCGCGTATCCGAAGCGGCTGGATTGGCATTCGCGGCACAAGGCGTGCGCGCAATGGCGGTGCGGTTGCCCCAAGTGCATGGCGGTGACGGCAAATGCGGCCTGGTCAACTGGCTCCTCCACATCGCGCAGGAAAAAGGCGTCGCCGGTTACCTCGGTGATGGCGGAAATCGCTGGTCGGCGGCGCACAGGCTGGATGTTGCGCGGCTTTACCGGCTTGCGCTGGAGAAAGGACGGGCCGGCACCAGCTATCATGCCGTGGCGGATGAAGGCGTAACGGCACGCGACATAGCCGAAATCTTGGGCCGGCATCTCAATCTGCCGGTGGCCGCGATCCCCACCCAAAACGCTGCGGCACATTTCGGCACCATGGCGATGTTTGCCGGCAAGGATGGGGCCGCATCCAGCGCGCTGACTCAGCAATGGCTGGAATGGAAGCCCACACAGATAGGCATGATCGCCGACATCAGCCGGCCGGGCTATTTCGAAGGTTGAACTGGTCGGCGTTACAAAGTGCCGGGGTGCAACCCCGGCGCTTCGTGGCCCGTGCGTGCGACATACTCCGTGTAGCCGCCGCCATATTGATGAACGCCTTCAGGCGTCACTTCGAGCACGCGGTTGGAGAGCGCGGCCAGGAAGTGGCGATCATGCGAAACGAACAGCATGGTGCCTTCGAATTCCGCCAGGGACGCGACCAGCATCTCCTTCGTCGCCATATCCAAATGGTTGGTAGGTTCGTCGAGAACCAGAAAATTTGGCGGATCGAACAGCATTTTGGCCATGACAAGACGCGCTTTCTCGCCGCCCGACAGCACGCGGCACGTCTTTTCGACATCGTCGCCGGAAAAGCCGAAGCAGCCGGCCAGCGAGCGCAGCGCCCCCTGCCCGGCCTGCGGGAAGGATTTGTCCAACGATTCAAAAACCGTATCCTCGCCGTCCAGCAGATCCATAGAGTGCTGGGCGAAATAGCCCATCTTCACATTGCTGCCCAGATTCACCGTGCCCTGGTCCGGATCGGTCGCACCAGCCACCAACTTCAACAGCGTGGATTTCCCCGCGCCGTTGGCGCCCAATACACACCAGCGCTCCTTGCGGCGGACCTGAAAATCGAGCCCGGCATAGATCGAATGGCTGCCATAGGCCTTGTGAACATTCTTGAAACCAGCCACGTCATCGCCCGAACGCGGCGGTGACCGGAATTCGAACCGGACAGCCTCGCGGCGCCGGGGCATTTCAACCCGTTCGATCTTGTCCAGCTTCTTCACACGGCTCTGAACCTGGGCTGCGTGGGAGGCGCGTGCCTTGAAGCGCTCGATGAATTTTATCTCTTTGGCCAGCATCGCCTGCTGGCGCTCGAATTGCGCCTGGCGCTGCTTTTCGCTCAGCGCCCGCTGCTGCTCGTAAAAATCATAATTGCCCGAATAGGTGGTGAGCGACCCGCCATCAATCTCCACCACCTTGCCGATGATGCGGTTCATGAACTCGCGATCATGCGAGGTCATCAGCAGCGCGCCGTCGTAATTTTTGAGGAAATCCTCCAGCCAGATCAGGCTTTCGAGATCCAGATGGTTGCTCGGTTCGTCCAGCAACATGCCATCGGGCCGCATCACCAGAATGCGGGCCAGCGCCACGCGCATCTTCCATCCGCCGGAGAGCAAGCCGACATCGCCGTCCATGCGCTCCTGGCTGAAGCTTAATCCCGCCAGAACTTCGCGGGCTCGCGCATCAAGCGCGTAACCGTCCAGCTCTTCAAAGCGGCCCTGCACCTCGCCATAGCGTTCGACCAGAGCATCCATGTTTGCGGCCTGGTCCGGATCGACCATTGCCGCTTCCAGCTGCGCCATTTCGGCAGCCAGCGCGCTGGCAGGACCGACGCCATCCATCACCGCCATAACGGCGCTCTGGCCCGACATTTCGCCGACATTCTGGCTGAAATAACCGATGGTCATGCCGGGATCGATCGTCACCTGGCCGTCATCGGGCCGGTCTTCGCCCGAGATGATCCGGAAAAGTGTCGACTTACCGGCGCCATTGGGCCCGACAAGTCCTGCCTTTTC
>DASYDX010000087.1:0-3897 GCA_036499345.1 Rhizomicrobium sp.
GGGCCCGCGCACCGGCATCTCGCGCTCGACATCGAAGCGCACAACGCGGGTGGGCAGCAGCCATTCCAGATAATTCGGCACGCGCCCGACAGAACCCAAGGTGCCATCATAATTGAGCATGGAGACATTGCCTTCCGTCGCACCGTAAAATT
Organism: Rhizomicrobium sp.; assembly: GCA_036499345.1. GTDB lineage: Bacteria > Pseudomonadota > Alphaproteobacteria > Micropepsales > Micropepsaceae > Rhizomicrobium. The sequence goes on from DASYDX010000087.1 coordinate 153, forward strand.
CCACGATACGGGGAATGGCGAAGCGATCCTGGAATTGCTTCCAGATTTCGGGCCGCAGACCGTTGCCGGTGATGGCGCGGATATGATGGTCGCGCTCATGCGGACCCGGCGGCGCATTCAGCAGCCAGCGGCACAATTCGCCGATATAGGCGAAGATGGTGGCGTCGTATTTGTGGATGTCGCTCCAGAATTCGCCCAGCGAGAATTTGCGCTTCAGGATCACCGAAGCGCCCGACAGGAGCGCGATGCCCACCGCACAGACCCCACCCGTGGCGTGATAAAGCGGCAAGGGATTATAGACGCGGTCGCTGGGCTTGGGCGTCAGCGCGCCAACAAAGCCCGACATCATGAACAGCATCCGCATATGGCTGAAATTCGCTGCCTTGGGCAGGCCCGTGGTGCCGGACGTGTAGATAAAGAAGGCGCGGTCCTTGGCAACCACGCCTTCGCGCGGCTCACGCCCCAACGGCATTACCGGTGACGCAGCCAGTGCGGCATCGAGATCCGCCATGCCGTCATGATGGCCGTTTTGCGACCAGAAAGCGGGCGGCGATGCAAAGAGAGATCGCGCTTCATCGACGGCGGCAGCCAACTCGGCGCCCGCAATCAAATGCCGGGCGCCCGCAATTTCGATGGAATGCGCCAGCGCCTGCCCGCGTTGATTGGTGTTGATCAGCGCGACGCAAAGTCCCGCTTTGAACAAACCCAGCCAGCAGCAAAGAAAATCGGGCCGGTTCTCCATGAACAAGGCGACGCAATCGCCGCGTTTCAAACCTTGCGACAGCGCCCAATGGCCATACGCGTTGGCGCGCGCATCCAGGGCGCCATACGTCATCACTTGGTCGAGATAATGGATCACGGGCGCGTTGGGCGTGGTGCGCGCCTGCGCTTCAACAATGTCCACGATGGTGCGCGTGCTGTTCGGCTTGATGCGCGCAAGCAGCAACAGAGTTCGCACGATGTGACTGAGATAGACGGCTTCGCGCCGTATGGCCGCGGCTAAGGTCATGAGCACAGCTTGTGCTGAGGAAATTTGCTTCGCAAGATAGGAAGGTGAAGCAAACTCCGGCTTTCTTCCCCCGTGCGGGTTTGTTATTGCCCCCATCTGTGCGCCACGCGGTCAAACCCGCTAGCGCACATCTTCCCCCGCCAATGGCTTCGCCATGCGGGGGAAGAAAGCCTGTTCGCGCTGAGAGAAAATGGAAGAAGAGCTAGATCTGCGAGGGCTGAAGTGTCCACTGCCCGCCATGCTGGCGCGCAAAAACCTGGCCGCAATGCAACCGGGCGCAACGATCTGGATTCTCGCCAGCGATCCTTTGTCGGTGGTCGATATTCCGCACATGTGCAACCAGGAAAGACACACCCTGATCGAGAGCGAAAAAGCCCTCGATCATCATCGCTTCCTGGTCCGGCGCGGCCCGCCTTAGGTCCGGGGTGGCGGCGGAGGAGGCGGCGGCGGCAATGGCGCCAGATGGGCGATCACATCGCGGGCATCGAGTGCGCGCGGCTCGTGGGCGGCTTGGTCGGCGCTCAGGAGCACGATCTCGGCATAGGATTCGTATTTGGTGCTGCTGACGATATCCACGTCGGGACCGAAGCCGCCATAATAGCCCCAGCGGGGCTGGAAGCGCCAAAAGCCCGGGCCATAGCCATAGCCGCCAAAGCCGCCATAGCCGAACCCGCCATATCCGCCGAAACCACCGCCGGTGGGGAAAGCGTCATAACGGGTGCGCGAGCGGGTATCGCGTGTGTCGAAAATAAAATGTGTCCGTCCCGCCGCCAGGGTCACGTCGGCGGCCCGCCGCAGGAGGTTTGTTTCAACCGTTTCGCGAGGGGTAACGGAATTGCCCGTAAAAGTTATCCGCCAGCGATTGTCCGCAATCTGCCGGTCGGTATAGCCCGTCGCCTGGCCCGGTCCCATCGGGGCATAAGCGGCAGGGGTGGCGCAGCCGGCCAGGGCCAACAGGCCCATAATCGCCAGGGGCCCGCCAAGGGCTCGGAATAAGGGCAGTTTCACGTTCACGGACCGTCTCCCGTATAGACCTTCCAATGATATAGTAATCAACGGCGGGCCGCCCAAGTTCCGGCGGCGGTCCCGGTCCGTTCTTTTAGGCCATTTTTCCTTGCTAATGCCGCCCGGGCGTAAGAAGTTCACGGCGTCCGGTCCGTGCCGGTCGCCAGGTCGCCGGGGATGGCCTTTTATGCTGCTCCCGGCATATTCATAGAAGCGGAAAAGCCAGCGATTCCGCCGGACTAAGCCTTTGGGGGCCTGAACCTTCACCATGCACGGTCTTTCCCTAGCCCTGCAGTTTGCACTGTGTTGCGTCCTGGTCGCTGTCTGCACCCTGTCGGTTCAGCTGGCGGTCTTGGCTTGGGTACGGGTCTTCCGCAAAAACCCCAAGCTTCTGACGGCAACACTGAGCGACGATCAGTTGCCGCATGTGCTGGTGCAACTGCCGGTGCGCAATGAAGGCCTATTGGCGGTGCGCGTCACCGAAGCGGCCGCCGCCATGAACTGGCCCAAGGACCGTCTGACCATTCAGCTTCTGGACGATGGCGACAGCGAAAACCACGCCACCTTGATGCGCGACGCGATGGCGGTGACGCCCGAGGGCGTCAAGCTGGACATTCTGCGCCGCGGCAGCCGCGCCGGTTTCAAGGCGGGCAATCTCGCTTTCGGGCTTCAGCATTGCGACGCGCCCTATGTTGCGATCTTTGACGCCGATTTCGTGCCGCCGCCCGATTTTCTGCGCCGTACCGTGCCCGCGCTGGTCGCCGATCCGGGCCTCGCTTTCGTGCAGGCGCGCTGGGCGCACGCCAATCGCAACGCCAACTGGCTGACCCGGGTTCAGGGTCTGTTGCTGGATTCGCATTTCGCGGTGGAGCAGGAAGCCCGCTTTCGCGCCGGACTGCCGATTTCTTTCAACGGCACCGCGGGTGTGTGGTCGCGCGCCGCCATCGAAGAAGGCGGCGGCTGGACCGGTGACACGCTGACCGAAGATCTGGATCTTTCCATGCGCTGCATGATGCAGGGCTGGCGCGGCGCGATGATGCCGGACCTGACGGTCCCGGGCGAACTGCCGCAAACCGCCGCCGCCTGGCGCGCACAGCAGGCACGCTGGACCAAAGGCCATGCGCAATGTGCGCGCAAGCTTTTGCCGCAGGTCTGGACCAGCGACATGCCGCTTTGGAAAAAAGCGGCGATGACGATGCAGATGTGCCAATTCGCCTTTTACACCTTGGCTTTCACCAGCGCCGTGATCTCGCTGAGCCTGATGTATATGGGCGTCGTGCCCTATCCCGGTCTGGCCCGGCTGGGCCTGTTGGTCACGGCGTTCGGCCTCGCCTCCTCCATCGGGTATCTCTATCTGGGCCAGCGTATGCTGGGATTGCATCACGAGCCGCGCCTGCGCCGGGCCTTGCTGCTGGCGGTGGTGTTCCCGTCCGGTCTTATCCTGGCCAACACGCGCGCCACCTTCGAAGCCTTTTTCAGCACACGCATGGACTTCAACCGCACCACCCGCGTGGGCGAGAAGCAGGTCGGCGGCTGGCGCGGCATACCGGAACTTCTGGCGGGCGTGCTTCTGCCGATCTTCGCCTTCGCCGAATCCAATTGGAGCGCGGTGTTCTTCTTCTTCGCCGTGTCGGGCCTTGTGTCGATCGGCTTCATGGGCGCGTCCGGCCAACGCGAACCCGTCCGCCAGCGCATCACCCCGGGCGAATAGCACCACCCGGAACTTTCTAT
>DASYDX010000088.1:0-2276 GCA_036499345.1 Rhizomicrobium sp.
CGTCAGCCAATCCCGCATCAGCAGAAAGCCTTTATGGTCTGCCTTCTCGCTGGTCTTGCCCAGCACCGCGCCCAGCACATAGGGCATGGTGGAAGCGTGCAGATTCTGGCTCACCTTCAACGTGATGCGCGCATCTTCCGACAGCGGCGGCGACACATGCTCGCCGACTTTCATTTCGTCGCGATAAAAGCCTCGCACCGTGTCCGCAGCCATCGTGAAATCCGTCGCCTGCGCCGTCACCACGCCGGGCTTGCCCACGACCGCCACGCCTTCATCCTTCAACGCCATGGTGAGCAACGTCCCGGCAAAGCGCGATGGCTTGGTCACCCCATACCCATAGATCACCGGTCCGCTCTTGCTATCGACGCTGCCGGTCAAGGTCACCGTCTCGCTGCCGTCTTTGCGCAGTTCGGTCTTGGCATCGACATCGGTCTTGTCGCCGGTCACGATCTTGTTGACGAAACGGATCGTCGGCACCGCTGGCGCGACAAGTATCCGCGCCGGAGCGCCAGCCTTCGCGCCGGGGCTGTAGGTAATGTCGATGGCATTGTCGTTGACGATAATGGGCGAGATGGTTTCGCCTGTGCCCAGATCGCGCGCCCCTTCTTCGAACAGGCTGACATCGACCAGCACCCGACCGGTCACGCGCTTGATCCCGGCCGCCTTCGCCGCCTTGGCGAATTGCTTCAGCACAATGGCCGGATCGCCGGGCAAAACCCGCGAATCCGCGCCGCCATAGGTGTGATCTTCATCGACAAAACCCAAGGTCCCATCGGCCTGAATGCGATTGGACAGATTGGGATCGCCCGACCCTACCAGCACCAGGTCTCCATGCAGCACGCCCTTGGCGTCGATCTTTCCGGTGCGATAGAGGGGCGTGTGAAAGCGATAATCCGCGCCCAGCAACGCCAGCGCCGCGCCTTCGGTGAACAATTTGGTGGTCGAGCCCGGCGTGAACAGCTTGTCGCCATCCATCGCAAAGACCGCCTTGCCCTCGTCCAGCGACCAGACTTCCAGCCCGAACCGGCCATGCCGATAAACCGGCCGCTCCGTCACCTGCTTCACGGTTTCCGCGAAAGTCTTGGGCGCCGCGTCCTGCGCCATGGCGGGCACAAAGGCCATCAAGCCCGCAAAAAGAATCGCCCCGCCAATTCCGCTGCGCATTTTCGCCCCCGAGCTCTCTTATGAGCGAACAGTGACCCAGCTTCCCTATTGAGACAAGCAGTCCGCTCAGGGCACCGGCGCGTGGTAAAGGCTGGTAAAGGCGAAACGCCCATCCACCAGATCGAAATCCACGACATCCATCCCCACCCACGCCGTGCAACCATTGTCATCGCACCGCATGTCTTGGGGCCTCGCGGTCCCGCGCAACACCCTGTCGCGGACGCCGCTCAGATATCTTTGCGAAAAGCCCGATTTCACCACCAGTGCCGAAAACACCTTGTCGAATGCCTCGGGCGAAGAAATCGCCTTTGCCCAAGCCTGATGGAAAGCCTTCAGCATGCCGTCCGAAACATTCGTCACCCGCACATAAGCCGGATCGGAGACGGCGGGGCATTCCCCTTCTGCCACCAGCGCGAAACCCGCCTGCACTGACCGATAGCCATCCACTCTCCATGCCTGGGGTGGGCGCGAGGTCCAGCCTTTGAGAAGGCGAGACTGCGTTCCATAATCCGTGCGAATGGTGGCACTGTCGCTTGGCGCGCCGGGAAATATTTCTTCCTCATAGGCACGGCAGACGCCATCGCGATTGGGCCGCGGCGTGCGCAGGGCATAATGGATATTTTCCCGTGGATCCTTGCAGGCCGAAACCTGCGCACCGGGCGGCATATCGCTGGGCGAATCCGGCGGCGTGCCGAGATTGACCACGCACTGATAAGAATCGCCGCGCGTAGTAACCAGCCCCCGCGCGGCACCCGGCATCGACAGCGCGGCAAGCAAAAAGAGAAGCGGCCCCGTTATTCGCATGAACTTTCCCATCGCGGATTACCGGGCGAAACCGCAACGCACCCGCTTCACTCTATCACGGCCCGCGCCAGCACAAACGCCGCCCGCTCCGCCACGGACACTTTGGGAAGAACCACTGCCTCATACCCCAACTGCGCATAGGCCGCGACCAATCGGTGATATTCCGCCTCGGCTTGCCCGAAACCGTGACGGCGTTCCGCGTCCACCGCAAAAATCTCCGGCCAGGGCGGCGCCAGGAAAACCAGATGCTCATACGCCTGGGCCAGATCGCCCTCCGGCCAATAGCCGGTGACATGCGCCAGCGCCGC
>DASYDX010000089.1:0-4255 GCA_036499345.1 Rhizomicrobium sp.
ACGCTGTGGCGGGCAGCCGCGCCTATGACCTGATCTCGTTGACCGAAGATGCGCGCCGCGATGTGCAACCGGAATTGGGCGAGATCGCGACCGTGCATTATCTGGCGGCGATGCGGGCGCAAGGCACGCCGCTGGACGAAGTCCGTTTCCGCGCCGAGATCGCGGTCATGGCGGCACAGCGCAACGCCAAGATCGTGGGCATCTTCGCCCGCCTTTACGCGCGCGACGGCAAGCGGCGCTATCTTTCTTATCTGCCGCGTGTGTGGACCTATCTGGAGCGCGATCTCAGCCATCCGCTGCTCGCCGATCTCAAAGCCTGGTACGACCGGGTCATTCCCAAAGCACGGCGCACCTTGCCGGAACTGGAGTCCGCGTGATCCACCGCGCTATGGTCATGGCCGCAGGTCTGGGGACGCGCATGCGGCCCTTGACCGATGACCGGCCCAAACCCCTCGTCACCGTGGGCGGCAAGACACTGATTGATCACACCTTGGATCGGCTGGTCGCGGCGGGTGTGGAGCTGGCAGTGATCAATCTGCATTACCGCGCCCAGATGCTGAAAGATCATCTCGGTCAGCGGCGCGATATCGAGATCCGCTATTCGTCGGAAGACGATGCCTTGCTCGACACGGGTGGCGGGGTGGTCAAAGCCCTGGCGCATTTCCGGGACGAGCCTTTCTTCATCCTCAATTCGGATTCCATCTGGGTCGAAGGCTATAGCGCCGCTCTGCCCACCCTGGCGCAGCTTTGGGACGATACGCGGATGGATGGGTTGTTGCTTCTGGCCGCCATGGTTTCCGCACTGGGTTATGAAGGCTGGCGCGGCGACTTCCGTCTTTCTCCTACCGGCCATGTCAGCCGCGTGCCCGAGCGCACCGTCTCACCATTCGCCTTTCCCGGCGTGCAGCTGGTTCATCCGCGTTTGTTCGTGGACCCGCCCGCGCCGGCTTTCTCCACCAATATCGTCTGGAACCGCGCCATCGCAAAAGAACGGCTTTATGGCGCGCGGCTCGATGGCGTCTGGTTGCATGTGGGAAGCCCTGAAGCGCGTGCCGACGCCGAAGAATTTCTCGCCCGGCTGGGACGGGCGTGAGCGGGATCTTCTCGATCCCGGCCAGTGCGCCCTTTGGCGAGACCCTGGCGCGCGGATTGATGGCGCGGCTGGAAAAAACACCTTTCGCGCTGGCTGACGTCAGCATCTATCTGCCGACACGGCGTGCCGCGCGCCGCTTCGGTGAGGCTTTCGCGAGTGTCTTGGGCGGCGCGGCACTGTTGCCGCAATTTCATGCCTTGGGCGACAGCGACGATGAAGATTTTCTGTTCGATGCCGTCGCGGAGAATTTCGAACTTCCGCCGGCGATCTCTCCCATTCGGCGGCAATTGCTGCTCGCCGCCCTGATCCGGCAATGGAGCGAAGGCCGGGGCGAACGCATCGGGTTTTCGCAGGCCGCCGCACTGGCGGAAAGCCTGGCCAAGGTGATGGACGATGCCGAACGCCAAGGCGCCGATCTGGCCGATCTGGAAAAACTCGTACCGCTGCCGCTGGCGGCGCATTGGGAGAATGTCACCCGCTTTCTGGTGCTGATCCGCGATCACTGGCCCGCCATCCTGGCGGAAGAAAAGGCGATCAATCCAGCGGCGCGGCGCAATCTGGCGCTTTCGCGTCTCGCGGACCGGTTGGAGAAAAACCCGCCGTCCTCCCTCGTGATCGCAGCGGGCTCGACCGGCTCGATCCCTGCGACGGCGCGTTTGCTGGGCGTGATCGCGCGCCTGGAACATGGGGCGCTGGTGCTGCCCGGCCTCGACCGCGATCTCGATGCGAAAAGCTGGGCCGCACTCGATCCCGGTCATCCGCAATTCGGCCTCAAACACCTTTTGGATTCCATCGACGTCCCGCGCGCCACGGTTGCGGATTGGCATGGAGCCTCGCTTAACCCGCCGCGCGAACATCTTTTGCGCGAAACATTGCGCCCGGCACCCACCACCGATGCCTGGCGCGCATTGGCCGATACCGGCGGCGGCGACATCGCCCAAGGCCTTTCCGGCATCGCACTGGTCGCGGCGGCCGATCCCGCGCAGGAAGCGCTGACGATTGCGCTCGCCTTACGCGAAACCTTGGAACAGGAAGGCCGCACAGCGGCTCTGATCACACCGGACCGGACATTGGCGCGCCGGGTCACGGGTGAGCTGGAGCGCTGGCAGATCGCCATCGACGATTCCGCCGGACGCCCCCTTGCCCACACCAGTGCGGGCGCGTTTCTCTGTCTGCTGGCCGAAGCGGCGGAAGCGGGCTTCGCGCCGGTGCCCTTGCTGGCGCTTCTCAAACATCCGTTTGCGCGTCTTGACGGCGATGCCGCGGCGTTCCGTCACCAAGCGCGCGCGATGGATCGTCTGGCCTTGCGGGGACCGCGGCCCGATCCGGGCCTTGCCGGAATAACCCGCGCCATCACCCATGTCTATGTCGAAGCGCGCGATCCCGCCACAAAAGCGGTCTGCGCACAGCTTGGCGATTGGTGGAAAAGTGCCGCCACGGTGCTGACACCGCTGGAACGGGCGTTCGCGCAAGACGCGCTTCCCCTACCCGATATCATCGCCGCGCATTTGCTGGCGGCGGAAAGATTGTCCTGTATTGAGGGGCAGGATTGTCCCATCTGGCGGGATGCGGACGGCGAAGCAGCAGCGCAATTTCTGGCGCAATTCCGTGACAGCGCGGCAGGACTACCGCCGCTGGAGCCAGGCGCCTATCCTTCCCTCTTCCGCGCCTTGGCGATGAAGACACCGGTGCGGCCGCGCTTCAACCGCCATCGCGCCATCGCTATCCTGGGACCGCTGGAAGCCCGGCTGCAGAATTTCGATCTCACCATCCTGGGTGGACTGAACGAAGGAACCTGGCCGCAAAGCGTGCCCGCCGATCCCTGGTTTTCGCGGCCCATGCGCGAGACCTTAGGACTGGAGCAGCCGGAGCGCAGCATCGGTCTGGCCGCCCATGATTTTGCACTATTGGCTGCAGGCAATGATGTGTTGTTGACCCGATCCGCCAAAGCCGATGGCGCCCCCACAATTGCGTCGCGTTGGCTGCAACGGATGATGCAACTGGCGGGCGGCCTCGAATGCGATATCGCGCCGAGCCCGCATCTGGAAACGGCCCGGCGGCTGGATACGGTACTTGCTTTGCCGCCGATCCCACCACCGGCCCCCCGGCCACCGGTCGAAAGCAGGCCGCGCCGATTGTCCGTTACCGAGATCGAAACCTGGCTGCGCGACCCCTACGCCATTTATGCGCGCCATGTGCTCAAGTTGAGATCACTCGATCCACTCGATGCGCCGGTCGGCCCGATGGAGCGCGGCACCGCGCTTCACCGCATTCTGGAAATCTACAAGCAGCGTTTCCCCGCAGCCCCGCCTGCCGATGCGGCGGCGCAATTGATGGCAATCGCCGACGAAATCTTCGAAGCGCTGGCAATTCCCAAAGCCGCGCTTGCGGTCTGGCGGCCGCGCTTTGAAAAGGCGGCGCACTGGTTTGTGGCGTTCGAGCGTGACCGTGTCGATGGTATCTCGCGCAGTGTGCTGGAAATACGCGGCGAGCGCACATTCTCCGCACCCGGCGGAAACTTTGTTCTCAGAGGCGTGGCCGACCGCATCGATCTGTTGAATGACGGCAATGCCGCCATCCTCGATTACAAGACCGGACGCCCGCCCAGCGCCGCACAGGTTCGCGAATTGCTGACCCCGCAATTGCCATTAGAGGGCGCCATTCTCGCAGCCGGTGGTTTTCCAGGGCTGGCCAAGCTGCCCGTGGAGGAACTGCTCTATCTTCAAATCTCCGGCGGCACGGAGGGCGGCAAAGCCTTGCCCCTGACCGATGTGCCGGAATTGATCGCGCGCGCCGTATCGCAACTGGCCGCGCGCATCGCCTGGTTCGACGATCCCGCCACGCCCTACCGCTCGCGCGTACGGCCTTTCAGTCTTTCTTCCGAAGGCGATTACGACCATCTGGCGCGGGTGCGCGAATGGTCGATCTCCGGACCGGAGGAATCATGAGCAGCAATCACGCCTCCGATCCCTTCCTGTCGGCCTGGGTCGCAGCCAATGCAGGTGCGGGCAAGACCTACACCCTTGCCAACCGCGTGGCGCGGCTGTTGCTGGCGGATGCGCCGCCGGAGAAAATTCTCTGCCTGACGTTCACCAAAGCGGCGGCGGCGGAGATGCAGCACCGTCTGTTCCGCCAATTGGGTGAATGGGCCATGCTGCCCGA
>DASYDX010000090.1:0-6689 GCA_036499345.1 Rhizomicrobium sp.
GCATCATTGTCGGCGGGACCGGCGATCAATTCGATGGTGCGGCCGGGATTGACGGTGAGTTGGATGCCTTCGGCGCCGCCTGTGTAATTGGCTTGTGCTTTGCCGATGGCGCCCAGCTGCGCGTTGATCTTGGTCGAGAGCGAATTGATGGTTTCGCCCTTGTCGATGGTGATGATGGTGGTGCGCGGCGCGATGCCGTCGATCTTGATCTTGAAGGTGTCGCCAGCCCGCAAAGTGGTCAGGGACGTAAGATCGACGGATTGGTCGAGATTGATGGCGCCGCGCGGCAAGCCCAGCGCATCCAATACGCTGGAGCCCTGGGTGTCGATGGCAACGCCCGCGCCCGTGGATTGACCGTCGGCGCCGCCATATTGCTGGGTCCAGCGCACGCTGCCATCGGTATTGAGCGCGGTGGCGAACGCATTAGTGACATTCTGAATGTTGCGCTGCTGACCGTCGAACGTTCCTTTGGTCGAACCCGTAAGATAGACGGTGCCGTCTGGTCCCACCGTCACTGCGCCGCCCTGGTCGGTCGCTGAGGTTCCCACATAAGAAACATGATCGGCGCTGACACTGGCGCCATTGTCGGTCATCGAAAAAACGAACGCGTCCATGCCGCCAGTGGAAGCGGCGGCAACACTCGCCTGCCCGCCCGCCGTCAAATTGGTGTTGGAGGTCGTGCCGGAAACATAGACCTTGCCGTCATTCGATACGGTAAGCCCGCCGATCGCGCCACCCGCGGCGAGTGCGCCCAAAGTCTCGGTCCAGACCGGCGCGCTGGTGATGTCGCCATTGGCATATTTGCTGACCACGGCCTGACCGCTCTGCACGCTCGCGACATAAAGGCTGCCATCAGAGCCTGTGGCCGTGGCCGCGACCTGATCGTCGCCGCTGGTGCCGAACTGATTCTCCGACACAAGGTTGCCCTTGGAATCGAATTTGGCGACGTAGGCATCGACACCGCCTTGCGCCGTCTGATGCGCGCCGATCACGCCGCCGGGGATGGTGGTCTGGCCGTTGACGGGATTGGCGATGGGATAACCCGCCACCGAACCGCCGATATAGATATTGCCGCTGGCATCGACACTGACCGCGTTGGAGCGATTGTTGGCCAAAGTCTGGATCTGTTTGATCCACATCTGGTTGCCGTTGGTGTCGTAGCGAGCAACGAAAGAATCCTCATTGCCGTCGGCGACGGCGCCGGGCACGAGATCCGCAGTCGAACTGCCTGTGACAACCACGCCGCCCGACGGGTCGAGCGCCAGGCCATATCCATTGGCGGTACCTGCGCTGCCCAGAAGTTTCTGCCACACCACATTGCCGGCGGAATCATATTTGGTGAGATAGGAATCCTGGTCGCCCTGATTCAGCTGGCTGCCGAAATTGCCGGTGGCGTTGCCGATGACATAGATATTGCCGCTGGCATCCACCACCGTGCCTGCCGCCGTGGTGGTGCCACTGGTGGCCTTGGTGGTCGCCGTGACCGTGGCGGTCGGCGTGCCGGAAATGTTGGACAGTTTGATCAAGCGGCCGGTCTGGTCGGCGGCGGTCGTGGTGGTATTGGTCGATCCCGCCTTACCTGCCGTGGTGGTGTTGGTTTCACTGGCGGTGCCGGAATTGCCCACCATATAGAGCGACGGCGTGGAGGCCGCCGACAGCGAGACTTGCTCGACACCGCCGGGCGTAATCTGCAAACCATAAGTCGCGCCGGTGTTCGACGTCGCGGTGCCGCCCTTTTGCACTTTCTGGAAGCGGGTGGCAAAGCCGTCCGCCGAAAGCTGGGAATTGATGTAGCTGACCACATTGCCCAAGGTCAGCGAGCCCTGCACCTGGCTGAGATCGATATCGACGTCGGTCGCAACGCCGCCCTTCTTGACCGTGATGGTGAAGTGATCCGATGCCGATAGGCCCGGCACGGGATTGTCGATGTTCGAATTGGTGACGAGCTGGCGCGTGCTGTAAGTGAAACCGCCCAGCGAAATATTCGCCGTCGAACTGACCGTGGCGGAAGGCGTGGCGGCCTGCAGCGTGTAATTGTTGAAGCTGGTGGATTGGAGATAGTCCTGAACCTGCGCCAGGCCCGTCTGAAAGCGCGTGTTGAGGCCCGCCATCACGCCCGGCGTCGAAGCCGAGCCCTGCGCCAACTTGGCGAGATAGGCGAGATTGTTGACCGCGCTATAGAGTGAAAAAAGTTTCTGGTTGTCCTGCTCGAGCTTGGAATCGGTTGTCGCGCCCGCGGTGAGCGGCACGTTCGACGTGTCGAGAAAATTCTTGGTCGAAAGAACTTTCGCGGTCTGCGCGTTGGTGGAGAGCTGCGTCTGCTGCCATGGCGGCTCGTCCTTGGACGTGGCGGTGTTGGCGCCCGCCTGATTCGCAAGGGCGTTGCGCGCGGCCGTCGCCGCCGGCGAGGACGTCAATTGCGTCTGGTAGTAGTTGAGCAGGACCGAAGAGTCCAAACCGCCAATGCCTGACATGCGCGAAGGATCGCTTTTCCAGCGTTAAGGCGGGGATAATGCGGCGATAAATATCGCCCCCGGTGCGCGACAAAACACGCTTAACGCGACCTTAAGCCGGTCTGTCGAAACTGATGCGATGCAGTCTGTCTCTCCTGCTTACAGCCAGGGCCTGAAGCTGTCATCCCAAGGGCGGCATCTGGAGGCCATTGCCTGCTTTGAAAAAGCGCTGGCGGATCAGCCGGATGACACCCGAACACTGTTCGCTCTAGGGAATACCGCGCGGGCCTTGGGTCTGGCGCAGCCTGCCGCCGAATTCTTCCGCAAAGTCCTGGCCCAGGAGCCGGAGCGGGTCGAAGCCCTGGTCAACCTGGCCAACCTGCTGCGCGCGGAAGGGCAGTTCGAGGCGGCGAAGGCTTTGCTCGAACCAGCCCTGGCGCGCAATCCGGGCGATCCCGATCTGCTGCTGACCCTGGGTTCGACCTGGCGCGAAAGCGGCGACAATATCAACGCGACGGAATGTTATCGCGCCGCGCTGGCCGCCGCGCCCGGGAGCGCCGCGGCGCTGTCCAATCTCGCCGACCTGTTGACCGATGACGGCAAATTCGCCGAAGCGCGCGAATTTTACGACCGCGCCATCAAGGCGGCGCCGAAAAACCCGCAAGTGCGCCTGAACCGCGCGATCCTGCATCTGCTGACCGGCAATCTGAAAGACGGCTGGCGCGACTATGCCGCCCGCAGCGAGATCGCGACCAAGGTGCCCGCGACCAGTTTGAATTTGCCGGACTGGCGCGGCGGTCCACTGAAGCGCAGCCGCCTTCTGGTGCGCGCCGAGCAGGGGGTGGGCGACCAGATCATGTTCCTCAGCCTGTTGCCCGATCTTCTGGCGTGGGCCGAAGCGGATGGCGGATCGGTGATTTTGGAATGCGAGCCGCGCCTGGTCGCGCTGGCGGCGCGGTCTTTTCCCGCCGCGACGATCCGGCTGCAAAGCCTCACCAACAAAAATGGCGTTGCCACTGCCGACTATGGCTGGCTGAAAGCCATTGGCGGCGCCAATGCCGTAACCTTGATGGGATCGCTGCCGCGCTGGCTGCGGAGCGATATCGAATCTTTTCCGGCACCGCATGCTTTTCTGGTTCCGGATGCGGACGAACATGCGCACTGGAAAAATTTCTTCGCCGGGATCGGCCCCCATATCGGGATTTGCTGGCGCAGCGGCAAATCCGGCGGCCATCGCAGTGTGCAATATGCGTCGCTCGACAGTTGGGGTGCGTTCCTGCGCGATCTGCCAGGCATACTGGTGTCTTGCCAGTATGACGCCACCGCCGAAGAGATCGCCACACTGGAACAAGCCAGCGGCCGCAGCATCATCGTGCCGCCCGCGCTGGATCAGAAGAATGAACTGGACCGGACTGCCGCGATGCTGTCGGCGCTCGACATCGTTGTGAGCGCACCCACCGCCGTATCCTGGCTGGCCGCCGGTACCGGCACGCCGACCTTAAAGCTGCTCTATGACACAAGCTGGACCGCCTTCGGCCAGGCGTTCGAGCCGCTGGCGCCGTCCTGCCATTGCATTATGCCAAAGGCACGCGGCGACTGGCGCGATGTTTTTGCCCAGGCTGTGAGCGCGACCAGCGTTATCGCGCGGCCTTGAGCGGCGCTTTTTCTTCTTTCAAAGCGGCCGCCAGGTCGGCAGCAATCCGGGCCGCGCCATTCCCGCTCAAGGTGGCGAGCCCCACCTGACGCATGTCGCGCCGCCGTGCGGCATCGCTCATCAGCGCTTTGACCGCCGACAGGATTTGATCGTCGGAGATTTCGGAGGCAACGCCCAGCGACAATCCCATGCCCGCTGCATCGAAGGCTTCAGCGGAGCGGGCGTGATCGGGTGTGAGCCCGAGATAGATCGCGGGCACACCGAAGGCCGCCAGTTCATAGGCCGTGACGCCGAACGCACAGAGCGCCAGATCGGCAGCCGCGTATTCGGTAGCCAGATCATCGGCACCTTCCACGGTTTCATAATTGGGTTTCAACGCCACCACACTGGCGGCGATTTTGGCGGCGTCGGCCATGCCGGTGCCGATCACAAAACGGATGCGGAAGATCGGATCGAGTGCCGTCAGCGCCTTGGCGGCGCGCAAAGTCAGTCCTTGCGGATCGCTGCCGCCCATCGCCACCAGCAAAGTCGGCTTGGCGCTTACCGAATTGACCGGGGTGAGATGCGGATTGAGCCCGAGCAGCGCCCATTCCCAGCCAATGCGAGCGACTGTGCGTGCGCCGGTCCAGTCCAACGCGCGGGCCTGCGGCACCGGTGGGTAATATGCGAAATCAGCGGCAAGCCGGAGATCGGAGCCATCGTCGATCACGGCAAGGATAGGAATATCCGTGCGAAGTTTTTCCGCTTCCTGCCGGGACGGCCCTTCGCGGCCGTCCAGGATCAGCATGTCCGGCTTTTGCATGCCGACAAGACGAACAAGATCGTCCTGCGTTTCCACCATTGCGACATCGAAACCGGCGCGGCGGATCGGAGATGCCGCGTCGGAAGTCCCGTTCAGCGCGAAAGACACGCCGACGCCTTCGCAATCGCGCAGCGCACGCGCCAGCGCCACCATGCGTTTGACATGGCCATAACCGAATTTTCCGCCGCCATCGCAGCGGATCAGGGCAAGGCCACTGGAGGGCAGAAAAGGCTTTTGCTTCACATGCGCGTTGATCGTGCGCAGCCCGGGCTCACGTTCCAGCAACAACAGAAGATCGGCCAGCGAAGCCTCGCCCGCCTGCGCCCGCATCCGGGCATGCACCGCCTCGACAAAAGCCAGATCGTCCGGCGTGTCGATGGTGAGGCGGCCGCCACTGCGTGCCAGCGATGGATAGGGTTTGGCCCGGGCAATCGGAACGAAACCGGGATGAAGCTTGAAATAGCCGGTGACATGTTCGCGCGCGACCGGATCGTCGCCCGCATCCAGGATCAGCTTGTCCAAGCCGCGCCGGGTCAAGGGATCAACGCCCTCATGCGCGCACGGCACGCCGTCTTCCATCAGCACATAGTCGCCGCCCTGTTCGATCATGCTGGCGACCAGATGATCGACGAAACCGGCATCCAGAAAAGGCGCGTCGGAGGAAACCCGCACAATGATATCTGCGTCGGTCTGTTCGGCGGCCCGCGCGAAACGCGCCAGCACATCGTCTTCGGGTCCACGCACCACAGTGACGCCATGGGCCGCGCCGAATTCCACAATCGCTTCGTCCAGCGGATTGGTCGTGGTGGCGATAGCGATGTCCTGAATCAGGCGTGACGCCTTCAGACGATGGATGACGTGCCAGAGGAGCGGTTGCCCCGCGACCGGGCGCAGCACCTTGCCCGGTAAACGGGTGGAGCCCATGCGCGCCTGAATGATGGCGACAATGCGAGGCTTGCTCATCGTGCGCCCTCTCAGGTCCGCCTCCCCTGCGCGCGCGGCAGCGCGCTGGCGGGGGAGGTGGCCGTAGCACGCTCTCGAGCGTGCGCAGGCCGGAGGGGGTAGAAAGGCTTCACGCGGCTTCGCCCTTGTAGGCGAGGCGCACATGCTTCAGCGGCCGCATGCCGTCCGCGGGATCAGCGCGCCATTCGCGGTCGGAGGCTTCGGACGGTTGCGGCTCTTTGAACCCGCTGCCGTCGGCGACAAAGCTTTCGCGGATGCGCGCAATCACGGGCGCGATTTCGTGCGGCAGCCAGCAATGGCCCGCCGCATATTCGGCGCCCTTGCCATCCAAATCGAGATGGAATTCTACGACGCGCGCACCCCAGCGATGCACGGCGCGTTCGATCACGGCGGGACGGCGCGTGTGATCGGACCAGCCGGTGGGAAGCCCGATCGCGCTGCGGATGGTTTCGATGGCGGAGAGATTGGCCTCTGCTGCGGGTGTCGGATAGGCGGACACGCAATGCAGGAGATTGACGTCCGTCGCGCCGGCATCGCGCAAAGTGCGGGCGGCGGCGGTGATTTCATCCAGCGTCGCCATGCCGGTGGACAGCACCACGGGCTTTCCGGTCTGGGCACAAGCTTTGAGCAAGTCTGTCACCAGCAGTTCGTAGGACGCGACCTTGTAGAAATCGACGAAGGGCGCCAGTTCGGACACCGCCTCCAGATAGAAAGGCGTGCAGGAAAATTGGATTTTCCGCGCCGAACAATGTTCGGCGATGCGAGGAAGGTGAGAAAGCGGCAATTCCCATTCTCGCCGCGCCCGGTGCTTGGGGCT
>DASYDX010000091.1:0-4025 GCA_036499345.1 Rhizomicrobium sp.
ATGGGGCGAGGGTTGTAAGTTCGCGCTTCTGCGCAGCTCAAACAAAAAGGCCCGCGAAATCGCGGGCCTTTTTTATTCTCTCAAGCGCGACGCCTCGCTCAAGCTCGGCGCGTTCGCCATTTAATTTGGTTCACTGAACCAAATCATCGCCGCTTCGCGGCGACCATAGCTCACTTCGCCAGACCAAAGCTCAGCGACGACACCCAGCCCTGATTACCCAGCTCGTCCTTCACTTCCCACCACACGCCATCTTTCTCGCCCGTGGGATAGAGCAACATGCCGGGGTCCAGCGGGCGCACCAGCTTGGATTTGGTGTCGGCCTTGGCATACATGCGGCCCTGGCGCGCCATGGTGACCGCCTGGGTCGGCGCTTCCGCCGAGGCGTTGGTCCCCAAGCCGCCCAGATCACCCACCAGCTTGGCGTAGGCGTCGATATAGGCCAGCACCACCACCTGACCGATGGCCGTATTCTGATAACTGGAAATGCCGGCGCCGCCGAAGCCGCCCCAACCGCCCCAGCCGCCGCCAAAGCCGATGCCGAGATCTGTCTTGGAGCCATGGCCTTCTTCCATCGCCTGTTGCTCGGACGTCCGCACATTGGTGATCGTGAGAATCACGTCGGCCGTCTTGGACGAAATGTTGATGCTCGAAACCAGAGCGCCGACGCCGCCGCCGATGAAGCCGCCCAGAATGCCACCGATATTGGTGCCGCTGGCATTGCCGTTCTTGGTCACGATGTCCGGCACCAGAATGTAATCGGCAGCGCGCACCTGGCCCATGCCGACATTGGAGCCTTGTTGCAAGGTGCCGCCGCTGGCGAGCGCGCGTTCCTGCTGCGCCAGTTCAAAACCTTTGCCGCGATCAACGAGGGTGAAGCAACCCGACTTCATCACAAAAACTTTGAGAAGCGCTTCCGGTGATTCCAGGCCCAATCCGTCCCACCAACGGTTCTGCGGTTCGCGGACGGCGAGGGTGCCGATCTTGTGGGTGCAGGTGGGGATCTCCGCCTGTTTCTCGGCGGTCTTTTCACCGATCGAAGCCGCTTCCGCGGGAATTGCACAAGCAACAGCAAGCGCCGCACCAATGGCGGCGGACATACCGAAGCGCATCACACACCTCATTTTCCGAATTTAACCCCAAGCCGCGGACAGAAATCCGCTAACGGCTCATCGTATCT
The DNA here is from genome assembly GCA_036499345.1 of Rhizomicrobium sp. GTDB lineage: Bacteria > Pseudomonadota > Alphaproteobacteria > Micropepsales > Micropepsaceae > Rhizomicrobium. The sequence goes on from DASYDX010000091.1 coordinate 1,178, forward strand.
TACTGCGAAAAATCTGCAATATCCCGCACTGCGGCATGATGGAAAAAGCTTATCCGGCGCGGCTTTTTCTGTGCCAGATTTGCGCAGGTGCGAACGCCAATCCTGCCGGAATGCGCGGCGCGGCACGCACCAAGGAAGTTACCACCAGCCGCGGAATTTGAACCCGCTGCGAGCGTCTTAGCGGCAGCGTCAGGACGCGCGGCGGCGCCAACACAAGTCCTCAGGCAACTACCACCAGCCGCGGAATTTGAACCAGACAATCGGAATCACAGTGGACAGCAGAATCAGGAACAGGCCCCATTGATAGCCCCAGGCCCAACTCAGCTCCGGCATATTGTGGAAATTCATGCCGTACATGCTGGCAATGAAGGTGGGCGGAATGCCCACCACCGAAGCGATGGTCAGAACTTTGAACAGGTCATTCTGTTCGGTGTTGATAAAGCCCAGCGCGGCATCCAGCAGAAATTGCAATTTGTCGGTTAAATGAACTTCGTAATCATTGAGCGATTGCACATCGCTGCCCGCCATCTTTAACCGGGCCTTCACCGGATCGCCCAGCCAGCCATTGCCATGCTCGGCGACGAAGGGCACGGCGCGCTGCATCACCAGCAACGTATCGCGGGTATAGGACAGCCGCTCGCCCATATCGCCGATCTCCACCAACGTATCGCGCAGCATTCTGTTGGTGCGTTTGACGTTGGTTTGTTGCCGCGATCGCATCTGTTTGTGGAAGACGCGGTTGGAAACCGCCAGCGCTTCGGCGCGCAATTCTTCCAACCGGTCGGCGCCGTAATCCACCAGAGCTTCGATGATCACCATGAAGATGTCGGGCGCGGTGCGCGGGCGCCGTTCCACGCGCTTGATGATGGCGGGAAAGGTGTGGAGATGGGCGAAGCGAACCGTGACCAGCAGGTCTTTGGTCAGGACGAAACCCAGGGGGGAGGTGACGTCCTCATCGCCATTCTTCGCATGGGGTGTGACCGGCAGCGAGATGGTGAAGACGCCGTCCTCATATTGCAGGCGGCTGGAGAATTCGATTTCCTCCAACTGATCGCGCGGCGGGATGTCGAGGCCGTAATCGTCGCACGCGCGCGCGATTTCCGCTTCGGTGGGCTCGCAAAGATCGACCCAAACGAGTTTGCCATCGGACTTGTGTTCGGTCAGCACGGCCAGATCTCCCCGCAGTCCGTCCACATAACGCGCCAGTCAGCGCCGAAGCGCAACTTTCCGGTCTTTAAGACAGCGATCCGTGGCAGTGCTTGTATTTGCGGCCCGATCCGCAGGGGCAGAGCGCATTGCGCTGAACCTTGGACCAGGTCTCCGGATCATTGGGATCGACGGGGCCATTGGGCATCTGGCGGAACTGCGACTCCGCCATTTCGTCCTCGCCCGTCAACGGGTCGATATGGCTGGCCTGCATCGGCGGCAGAGGGCGCGGCTCCATGTCCGGCGGCGGTTCGCCGGTCTGGATCTGCACATGCATCAATTGTTCGATGGTCTCGCTGCGCAGCTTGCCGAGCAGGGCTTCGAACAGTTCGAACGCTTCGCTCTTATATTCGTTAAGCGGGTCGCGCTGACCATAGCCGCGCAGGCCGACATATTGGCGAAGGTGGTCGAGGTTGACGATATGCTCGCGCCAATTGGTGTCGATCGTCTGCAGCAGGATGGCCTTCTCGACATAGCGCGTGACATCGAGGCCGAAATTGGCGGCACGTTCGGCAGCGCGGGTATCGACGGCTTTCTGGATGCGCTCCCGGACTTCCTCGTCGGCGATGCCTTCTTCCTTGGTCCAATCCACGATGGGAAGGTCGATGGCGAAGATCTTGGCGACCTCGTCATGCAGGCCGGGGGCATCCCATTGCTCGGCATAGGCCTTTTCCGGGATGTGGCGCGCAACCAGAGCTTCCACCACATCTTCGCGGAAATCGGCGATCTGATCCGAGACATCCTCGGAATTCATGATTTCTTTGCGTTGATCGAAGATTACTTTGCGCTGATCGTTGAGAACGTCGTCATATTTGAGGATGTTCTTGCGGATTTCGAAATTGCGCGCTTCGACTTTCTGCTGCGCTTTTTCCAGGGCCTTGTTGACCCAGGGATGGGTGATGGCTTCGCCTGGCTCCAGGCCCAGACGCGTGAGAACCGCATCCATCCGTTCCGATCCGAAGATGCGCATCAGATCGTCCTGCAGTGACAGGAAGAATTTGGAGGCGCCGGGATCGCCCTGACGGCCCGACCGGCCGCGCAGCTGATTGTCGATACGCCGGCTTTCATGGCGTTCGGTGCCGATGACATAAAGGCCGCCCGCGGCCAAGGCTGTCTGTTTGTTGACGGCGACTTCCTCGCGGATCGCCTGGATACGCACTTCGCGTTCCGCCGGATCGGTCACTTCGGCCAACTCGTGGCCGATGCGCATTTCGGCGTTGCCGCCCAGCTGAATGTCCGTGCCGCGGCCCGCCATATTGGTGGCAATGGTGACGGCGCCCGGCACGCCCGCCTGAGCGACGATGAAGGCTTCCTGTTCGTGATAGCGCGCGTTCAGCACATTGTGCGGAATGCGGGCCTTCTTCATCAGTTCGGAAAGCTGTTCTGATTTCTCGATCGATGTGGTGCCGACCAGAATGGGTTGGCCCTTGGCGCGGCAGATTTCCACCAGCTTGACGATGGCGTCATTCTTCTCGTCGGCGCTGCGATAGACTTCATCGTCGTAATCGATACGCGCCACCGGCACATTGGTGGGAATGTCACGGACATCGAGCTTGTAGATGTCCATGAATTCCGCCGCTTCCGTCATGGCGGTGCCGGTCATGCCCGCCAGCTTTTTGTAGAGGCGGAAATAATTCTGGAA
>DASYDX010000092.1:0-15828 GCA_036499345.1 Rhizomicrobium sp.
TTGATCGCGCCCATGGCGTCCTGGCGCACAAAGCGCGGCACCATGAGAAACGGAAACGGCTCGCGCGTCAGCGGCGTAGCGTCGAAGGCATCCAGATCAATGGGCAGGGCGGACATGAGGCTGGAAATACTATTTCCAGCCTCAAAACGCTAGGCCAGTGCGTCTTGGCTCCGGCCCGCCTCCCCTGCGCGCGCGAAAGCGCGTTGGCGGGGGAGGTGCCCGTAGCAGCGCTTATTGCGCGCAGGCGTCAGCCGGCGCGCAAAAGTAAGCTGCGAAGGGCGGAGGGGGTTAATTACTTCCGTAATGTATAATCTGCCCCGTGTTGCCGATGGCGCTGGAGGTCAGAGCCGTCGAACCGCCAACGTCCGAGACGTTGGCGTGTACGGTCGATGTGGTCATGGAATTGTTGATCTGCTTGGACACGATCGGCATGTTCCGCGCATTGGTGTCGGCTTCGAAGCTGTTGCCGATGGACAGGCCCTGCACCATGGCATCGCCGCCAACCCCACCGATATTTGCTTTGATCGATGTCGAGGGGTCGGAAGAATCGCAGCGTTGATAGGAATTGACGGCGGTCAGTGTCGGATCGGTCGAAACGCTGGCGCCGTTGCAGATTGCCTGGCTGCTGACGCTGGTCGAGCCCCAGACATTGGAGATGTTGGCGTTGACGTTGCTGTCGATGGCCGAGCCCGGACCCACGATCTGGCTGTTCTGAACCCGCGTGTTGTTCATGGTGAAGATGTCGATCATGTTGCCGGCGGCGGTGCTTTGCGCCACCGCATCACCCGCCACGCCATCGACATTGCCGGTCAGATTGGAGAATTGCGACTGAAGATTGATCTGACCGTTGATGATGTTGCTGCCGGACGAATTAGTACCGCCCGCGCAGGCGAACGTCGCCGACAGCGTCACCGCTGCTGTAGCCGCGATAAGGGTTCTGACGCGCTTCATTGCTGTTCTCCATGGAATAGGCGGCAGGCCGGATGGCGGGGCCCGGCTGGTTCGACGCCTGATAGGGATAGGGACTGTTGCGATCACCCAACGGGTCGTTCGGGGAATTGAGTGTGCTGCAGACGCCGCCCGCCGGAATGCGATAGATGCGGGTGATCATTTCCAGCGCTGCGCGCTCGATCACCGAACGCACCGCGAGCTGAACCGGCTCCAATGCGCTTTCGCCGGCGCTGATATCGAAGAAATTGGTGCCCAGGAAGTCGAACACACCCGCCGAAATCTGGCGGCCAATGATCTGCTTCTGGTAGGAAATCACGTCAGCCACTTCGAGCGTGCTGGTGTTCACCAGTCGCAGATCCAGCCCGACATTCATCACATACATCGCGCCTCCCAAGGTGCCGGTGGTGGCGTTGGTGGCGGTGCCGCCACCGGTGCCGCTGGCATTCTCGGAACGGATGTTGAAGTTCAATTCGGTGATGCCGCCCACGACATAATAATCGGAGCCGGGGATCGACCCGGCCATGATCTTGCGGAAATCGCCGTCATTGGGATTCTTGTCGTCGCCGATCAGCTTGTTGTTGGCGTATTTCAGTTCCAGTTCCGCGACCGATGTGTCGAAACGCTCGACCATATGCACGCCGGATTTGGAGAACGCCGTCATTGCCATCAAGGCGGCGCCTGCCGTCACTTTGCGGCCCGAGCCATCGGCTTCCATTTTGCCGGTATAATCGGCGATCTGGCCGATCGCGATGCGCACCGGATGCTGACCGACCACACCCGACATGCAACGCAGCGATGCGGAATAAGGCGTCTCGTTCGAGATCACGGGTGAGCCGCCGATGGGCGAGGTGTAGCGCCCGATGGAGTCGGCGGAGGGGCTGATGCAGCCTTGCAGCGCCAATCCGGTCAGGATCACCACCAAAGGCTTCAGAAGATGTTTGCGTCCGCGCGGCGTCATGGGTGCTTCTTCAATTCTTGGCGTTCAGCGCCGCGGTCGCGGTCTGGTTGCCGTTGTTGATCTGGCTGGAATCCACCACCGTGGTGTTGTGGTTGCCGACCACGACCACATTGAGCGAATTGCCGATGGCGGTGGCCTGGCCGGTCATTTGTTGTCCGCCCACCATGCCGACGCCGCCGGCATAGGCGCTGGCCGATTGGGCGCCGCTGCTGCTGTAGCTGGAGCCCACAAACTGGCCATTGACCACCGTGAGGTTGCCGTTGCCGTCGCGAAGCGAAAAATTGGAGGGCGTGTTCTGGGTGGCCGCGCCGATGCCGTTATAGCTGGCCGAATTGGTCCAATCGCCCGCCTGGGCGGCGGAGACGAGGCCAAGCACGGCGCAGACCGCAACCGGCAAAATCCTGGAAAAAGTCATGGCGCGTTCCCAATGGCTCGCGTCCAACAGAGCAACCGCCATGCCAAGCCTTAATTTGCGTTAAGCATAGGCTCTGGCTGGAAGAAGCGGGCCCGGCGCGGAGATTCCCGGTAAACGCCAAAGTTCCCTGGGGTTAGGATTGCTCCGGGACGGTGCGGGACGGCGGGGTACGAGGAAGGTTTGTGCCATCACGGCACAGGCGGCCTCACGCCAGGCGTAACCGGGTTCGCTGCAGGAAGGCCGCGACCCGCAACAACCCAGCGGCCAGGGTCAGCATCGAGAAGGGCACATAGGCGAGCGCGTAACGCCAATCGGCGACATCGCTGTCCAACGCGCCCTGCACAAAATCCCGCCCGAAGGCGAGCAGGATAAAGCTTGTGCCCAGAAACAGGAGAGGCCGCCACGCCCGGCCGATCAGGCGCGGTCCCGCGCCAAAGGACAGCATCGCCAGAAGGTATGTGACGAACAGCGCGGCCAAAAAGAACCAGCGCACCCAGCCTTGCAACGGCACCTGATCCGACGCGATGCCCAGCCAGACGATAAGACCGGCGTGAACCAGATGGGCGGCGGCGAAGGACAATCCCAATTCGCGCTTCTTGCGCGCCAGCCCGGCAAAGGCAGGACCGAACAGGCGTGCCATCGCGCCGCCGGTATAGGCCAGCCAGAAGAACAGGAACGACCAGCGCGCCGTCATGCGCAAGGCCAGGCTCAAGGCCGGGAAGCCGGTGCCGCGCGTGCCCAGAATAGCGGCGGCAAGCGCCAGCGCGCTGCCAAATGCGCCCGCCATCCAAACCCAGGCCGGATCGGATTTTCGCCCCATCGCGGTCAGCATGGCACGCGGCGCGGGCCCGGAAAACCGGCCTTACGGCGGCCGATTTGCGCGGCCACAGGGAATGCTTACATTCCCGGCTATGGCCTTTCTCCAGCCTCAATCGCCGGACCCCTGGACCCGCCAACCCGTGTTCCGGGCTCCCGCGGTGGTCATCAGCCTGATTGCGCTTCTGGTCGCGGCGCATGGCGCGCGCGCGATGATGCCGCCGCATCTTTCGGCGGAGATGATCGACCAGTTTGCGTTCAATCCGGCGCGCTACAGCCCGGCCTTTCTGGCGGCGCGCAACGCCATTCCCGATGACTGGCTGGCGCAGGCCGTGCCTTTCGTCAGCTATATGGCGCTGCATAACGACCTCACCCATCTTCTGATCAACAGCCTGTGGCTGCTCGCCTTCGGTCCTATCGTGGCGCGGCGGCTGGGCGGCTTTTTGTTCCTGCTGTTCTTTCTGACCTGCGGTGTGGCGGGTGCGCTGACCCATCTGGCATTCAATTGGGGTTCGCCGGTTCCGGTGATCGGCGCTTCGGGCGCAATCTCCGGATTGATGGCGGCGGGACTTCGTTTGTTGCCGACCCAGGCGCCCTGGGCGCATCCTGCCCGCGAAAAGCTTTCGCCGATTTTCTCGCGCCAGATCCTGCTCTTCACCGCGATCTGGATGGGGATCAATCTGGTGGCCGGACTGGCCGGATTGGGCATCGGCGGCACGGCGGTATCGATCGCCTGGCAAGTGCATCTGGGCGGCTATCTGGCCGGACTGTTTCTGGTGAGCGCCTTCGACCGGCTGAAGCCGTCGGCCCGCGCGAACGCGGATATTCTTTAAACAAGAAGGTTGGCTTTAAATGAAAAAGGCCGGGCCGATTTCTCGGTCCCGGCCTTTTGACGTCTCAAGCCGTTTATTCGGCGGGCGCCACGGTCCCCGACGCATCGCGCTTGCCGCCGAAGATCGAGAAGCGGGAGCCGAGCCGGTCGAGATAGGTGTAGATCACCGGCGTGATGTAGAGCGTCAGCAGCTGCGACAGAAGCAGGCCGCCTGCCACGCACAGGCCCAGCGGGCGGCGGGATTCCGCGCCCGCGCCCAAGCCCAGCGCGATGGGCAGCGTGCCCATCATCGCCGCCATGGTGGTCATCATGATCGGGCGGAAGCGGGTGAGCGCGGCTTCATAGATCGCCTGTTCCGGCGAGATGCCCGAGGAGCGCTGCCGCTCCAATGCGAAGTCGATCATCATGATCGCGTTCTTCTTCACGATACCGATCAGCATGATCATGCCGACAAAGGCATAGAGCGTCAGCGGCAGGCCCGCGATGAAGAGCGTGAGAAGCGCGCCGACCGCCGCCGAAGGCAGGCCCGACAGGATGGTGAGCGGGTGAATGAAGCTCTCATACAGAATGCCCAGGATGATGTAGACCACGATCATCGCGATGAAGAGCAGCATGCCCATATTCTGGGTCGAGCTTTGGAACGCCGCAGCCGTGCCCTGGAACGAAGCCTGGATCGAATCCGGCACGCCGATGGCTTGGCTGGCCTGGGCCATCGCGGTCACCGCGTCCGACAAGGTCTTACCCGGGGGCAAGTCGAACGAGATCGTCACCGCCGGTACCTGACCGGAGTGATTGACGGTGAGCGGCTGCGTGCCCGCCAGCACGGTGGTGACGGCGGACAGCGGCACCAGCTGACCGCTGGTGGAGGTGATGTAGAGCCGTTGCAACGCGGCGGGGCTGGCCTGGAATTTCGGCAGCAGTTCCACGATCACCTGATACTGGTTGGCCGAGGTGTTGATCTGCGAGATCTGTGTGCCGCTGAAGGCTTCGCCCAGCGCGGTTTCGATCTGCTGCGCCGAAACGCCCAGCGCTGCGGCGCGGTCGCGGTTGATCTTGACCTGCACCGCCGGCATCACATCGTCGAGGTCGGAATTGACGTCGACAAAGGCGGACATGCCCCGCATCTCCGTCATCAACCGGCCCGAAACGTCTTGCAGTTCCTTCAGGTCCAGAGCCTGCATCGTATATTGATATTGCGAGCGCGATCCGCGGCCGCCGATGCGGATGGACGGCGGATTGGTGATGAAGACGTTGATGCCCGGAATGTGGTTCAGCTTGGGCCGAAGCTCGCGAATGATCTCGTCGGCCGAAAGTTTGCGCTCGCGCAGCGGCTTCAGCACGATGATGTTGAGGAAGCCGCCATTGGAACCGGCGGTGCCGTTGCCGCCTTGAATCTGGCCGAACACGCCTTCGACATTCGGGTCCGCATTGATGATGCGCGAGACCTGATCCAGATAGCGGTACATCTGATCGGACGAGGTGCCGTTCTGGGCCTGAATCTGGCCGGTCAGGCGGCCGGTATCGTCGGCGGGCAGAAAGTCCTGTTGCATCTTCATGAACAGAAGGCCCGACGCCAACACCGACAGCACGAACAGGCCCAGGATCACGCGGCGGTGATTGAGGCTCCAGGTCAGGGTGCGGTTATAGGCATCCTGCATCGCGTTGAAGGTATTTTCGCTCCAGCGATAGAAGGCGTTGTGCGTCACGCCATGCTCGTCCTTGAGGATGCGGGCGCAGAGCATTGGCGTGAGCGTGACCGAGATGACGCCCGAGCACAGGATCGCGATGATGATGGTGACGGCGAATTCGTGCAGCAGCCGGCCGACAATGCCGCCCATGAAGACGATGGGAATGAACACCGCCGCCAGCGAGATCGTCATCGACAGGATGGTGAAGCCGATTTCGGTCGAACCCTTCATCGCGGCTTCGTAGGGCTTTTCGCCCATTTCGATGTGCCGGACGATGTTCTCAAGCATGACGATGGCGTCGTCGACCACGAAGCCGACCGAAAGCGTCAGCGCCATCAGCGAAAGATTGTCGAGGCTGAAGCCCAGCATGCTCATGCCGGCGAAGGTCGCGATCACCGCAATCGGCAGCGCCAATGACGGGATGACGGTGGCGGACACGCGGCGCAGGAAGACAAAGATCACGCCCACGACCAGCGCGCCGGCGATCAGCAACGTGGTCTGCACGTCTTCGATCGAATTGCGGATATTGACGCTCTGGTCGTACATCACTTCCAGCTTGACCGCCGGGGGCAGGCCTTCCTGGAATTTCGGCAGCACGGCCTTGACCGCGTCGATCACGCCGACCGTGTTGGAACCCGGCTGACGGCTGATCGCCAGGCCGATGGTGCGGCGGTTTTTGTACCAGCTGCCGCCATAGGGATTTTCCAAACCGTCGACCGCCGTGGCGACATCTTTGAGGCGCACGGGCGCGCCGTCGCGATAGGCGATGATCTGGCCGGCGAAGTCCGCCGCGTTGTTGAGCTGACCGTTGGCGTGAATGGTCTGGGATTGCACATTGCCGTTGATCGCGCCGGTCGCCTGATTGACGTTGGCCGCGGCGATGGCGTTCGACAGCGTGTCGATGCCGATCTGGCGAGCCGCCAGCGCATCGGGGTCCGCCTGAATGCGCACGGCGTATTTGGAATTGCCGAACACGCCGACCTGGGCGACGCCGTTGATGGTGGAAAGCTGACGGGCCAGCAATGTCTCGGCATATTCGTCCAGCGCGGTGCGATAGATCGTGTCCGACGACATCGAGATGAACATGATCGGGAAGTCGGCCGGGTTCACCTTGCGGAAGGTGGGCGGCTGCGGCATCGAACGCGGCAACTGGCGCTGGGCGGCGGAAATCGCCGCCTGCACGTCCTGGGCGGCGGCATCGATGTTACGATCCAGCGTGAACTGGATGGTGATGTTGGTCGAACCCTGACGCGAGGTCGAGGTCATCGAGTCGATGCCGGCGATGGTGGAGAATTGATTTTCCAACGGCGCGGCAACGCCCGATGCCATCGTGTCCGGGTCGGCGCCGGGTAGACTGGCGCTGACCTGGATGGTCGGGAAATCGACATTGGGAAGGTCGCTGACCGGCAGCGTGGTGTAACCAAAGACGCCGAAGATCACCAACGCCGCCATGAACAGCGTGGTGAAGACAGGACGCTCGATGAAGATGCGCGAGATGTTCATGGCCAGTCAGCCGCTTTCGACGAAATTTCTACTGTGCGTTTGCTTGGGCGCTTTTGGTCCCCTTGGCGCCTGCCGGCTTCACGGCGCCATCGGCCGGTCCCGGAGTTGCGCCATGCGCGCGGGTTTCGCGCGCGACGGTCACCTTGCCGCCGGGCAGTGCGCGCAACGCACCATCGGTGATCACGCGGTCGCCCGGTTTGATGTCGCTCAGCACCGCCATGTTGACGTTATCGTCGAACAGAACCTTCACGGTGTGTTGTTCGACCACATTGGCGGGCGTCACGACGTACACATATTGGCTGTCGGGGCCGATATTGACCGCCACGCGGGGCACCACGATGGCGCGTTGAAGGTGAGCCAACGCCACGGTGACATCCACCAGCTGACCTGGAACCAACGCATCGTCTTCGTTCGCGAAGGTAGCGCGCAGCTCGATGGTGCCGGCGCTGTTGCTGACGGCATTGCTGACGAAATTGACCGGCGCGGTCACGTCCTGGCCGCCCAGATCGTGCAGATTGACCGTCGCGGTCAGTCCGGCCTGGCGCGCGCGGGCCTGAATGCGCGGCAAATCCGATTGCGGCAGATTGAACGACACTTTGATCGGCCGGATCTGCGTGATGGTGACCAGCGGCGCGGTCAGGCCATTGACCGACACAAGATTGCCCGGCTGCAACAGGATCGGGCCGGTCTTGCCGTCAACGGGCGAGCGGATTTTGGTGAATTCCAGATTGAGACGCGCGGCTTCCGCATTGGCCTTGGCCTGAAGATAGGCGGCCTGGGCGGTTTCGTTCTGCTGCGGCGAGATGGCGTTTTCCGCCACCAGGCGCTGGTTGCGGTCGGCCGTGCTTTTGGCGGACGCCAAGGTGGCCACCGCATTGTCGTAGACCGCCTGATAGGGGCGCGGATCGATCTCGAACAGAAGATCGCCTTCCTTCACCATCTGGCCTTCTTTGAAGTAAGCCTTGGTGAGCTGACCCTGGACGCGCGCCGTGACCGAGACGGTCGAATTGGCGACGACGGTACCGATAGTGTGCTCCACCACTTCCATGTCGCGCTGGACAACGGCGGCGACATGCACGGGCGCCGCCATCGGGCGGCGCGCAGGGGCTTTGTTGCCCGCATGCGACCAATAATAATATCCGCCCAGCACCGCCACGAGCGCGATACCGCCGAGGAGAAAACGGCGCGCGGAACCTGCGCCTTGACCTGATTTATGGCCCGACACGTCACGATCAGACGTTGGCGGCGTCACCTGCATATTCATAAGATCTTTCCCAAGCCCGACTGCCGAGACAGTCTCTGGCACTCCCTGTCATGTCTTTGCGACAATGCGATACGCATTGCCGTGTCCTCTACACCGAATAGACGCCGCCAACACTCCCTTCGGCCGGGACAACAATTTACATCAGAAATTTCGCTCACCTCACGCCCAGGGCGGAGATTTTTCAAGCCCTGCACGGCTTTAGCGATGGTCGGCGCTCTCTATTATGGCCTTCTATAGGGCAAAATCATCTCACAATTGTCCCGAAAAGACGGTGACAATGCCCTGTATACAGCCGAATCTTTCATTAACATGCTGAAATCATTGTTATTATTTTATGGCGTTGCGACTTTTGCCGTGCCGATTGCAGCTCTTACAGGGGGCGTCTATAAGCCCGGCCTTCCCAGCCAGAGCCCGTGCCCCCCATGAATATCCGTAACATCGCCATCATCGCCCATGTCGACCATGGCAAAACCACCCTGGTCGACCAGCTCCTGAAGCAATCCGGCTCGGTGCGCGAGAACCAGCACATGGCCGAGCGCGCCATGGACTCCAACGACCAGGAGCGCGAGCGCGGGATCACCATTCTGGCCAAATGCACCAGCGTCGAATGGAACGGCACCCGCATCAACACGGTGGACACGCCCGGCCACGCCGATTTCGGCGGCGAAGTCGAACGCATCCTGTCGATGGTCGATGGTGTGGTGCTGCTGGTGGACGCGGCCGAAAGCGTCATGCCGCAAACCAAATTCGTGCTTTCCAAGGCTTTGAAACTGGGCCTCAAGCCCATCGTGGTCATCAACAAGATCGACCGTCACGATGCGCAGCCCAAGGAAACGCTGGAATCGATCTTCGATCTGTTCCTGGCGCTGGAAGCCAATGACGATCAGCTGAACTTCCATTACCTCTATGCGTCGGGCCGCAATGGCTGGGCGGTGAAGGAACTGGAAGACGAGCGCAAGAATCTCGATCCCTTGTTCCAGCTGATCGTGGACGATGTGCCCGCGCCCAAGCCGCAGGCTCTGGCCAGCGAAGAGCATCCCTTCAAGATGCTGGTCACCACCTTGGAAGCCGACAACTTCCTGGGCCGTATTCTCACCGGCCGTATCGAATCGGGCGTGATCACCACCAATCGCAACATCAAAGCGCTGAACCGCGAAGGCGAGGTCATCGAGAAGACCCGCGTCACCAAGCTGTTGGCGTTCCGTGGTCTGGCCCGCGTGCCGGTGGACCGCGCCGAAGCCGGCGACATTGTCGCCATTGCCGGTCTGGAAGACGCCACCGTTGCCGACACGCTGTGCGATCTGAATGTGGACGCGCCGATCCCGTCGCACCCCATCGATCCGCCGACCCTGGCGATGACCCTGGCCGTCAATGACAGCCCCTATGCGGGCCGCGAAGGCGACAAGGTGCAGAGCCGCGTCATCCGCGAGCGCTTGATGCGCGAAGCCGAAGGCAATGTCGCGCTCAAGGTCGCCGAAACCGGCGAAGGCGCTTTCGAAGTGGCGGGCCGGGGTGAATTGCAGCTCGGCGTCTTGATCGAATCCATGCGCCGCGAAGGCTTTGAGCTTTCGATCTCCCGTCCGCGCGTCTTGTTCAAGACCATCAATGGCGAGCGGATGGAGCCGATCGAGGAAGTCACGGTCGATGTGGACGACGCCTATACCGGCATCGTCATCGAGAAGATTTCCACCCGTAAGGGCGAAATGACCGACATGCGCCCCACCGGCGCGGGCAAGACCCGTATTGTCTTCCATGCTCCGGCACGCGGCCTGATCGGCTATCACGGCGAATTCCTCACCGACACGCGCGGCACCGGCGTGATGAACCGCATGTTCCTGGATTATGCCCCGCACAAGGGCAGCGTCGGCGGCCGCACCAATGGCGTCTTGATCTCGACCGAGCAGGGCGAAGCGGTGACCTATGGCCTCTGGTACATTGAAGAGCGCGGCAAGCTGTTCATCGGCACCGGCGCCAAGGTCTATGAAGGCATGATCATCGGCCAGAACGCCAAGGACAATGATCTGGACGTCAATCCGCTCAAGTCCAAGCAGCTCACCAACATCCGCACCACCTCGAAGGACGAGGCGGTGAAGCTGACCCCGATCGTGCCCATGACCCTGGAACAGGCGATGGCGTACATCGAAGATGACGAGCTGGTGGAAGTGACGCCGCTGAACATCCGTCTGCGCAAGCGCGAATTGCTGCCGCACTTACGCAAGCGCGCCAAGCAGGCCGCGGAGGCCTAAGCCCCGCCGAGAGGCGGGCGTACTGTAATTCCCGCCGAGAGGCGGGCGCATGCTCCAGAGCATGGTTGCGTTCAAAGGGACGCAATCATGCACTAGCATCGTCTCCACGATGTTCGAGCGATTCTTCCAAAGCGAAGCGGCCAGCGGCGTATTGCTGCTGGGCACCACCGTCCTGGCGCTGGCGGCGGCCAATCTTGGCTTTTCCGCCCCGCTCTATTTCGGGACATTGGATACGTATCTGGGCGGTCTCAGCATCCTGCACTGGATCAATGACGGGCTGATGGCCCTGTTCTTCCTGCTGGTGGGGCTGGAGATCAAACACGAACTCACCGGCGGGGCGCTTGCCACCTGGCCCAGCCGCGCGCTGCCGGGTCTGGCCGCCTTGGGCGGGATGGTCGCGCCCGCGCTGATCTATGTCGCGTTCAATCGCACCAATCCCGCTGCCCTGCAGGGCTGGGCCATTCCCACCGCCACCGATATCGCCTTTTCGCTGGGCGTGCTGGCGATGCTGGGGTCGGCTGCGCCCGCTTCGCTCAAGATCTTTCTCGCCGCGCTGGCGATCATCGACGATCTTTTGGCCGTTCTGATCATCGCGTTGTTCTATGGCTCCGGGCTTTCCGTGTTGTTCTTGAGTTTGGCGGCACTGACGCTTGGCGCGCTGATCGTGCTGAACCGGCTGAAGGTGATGCGGCTGGCGCCTTATCTGCTGCTGGGGGCATTGCTCTGGTTCTTTGTTCTGAAATCCGGTCTGCACGCCACCTTGGCGGGCGTGGTGCTGGCTTTTGTGATCCCCGCCGGGCCGGCACAGAAATTGGAACATGGATTGGCGAACTGGGTGGCGTTCGCCGTCGTGCCGCTCTTCGCTTTCGCCAATGCCGGTGTGTCCTTTACCGGTATGCGGCTTGAGAGTTTGGCCGAGCCTATCACGCTCGGCGTTGCCGCAGGGCTGGTGCTGGGCAAGCAGATCGGCGTGTTCGGCGCGGCGTGGCTGGGCGTGAAATTCAAGTTGGGCAGCCTGCCCGAAAAAACCGGCTGGCTTCACATCTATGGCGTGTCGATGGTGTGCGGCATCGGTTTCACCATTTCACTGTTCATCGGCGCCTTGGCCTTTACGCAGGCCGATGCGCAAACCGGCGCCAAATTGGGCGTGCTGGCGGGGTCCCTGATTTCCGGTCTTCTGGGCTGGCTGGTCTTGAGCCTTGCAGGCCGGCGTGCGGTATAGTTTCGGGAAATGAGGAATTGCCATGCCGGTTGACGACACGCTGATCGCTTTTGCCAACCGCCTGGCCGACACATCGGGCGAGGTTATCCGTCCGCTTTTCCGCCAGCGCATCGATGTCGCGCACAAACAAGGCCGTCATGATTTCGATCCGGTGACCGAAGCGGACAAGGGCGCGGAGCGGGCCATCCGCGATCTGCTGGCCCGTGAGCGGCCGCAGGACGCGATTCTGGGCGAGGAATATGGCGAGCAGAAAGGCACGTCCGGTTATCGCTGGATTCTCGACCCCGTCGACGGCACCCGCGCCTTTATCACCGGGCGGCATGAATGGGGTTCACTGATCGCGCTGGAACAGGACGGCAAGCCGGTGCTGGGTCTTCTCGACCAGCCTGTGCTGGGTGAACGCTTTGTCGGCGTCAACGGCGCGGCGCACCTGATACAGGGTGGAAAATCGTCGCGGCTGGATGTTCGCGCCTGTGCGTCCTTGTCCGAAGCGATTTTATGCTCGACGGATCCGGGCGCTTATTTTTCCAAAGAGCAGCTTGCCGCATTTTCCCGTGTCGATCGCGAAGTGAAGATGACGCGCTATGGCGGCGATTGTTATCTCTTCGCGGCACTGGCGCTGGGCTTTGTCGATCTCGTGATCGAAGCGAATTTCCAGGCCTGGGATGTGGCCGCACTGATACCATTGGTGGAAGGCGCGGGCGGCATCATCACCGACTGGAATGGCGGCTCCGCGCAAAGCGGCAAATCCATTCTGGCAACGGGCGACCGGCGCATACATGACGCGGCGTTGAAGCTTCTGGCTTAAAAACCCGATTCAGGAATAAGGCGGAAATGGCGCGCAAATGCGCGGCTTTCGTCCAATCCCGCCGCAATGATACCCCCCATGTGGCGGCAACCCTCTGACGGTGATGTCCGTTTTCTCCCTGTAACATTATCCAAGGGCAGGAGAAGGCATGACCGATCTTCGCAACAATGGTTTCAGCAGTTCCACACCCGCTGACGAGATCCGCATCGTCGATACGCAGCACACGCTGATCGACAATGGTGGTCTTTCGAACTTCCACAATTTCGAGGAAGCGGAAGAATCCAGCAGCAAAGGCAAGCTCATCGGCGGCGGCTTGGTTGTCGCGCTGCTGCTGGGTGCGGCCGGCGTATACATGTTCTCCGGTTCCAGCGAGCCCGTGAAAATGGCAGCCAAAGCGCCTGCCGCACAGGTTGCTTCCAATGCACCGATTCAGACGGCGCCCACACCCCCGCCTGCCGCGATGGCTCCGGCTGCGGATAGCGCTGCTCCGTCTGCGATGCCCAATTCGGGCACAACGGCGAAATCGCCTTATGATGCGGCCCCTGCCGCCAGCACGACGGCATCGGCCGATACATCGAAGGCTGATGTCAAAGCGGCCAGCACCGCCAAGACTGACACCAACGTGGCGCAGGCAGACGGTGCCGGCGTGACGGCGGACAAGCCGGTGAAGACGGCTTCGGCGGCCAAGGCAGACGAAGCGGCCAACAGCGCCGAGGCCGAGCAGACCGCGCAGTTGAATCGCGATGCTGCGGAAGCCACGGCTCCCAAAAGTGCGCCGTCCAACGCGCTGGCCTCCAATGCGCCGATGACCGCGCCGGTACCGCAGGTGTCTGCCGATGCTGGTGCGGTGGCGGATGGCAATGTGGCGGTGACGCCGCCGGCTGATGCGGCGGCCCCCGCGACAGGCGATACCGCCAGCGTGACGCCCCCGGCTTCGGTGGCGAGCAATGATCAGGCCGCGCAGCCTGCTCCTGCCACGGAACCCGCTCCTGCGGCGGCCCCTGAGCAGCAGGCGGCTCCGGTGACCCCGGCCCCGGCGACGCAGCCGGTTCAGGAGGCGCAGCCCCAGGCTCAACCGCAGTAACGTAAAAAACCAGACGAAAAGATCGCCTCAGCGGGAAACCGCTGGGGCGATTTTTTTGAGGAAGGTGTCGAAGCCCGACCAGAACTCCGCGCGGAAGACATCGCGCTCCATCAGGATTTCATGTTCGGCACCGGCGATCTCTGTGAAGCAGGCATGCGGCATGCGCGCTACAAAGGCTGACAGGGCCGGGGTTTCGCAGACCCGGTCTTGGCCCGCGCCGAAGAACAGGCATTCGGTCTGAATTTTTTCCGCGTAACCGGGCTCGCGCATTGCCGCGATGGATTTCATCGCGGCACCCAGCCAGCCCCAGGTCGGGCCGTTCAGGCGCAGATCCGGCTGCGCGGCCAGCGCCGCCTGGTTGCGCGCATATCGCACCGGATCGGAGGTGACGATCTGTTGCGCGAACGGCAGATAGCGTTGGTCGCGTGCCGCCATGCCCCAGACGAAATCCGTCGAGGGCCCATTGCGGTTGAGATGGGCCGCAATCTTCTCCACCACCCACCAGGGCGTGCCGCGTGGATTGATGCCGATCATGGGGGCGGAGAAAATCGCGCCCGAGAATTCGCCCGCCACATCGTGCAGCCGGCGCAGCAGAATGTGCCCGCCCATCGAATGCGCCAGGGCAATGGGTTGGACGTTCAGGTCTGCCGCCAGTGGCGCGACCACAGCCCGCATCACCGTGGCAAGGTCCTGATCGTAGGCGGTGAAGTCTTCGATATGCGCTTTGGTCGGGTCCGGCAGCTGCCGGTCGGAGCCGCCTTGGCCGCGCCAGTCGAACGTGACCACGGTGAAGCCGCGTTCGCGCAACTCGTCGATCACTTCGAAATATTTCTCGATGAATTCCGTCTGTCCGTTCAGCAGCAGGCAGAGGCCGCGCGCCGCGGGCGCATCGAAACGGGCAGCGCGCAACTGGACCGAACCGGCGGCGAGGGCGATGTGATGGATATCGTGGGCGGCGTTCAGCATGACAGACAGTTTGCGAAGCCCCGAGACTATGTTCAAGTTCGTGTCATGCGCCAGACCCGGGACGCTCTCAGCTGGATATGTTTTCTGATCCATATCGCTGTTCTAGCTGGTGTGGTGCTGGGCTGGGTGATCCCGGGTCGTGCCTGGCTGATCTTTTATCTGGTCTTCCTGCCGGCGATGATTCTGCATTGGAAGCTCAATCGCGACGCCTGCATCCTCAACAATCTGGAAAATTGGCTGCGCTATCGCTGCTGGCGGGCGCCGGACACCAATCGCGAAGAGGGCGCCTGGCTGCGCACGCTTCTGGCCGACGCCACCGGAATCGGCTTGAGCAAGGGACAGATGGATGGCGTGATCTATGGTGCGCTGGGTCTGTTCTGGCTTTTGGCGCTGGCGCATCTTTTCGGAAAATTCTGAGCGCGCTGGATTGTTTTCGGGGCTTGAAGGTCCAGGTTCCATGCCCATCTAAAAGCTGTTCCGGGGGCTCATGCACCGGAAAAACGCAACGCTTTTAGGAGGTTGTACTCATGCGTCTGGATCATTCGCCTTTCTTCCGTTCCACCGTCGGCTTCGACCGTCTTCTCGATCTTCTTGAGAGTGCCGACACCGCGCAGGGCTATCCGCCCTACAATATCGAGCGCAGCGACGAGAATAATTATCGCGTCACCATCGCCGCCGCCGGTTTCGCCGAGAAGGATCTCGGTGTTGAAGTCGCTGACGGCGTTCTGACCGTCACCGGCAAGCGTGAAAGCGCGGCCAAGTCCGCCTATCTGCATCAGGGCATTGCGGGCCGCGGGTTCGAGCGCAAATTCCAGCTGGCCGAACATGTCGAGGTTCGCGGCGCCAAGCTGGAGAACGGCCTCTTGCATGTCGATCTGGAGCGCGTCGTACCCGAGGCCAAGAAGCCGCGCCGCATTACCATCAACGCGCCTGAACTCAAGAGCATCGAAGGCGCGAAGGCCGCTTAAGGTTTTTATCCCCTTCTGCCCTGCGCAACTTCGAGAGGTTGCTACGGGCACCTCCCCTGCCAGCATGCTTTGCATGAGCGGGGGAGTTTCGGTTCCCAACGTCTCTT
>DASYDX010000093.1:0-3632 GCA_036499345.1 Rhizomicrobium sp.
GAGGGGCAGGGCTATATCCCCGCGCATGGATGACAGCGAAAAAGGTGGCTCTTCGGAGAACCGCCGCAAAAGGCTTTTGTTCCGTGCCCAGCGCCGGGGCTTCAAGGAAGTCGATCTGATCTTCGGCGCTTATGCGGAGGCTTCGCTCTGGGGCTTGAACGAATTGGAACTGGATCAGTTCGAGGCTTTGCTGACCGCCCCGGACCAGGAAGTTTATGCTTGGCTGCGCGGCGCCGAGTTCGTGCCCGCGGAATATGACAATCCGGTCTTCGCAGGCCTCAAGGCAGTTTGCGGCCGCAAGGACCCGACGTGGAACGCATAGACTATATTGCCAAGACCGATGGCCGCCTGACGGTTTCGGGCGCACCCGCGGGGTATGACGCCTGGCTGGCGGTCGAAGCGGCGCGGCGGCGCAAGGCGCCGGTCGTGCTGGTGGCCAGTGACGATGCCCAGACGGACGCCTTTGCGGCAGCGGCGGCGTTTTTCGCGCCGGACGTCAAGCGGCTGATGTTCCCGGCCTGGGATTGTCTGCCCTATGACCGCGTGTCGCCCAAACCGGATATCGAGAGCGCACGCCTGGCAACATTGGCGGCGCTCGCCAAAGGCATCAACGAAGCGGCGGTCATCGTCACCAGCATTGCCGCGATCCTGCAACGCGTGCCGCCCCGGGCCGCGATTGCCGAAGCCAGTTTCACAGCACGGATGGGTGAAACGGTGAACCGCGATGCGCTGGTCGCATTCCTGGCCGGCAACGGTTATGCCCGCGCCGGCACGGTGCGCGATCCCGGCGATTTCGCTTTGCGCGGCGGTATTGTCGATCTCTGGCCGCCGGGGATCGACGAACCGTTGCGGTTGGATTTTTTTGGCGAGACGTTGGACGCGATCCGCAAATTCGATGCCGCCAGTCAGCTTTCGAATGACAGTGTTGCTGAGATCCTTTTGCTGCCCGCCAGCGAAGCGCCTCTAACGCCAGCCTCGATCAGCCGGTTCCGCAGTGGTTATGTCGCCGCCTTCGGCCCGGCAGGCGACGATCCTCTCTATGAAAGCGTCAGCGCGGGCCGGAAGGCGCAGGGCATGGAGCACTGGCTGCCGCTTTTCTATGACGGCCTGGACACACTGTTCGATTATCTGCCGCGTTGTCTGATCCTTCTGGGCCATCAGGCTGAAGAAGCCAAGACGGCGCGGTTGGAGTTGGTGGAAGAGTGCTTCGACACCCGCCGCCAGTTCCGCGATCAGGACGGCGAAAACAAGATCAAAGCTCCGCCTTACAAACCGTTGAAACCGCAGACTCTGTATCTGACCGG
Source organism: Rhizomicrobium sp. (assembly GCA_036499345.1). Lineage (GTDB taxonomy): Bacteria > Pseudomonadota > Alphaproteobacteria > Micropepsales > Micropepsaceae > Rhizomicrobium. Next base: position 1,305 of record DASYDX010000093.1, read on the forward strand.
CGACGATTGGAAAGCGGCGCTTGCGCGGCATCTGGTGCGCGATCTCACGCCGTTCCAGGCCCCGGAAAGCAAATCGAGTGTGGATGCGGGTGGACGCCAGGGGCGGGACTTCGCACCCGAGCGGGCAGGCGGCAATCTCAATGTTTTCCAGGTCGCCGCGGATCATCTGCAAGCGCTGCAAAAAGCCAGCAAGCGTGTTCTGGTGGCAAGCTGGACGGATGGGTCCGCCGAACGCATGGGCGGCGTCCTCACCGATCACGGCATGACGGCGATCCGGCGGGTGGAGAATTGGACTGATGCGCTGACCCTGGATCGCAGCGCTATCGCGCTGGCCAGTCTGGGCATCGAGCGCGGTTTCGAAGCACCTGATTTTGCGATCCTGAGCGAGCAGGATGTGCTGGGCGACCGCATGGTGCGGGCGCAAGGCCGCCAGCGCCGGGCGCAGAATTTCCTGTCGGAAGTCGCCGCGCTCGCGCCGGGCGATCTGGTCACACATATCGAACATGGCGTGGGCCGCTATCTGGGCCTGAAAGCCATCGAAGCGTTGGGCGCGCCGCATGATTGCCTGGAACTGCAATATGACGGCGGCAAGCTGTTCCTGCCGGTGGAGAATATCGAGCTTCTGACGCGCTACGGTTCGGACGAGGGCCATGCCCAGCTCGACCGGCTGGGCGGCGCGGGCTGGCAGTTGCGCAAAGCCAAGATGAAGGAGCGGGTGCGCGCTATCGCGGCCGAACTCATCCGTATCGCCGCCGCGCGCGAACTCAAATCTTTGCCGCCGGTCGAACCGCCGCACGGCCTCTTCGATGAATTCTGTGCCCGGTTCCCCTATCAGGAGACGGACGACCAGGAGAAAGCCATCGCCGACGCCGTTGCCGATCTGGGCAAGGGCCGTCCGATGGACCGGCTGGTTTGCGGCGATGTCGGCTTCGGCAAGACCGAAGTGGCGCTGCGCACCGCCTTCGTTGCGGCTATGGGAGGCGAGCAGGTGGCGGTGGTCGTGCCTACTACGCTTCTGGCGCGCCAGCATTATCGCGGTTTCGCGGAACGCTTTGCGGGTTTCCCCCTGAAGGTGCGGCAGCTCTCGCGGTTCGTGGACGCGAAAGAAGCCCGCGAGACCAAGGCGGCATTGGAAGACGGCACGGTGGATATCGTGGTCGGTACTCATGCGCTATTGGCCGAAAGCATCACCTTCAAGCGCCTGGGCCTGGTCATCGTGGACGAGGAGCAGCATTTCGGTGTCGTGCATAAGGAGCGGCTGAAGAATCTGAAAGCCGATGTGCATGTGCTGACCCTGACCGCGACGCCTATTCCGCGCACCTTGCAGTTGGCGCTGTCGGGTGTTCGCGATCTGTCGCTGATCACCACGCCCCCCATCGACCGCCTTGCGGTGCGGACCTTTGTGACGCCGTTCGATCCTTTGGTGGTGCGCGAAGCCTTGCTGCGCGAACATTATCGCGGCGGCCAATCTTTCTTCGTGGCGCCGCGGATCGCGGATCTGCGGGAAGCCGAAACCTTCCTGAAGGCAACGGTGCCGGAAGTGAAGACTATGGTGGCGCATGGCCAGATGAGCCCGACCGTGTTGGAAGAGGTGATGACCGCCTTTTATGAGCGCAAGATCGATGTCTTGATCTCGACCAATATCGTGGAATCCGGTCTCGATATCCCGACCGCCAACACGATGATTGTGCAGCGTGCCGACATGTTCGGCTTGTCGCAGCTTTATCAGATCCGGGGCCGCATCGGCCGGTCCAAGGCGCGAGCCTATGCCTATCTCACCACGCCGCCCGACAAGAAATTGACCGACACCGCGACCCGGCGGCTGGAAGTGCTGCAATCGCTGGATCAACTGGGCGCCGGTTTCTCGGTCGCCAGCCACGATATGGACATTCGCGGCGCGGGCAATCTTCTGGGCGAAGAACAATCCGGCCATGTCCGCGAAGTCGGCATCGAGCTCTATCAGGAGATGCTGGAAGAAGCCGTGTCATCCTTGCGCGAAGGCGGCGATGCCGATGCGATGGACGATCAATGGTCGCCCGCCATCAATCTGGGCGCCTCGGTGCTGATCCCGGAAAGCTATGTCGCCGACCTCAATGTGCGTATGTCGCTCTATCGCCGCCTGTCGAGCTTGGAATCGCGCACCGACATTGACGGCTTTGCGGCGGAGTTGATCGACCGCTTCGGCGCATTGCCGGAAGAGGTCAAGCATCTGCTGGAGATCGTGGCGATCAAGCAGCTCGCCCTGGCGGCAGGCGTGGAGAAGATCGATGCCGGTCCCAAGGGTGGCAGCATCGCCTTCCGCAACAACGCCTTTGCCAATCCGGTGGC
>DASYDX010000094.1:0-2111 GCA_036499345.1 Rhizomicrobium sp.
GGCCTGGGCGGGGCGACGGCGCTGGCTTCGGGCACGACCGTCTTTCTGGGCATGATCGAAGCGCCGCTGCTGATCCGGCCCTGCCTTGCCAAAATGACCCGCACGGAACTCTTCATCATGTTCAGCGTCGGGCTGGCTTCGGTGGCGGGCACCATGTTCGTGCTCTACGCCACGGTATTGAAATCGGTTCTGCCTGACGCGCTGGGGCATGTGCTGGTGGCGTCGATGATGGCGCTGCCCGCCGCAGTGATGATCGCGCGCATCATGGTGCCGGGCGATGCGGCGACCGAGGAAGTGACCGCGAAACTCGAATACCGTTCCAGCATGGATGCGGTCGCCAAGGGCACCGAAGACGGGCTGAAAATTTATCTCCAAGTCATGGCGTTGTTGATCGTGATGGTGGCGCTGATCTCGCTGGCCGATCAGATCCTGTCGGTGCTGCCGCATTGGGGTGGCGCGCCCATCACCTTGGAGCGGACCTTGGGTTGGCTCTTTGCGCCGCTGGCTTGGCTCTATGGCGTGCCCTGGCGCGAGGCGGGCGTGGCGGGAAGCCTGCTCGGCACCAAGACCATTCTCAACGAGCTGGTCGCCTATCTGAATTATGCGGCGCTGCCGCCGGGCACGCTCGATCCGCGTTCGGGCTTGATCATGGTCTATGCCCTGTGCGGCTTCGCCAATTTCGGCAGTGTCGGCATTCTGATCGCGGGCATGAGCGCGCTGATGCCCGAACGGCGGTCCGAGATCGTGCCCCTGGCCCTGCGCGCCATCGTGTCGGGCACCTTGGCGAGCGGGCTTTCCGCGTCCATGATCGGGCTCCTCAACTGAGACTGTCCATGCGTGCGTGCGCGATCTTTCTGTGTCTGGCGCTTTTGGGGTGCGCCACCACCACCGCGCCGCCGGAAAGCGAAAGCGTGACGCCGCATTTCGACACGCAGGTTCTGATCGCCCGCGATGGGGTGCGGCTGCCTTTGCGCGAATGGGATGCGGAGGGCAGCGCGCCCAAAGCGGTGATCGTGGCGCTGCATGGCATGAGCGATTATTCCAACGCCTTCGATATGCCGGCCAAGGCATGGGCCAAGCGCGGCATCACCACCCTGGCCATCGATCAGCGCGGCTTCGGCAACAGCGCCAATCCGGGCCTGTGGGCGGGAAGCGATATTATGCGTGCCGACCTCGCAGATTTCGCGGCGGCGGCGCGCAGGCGTTTTCCCGGTGTGAAGGTCTATGCGGCGGGCGAAAGCATGGGCGGTGCGGTGGTGCTGTCGGCGCTGGCGTCGAACGCGCCGCCTGCTGTCGATGGCGCCATCCTGGTGTCGCCCGCGGTGTGGTCGCGGGCTGATATGCCGATGCTCTATCGTGTGGCGCTGTTCATGGTGGCGCATATCACGCCCGGCATCATCCTTACCAACTCCGCCGCCGGAAAAGTCGTCACCATCATACCGTCGGACAATATCCCCATGCTGATCGCGCTGGGCAGGGACCCGCTGTTCCAGAAAAAAACCCGCGCCGACACGCTCTATGGCCTGGTCAATCTGATGGGCGAGGCGCGTACCGCGCCAACGCGGCTGAAAAATCCGCCACCCATTCTCTATCTGCATGGCGAAAAGGATCAGGTGATCCCGGCGGCGCCCGCCAAAGCCACGATGAAGGATCTGGGCCCGCGCGCCGATGTGCGAGAATATCCCAATGGCTATCACATGCTGTTGCGCGATCTGGGCCGTGCCCAAGTGGAAGACGATGTCGCGGACTGGATCCTGAGTTCCGTGCCTGGCAGCTGAATGCCTGCGAAACGATCCCGCGCAAGCGCCGTTATCACTTCGAACCATTCGGAGAGCGATATGACGGATCCCAAGAAACACGATATGCGTGACGAGATTCCCGCGACCACCACCATCACCAACACCAATTCGCGCATGGCGGGCGGTGCGGACAATCCCAATGTGAAAGTGAAGGATAGCGGCAAGCTCCTCACTCCGGGCGCCAGCAGCGCTGCCCCGGACGGGCAGGACACCAAAAGCAGTTAAGACCAAAATCCGTTAAGACTTGTGGCGACAAGTCCGTCCTTCACCGGGCGGCAGCAGGGAAGGCGGCGGAAGTCCGCTTTCCCTGTT
>DASYDX010000095.1:0-7968 GCA_036499345.1 Rhizomicrobium sp.
TGCGCGCCTGCGGCATTCGCGCGGCGCAGTCCACGCCCCTGGTGACGCGCTCGGGCGAAATGATCGGCATGATCACGAACCATTGGCGCGTGCCCCATCAACCCGGCGAACGCGCGCTTCTGATGATCGATGTTCTGGCGCGCCAGGCCGCCGATCTGATCGATCGCAGCCGCCGCGAAGAGCGTATCGTCATGCTGGCCCGCGAAGCCGAACATCGCGCCAAGAATATGCTGGCGGCGGTTCAGGCCGTTGTCCGCCTGACCAAGGCCGACACGGCCGAGGAATTGAAGAAGACCATCACCGGCCGCGTCAATGCGCTCAGCAATGTCCACCGCTTGTTCGTCAAATCGAACTGGGCGGGCGCGGATTTGCGCACCCTGGTGACGGAAGAATTGTCGCCCTATCGCAAGCCTGAGGATCTGCAGGCTGACGTGAGCGGACCCGACATTCTGCTCGAACCCAATGCAGCCCAGGCCATGTCGATGACCTTGCACGAATTGGCCACCAACGCCGCCAAATATGGCGCGCTGTCGGTGGCGGGCGGCAAGGTCGATGTGCGCTGGTCGCGCGATGCGGAAGGCGGGCTGGCGATGCGCTGGGACGAAAGCGGCGGCCCGGCGGTCACCGCGCCCAGCAAGCGCGGCGTCGGCACCGCCGTCATGGACAGCATGATGCGCGGACAATTGGGCGGCGCGATCCGCTTCGATTGGCGGCCGCATGGCTTGTTGTGCGAATTCCGCGTGCCGGTCTGACCACGGGCCGTTTTTTTTAACAAGGGCCACAACCGCGAAAAGCCGCCCACTGCGACAGCGGGCGGCTTTTGCGATTTTGGCATCGGGCAGTGCGAAATCCCCGCAGCTACGGAAATCAGGCGATGGCAGCGGTCTCGCGGCGGCGATACCGCATGGCCGCACCGACCAATCCGAAGCCCAGCATCAACATGACCCAGGTCGCGGGTTCGGGAACCGCACCCGAAACCGGCGAAATCGTCAACGTGCCGTCGCCGAGGAAGGGATTGGCGAGCGTGAAAGAACCGGTGAGGAATGTCGGTGCATCGAGCGAGCCCGTAAATAATTGCGGGTTCGAGAATTGCGTGAAGCCCAGGCCGGGCGCGACGATGTTCAAGCTGGCATAAATGCCTTCGCCGAAATTGATCGTGGAGGCGACCCCCGCCATGCCATTGAAGATACCGGCGACATTGTTGAATCCGAACTGGCCGTTTCCGGTCAGAAAGGAATTCACGTAATCGGGTGTGGGACTCGAATCCAATTGAAACGACGCGGTTCCCGAAGGCCCGGCGAAGTCGAACATCAGTTGCGAAGCATTTGCCGGAGCGGACGCCGCCAAAGCCATTATTGCGACGCCGGTCAGGCAAAGCCGTTTTGTTTTCGACATGGTGTGGCCTTTCGGGGCACGAGGGTGACGCGACGATGGAACAATGCTTCGCAGCAATGATGTCCGTAGCGTCTACGGGGTGCGGGTTGCGGCAGATCACAGGCAACGCCAAAGAAACGTATTTCGCTCAAACTTTAATGAGTGGGATAGCATCACGCGCGGCAGGCGGAACTTTGCTCGGTACGATGGCGGCGGTTTCAACGCTTTATCGCACCAATATAAGTGTCGCCCGCGCAGAAACGCATCCCAACGTACGTATGCGCAGACGAAACAGCTGATGGCTGTGGCGCGGACGCCCGACACATCGCACGGCAGCTAGAACGCGATCTTGCCCGTCAGCATCTGCCAGAACATCACCCAATCGCCGATGAAGCTGTAGAGCGGGTATTGGAAGGTGGCGGGGCGGTTCTTTTCCACCGTCATGTGCGAGATCCAGGCAAAGCCGTAACCGGCCACCAGTGCGGCGGCCAGCCACCAGAGATTGCCCGTCGCGATCAGCGCCGCGAGGCACAGAAGCGCCAGGCACGATCCCGCAAAATGCAGCCGCCGCGTCGTGCGATTGGCATGCTCGCTGAGATAGAAGGGGTAGAATTCCGCGAAGCTGGAATAACGCTGCATGGCATCGCTCTCCTTCCTGCGCATTGCGCAGAGCGAGATGATATCACGATTTTCCCAACGCGGCTCTCAACCGGCATGAAAACCCTCATGGTTCGACAGGCTCACCATGAGGGCTTTCCCAATTCCTATTTCTGAATCAATCGCCCCAACGGCAGCAGCGGGCCGACCGGCAGCAACTCATAGGTCATCAGCTTGGCGGCGACCAAGGGCAGCGTGTCCAGCACCGCCTGCGCCTGTTCGACCGTCTCCGCATTCATCAGGAAGACCGGCCCCTTCTTGTCGCGGAACCAGAATTGTTCGATGGCGCCGTCCAGATAATGCTGCAACGTGGCGGGCACTTCCTTGGGCATGTGCGGCGCCAGCGTGTCGGGATTGAGTGCGGGCGTGGGCGATGCGATGGCGAGGATTTTCATGGGCCTTCTCCGTGGTGATTGGCAGGGCGATATCTAGCGGGCCCAAGGCAAATCCGGTATTGTCGTAAATGACAGTTTTGAGGCCATTCACGCCATGCGCATCACCCTCCTCGCCCTCGACGGATTGTTCGACACCGGCCTTAGCGTGATGCTGGATGCGTTCGGCATCGCCAACACCGCCGCCGAAAAGATGGGCACGCGGCTGCGCTTCGAGGTTTCGCTGGTGGGGGTGCGCAAAAAGGTTCGCACCGCGCGCGGGCTTCTGGTTCCTGTGCAACCGATCACGGCCAGACTGAAACCGGATTGGGTGGTCGTGCCCGCGCCCGCCACCACCGCGCCCGAAACGCTGTTGCCCGCACTCGCCCGCGCCGATATGCGCGACGCGACGGCGCAATTGAGAACCTGGCACCGCCAGGGTGCGCGCGTCGCCGCCGCCTGCATCGGCACCTTCATATTGGCGGAATCCGGCCTGCTGGATGGCGAGGAAGCGACCACCACCTGGTGGCTGGCACCCTTGTTCCGCCAGCGCTATCCGAACGTCACGCTGGATGAAACGCGCATGCTGGTTCCGTCGGGCCGGATCACGACGGCGGGCGCGGCGATGGGCCATCTGGATCTGGCGCTGTGGCTGATCCGCCAGGCCAGCCCCGACATCGCGTCCATCGTATCGCGCTATCTGCTCGCCGATCTGCGCGCGTCGCAGGCGCCTTACATTATTCCCAATCATCTGGCGCAGGCCGATCCATTAATTCAGCGGTTCGAACGCTGGGCGCGCGGCCATCTCAAGCACGGCTTCTCGCTGCAAGACGCCGCCGCCGCATTGGCGACCAGCCCGCGCACCTTGCAACGGCGCTGTGAAGCGGTGCTGGGAAAATCGCCGCTGTCCTATTTTCAGGACCTCAGAGTCGAACATGCGCAATCGCTGCTGCATGGCGATGGGCTGGCCATCGACGAAATCGCTGCCGAAGTCGGTTATGCCGATGGCGCCACGTTGCGCACGCTTCTGCGCCAGCGCCTGGGCCGCGGCGTGCGCGATCTGCGCGCCGATTTGCGCTGAAGATCGCCGCAAATTCCGGCGATTGGCGCGGTCTATCTTGGCCGTCCTGTTCCCTATATGGTCTTTTTTCCTCCTTCAGAGAGCCCTGTGTCGGCCGCAAAGCGCAACAATGTGAAGATCCGTGGCCATGGCGAAACCGCGATGGTCTTTGCCCATGGCTATGGCTGCGATCAGAATATGTGGCGCCATGTGGCCCCCGCTTTCGAGGGACAATTCCGGACCATTCTGTTCGATCAGGTCGGCGCGGGCGGCTCCGATCTGGCAGCCTATGATGCGGAGAAATACGCCAGCCTCTCCGGCTATGCCGACGATCTGGCCGCATTGGGCGAAGAACTGCAATTGCGCGATGCGGTCTTTGTCGGCCATTCCGTCAGCGCGATGATCGGGGTTCTGGCTTCGCTCAAATCGCCGGGGCTTTTCGGCAAGCTGGTGCTGGTCGGCCCCTCGCCCCGCTATATCGATGACGGCGATTATCGCGGCGGCTTCACGCCGGAACAGATCGGCGAGCTTCTCGATTTCCTCGCCGCCAACCATATGGGCTGGTCGGCGGCGATGGCCCCCGCGATCATGGGCAATCCCGGTCAGCCCGAACTGGGCGAAGAACTGACCGCCAGCTTCTGCCGCATGGACCCGGCCATTGCGCGGGATTTCGCCCGCGCCACCTTCACCGCCGACAATCGCGCCGATCTGGCGAAGGTCACGGTCCCCACACTGATCTTGCAATGCAGTGAGGATATCGTCGCGCCCACACAGGTCGGCGAATATGTTCACCGGCAGATACGCGGCAGCCGCTTCGTTCAGCTTACCGCGACTGGTCATTGCCCCAATCTCAGCGCCCCGGGCGAAGTCATCGACGCCATCCGGGCCTTTGTATGAGCGCGGCGGACGAAGATTTTGAAGACCTCTATCAGAACGCGCCCTTCGGCTATCTGTCGATGCGGCCCGATGGCCGCCTGTTGCGGGTCAATGCGACGCTGCTGGGCTGGACCGGCCACACCGCGGATCAACTCACAGACAAACGCTTTCACGATCTGTTGACCGCGGGCACTCGCCTTCTCTACGAAACCAGTTATGCGCCGCTGCTGAGCATGCACGGTGCTTATGACGAGATTTCGCTCGATCTGCACACGGCAAAGGGCGCGGTGTTGGCGGTCACGGCCAGCGGCAGGATCCGGCGGGATGCGAATGGGCAACCATTGTCGATCCGCGTCGCCTTCAACAAATCGGGGGAGCGGCGGCGTTACGAGCGCGAGCTGGTGGAGGCGCGCGAGCAAAGCCAGGCGCTGGAACGTGCGACCCAGGCGTTGCTGAAGGCCGAGCGTCAGTCCTCGGAGTTACGCGAACAGTTCATCGCCGTTCTGGGACACGATCTGCGCAATCCGCTGGCGTCGATTTCCGGCGGCTTGCGGCTGCTGCAAAGAGAACAGCCGCCCGACCGGCGCCAGCTCCTGCTCGACATGCTTCAGGGCAGTGTGAGCCGGATGAGCGGCCTGATCGACAATGTGCTGGATTTCGCGCGCGGGCGTTTGGGCACGGGCATTCCGCTCAATCTGCGATCCGACATCGCGCTGACGCCGGTGCTGGAACAGGTGGTGTCCGAACTGCGCACCGGCACGCCGGAGCGCGCGATCGAAACCGATTTTCATTTGAACCTGCCGGTCTGCTGCGATCCTTCGCGCATCGGCCAGCTTCTTTCCAATCTTCTGGGCAATGCGCTCACGCATGGCGCGCGCGCCAAACCGGTTCGCGTTTATGCCGATACCGATGGCGGCGAATTGACGATCTGGGTCGCCAATGGCGGCGATCCCATTCTTCCCGCCGCACTTGAACGGCTGTTCCAGCCCTTCTTCCGGGGACAGGTAAAGCCGAGTCAGCAGGGATTGGGCCTTGGACTTTATATCGCGTCGGAGATCGCAAGAGCGCATGGCGGCACCCTGACCGCGACTTCGGACCGGCAAGAGACGCGCTTCACTTTTCGCATGCCCGTCGCCACGCGCTGATTATCGGCGCCGCCCGTATCAGACCTTGTGCAGCTCGGGACGGCTTGCCAGTTCGGTGATTTCGGCCGGGCTCAGAATCGGAAGGCCATAGACGAAATTGCCCGTGCGCCCGCCGATGCGAATCTGCGTGCGGCCGCGATGTTCTTCATTCAGCCGCATCCATCTTCGCACACATTGCGCCAAAGACCCGGCGGCAAAGACATGGGTTTCACTGGAGAGCGACGCGTCGGCATACCAATTCATGTTTGTCATGCGCGCACGCTATCAATGTCGAACCGTCATCGCACCTTTAAAATTCATCGGATGGCGCGCGTGACATCACACTCACACCTGTGTCATCGACGCCCGTAAATGCACAACAGCACGCGTGGAACTTTTGGATGCGCGCTGCTCGCGCTTCGACAGGCTCAGCGTGAGGAATCTGTTTTTTTCCCTGCAAATATTGGATTTCCTCATCCTGGTCGCCCGACGCTGCCGCTAACGACTGTCGAAGGATGAGGACGCCGCGCTGCATCAGCCAATGGAACCATGCCTTACTTCTGCCATGGTTCGGCGCGCAAAGAGGAAGCGCCTCTCAACTTCTGCCAACCTTCGGCAGGCTTGGCGTTCAGATATTCGATCTCTTCCGGCGTCGGTTCGCGCTTCAGCACTTTGTTGCGGTGGGGAAAGCGGCCGAAGCGGTCGATCACTGCCTTGTGCGTCTCAGCAAACTCCACCACGCCGGGCACACCGATGCGGGAAAAGAGTTCGATGCTCTTGGCCTGCAGCGCGCGGTCTTCCGCATGCATGAAAGGAATATAGAGAAATTGCAGCTCGCGCGGATGCAGCGCCAGATCCAGATTGCGCGCAATCGCATCTTCCGCCAGCGCCAACGCCAAGGCATCGGTCGCAAAAGCTTCGGGCGAACGGCGGAACATGTTGCGGGAGAATTGATCGAACACGATCACGGCGGCGACATGGCCTGCCCCGTCCAGATCGGCGAGATCGGGCGGCGCGGCTTTCAGTTCCTGACGCAGATCGCCGAACCGGTCCCAGATAATCTCGTCCAGCTCCGGCGCGCCGGAAAACCAGGCGGCGGGCTCCAACTGCTCGAACCAGAAATTCAGCACTTGCGGCACCCAGATCGCGGGGTCGGGCGTGGGTATGTCGGTGGTCATGGGGGCATCATCATGGGAGTTGTCCCCAGCATCTGTGCCGATCTGCTGACATTTCTCAAGCCAGGATAACGGGCGCGTAATCCTTGCCCCGAAAATTGGCGATCCCGGGCGCGATCCGGCCACGCCATTGCCCCAATTTCGCCCGTCCCGCCCGAAAAACTGATCCGGAAACTGGGATTGGGGGGAGAATGGACGAAGATTCGTCGAGCGCCGAAATCGGCGACGCCATCGTCAAATTGATGAAGCTGGCCAAGACCGCGCTGGATGCGGGACGTATCGAGGATGCCAGCCGTCTGCTCCGCCTCGCCGCTGCCGCTGCGGAGAATAACGCATTGCTGCAAAAGGTCCGCGCCGCGTCCGATGCCGCGCTGACCCACATGGCCGCCGACCCGGCCCTTTCGGATCAGGAATAGCCGTTCAGGCCCGCCACTTGCGCTCAGCATCCTTGCATTGATTGGCGAGCTGTTCGGCTTCGCGTTCCGCCACCAGCAACAGCTCACGCAAATTCGTGAAGTAGGGCGCACCTGCGCAGCGTCGCAACGACGACAGCATGTCTTTCACATAGAAAGCGAGCTCGCGCGCGCCAGGCGGAATTTTCCCACTATCCCCGGTCATGTGATTTCTCATTGTTGTTATTTCCACGGCGAAATTGGAATTGCCCGCGCGCTTTTCGTCAATGACGATTCCCGGAAAAGCCCCCCGATCTTACGAAAGCCGACAAAACTCAACACGAAACCGTACCCTTCCCGCGCACGATCCGAACAGGCCCGGCGAAAAGCAAAATACGGATCGCGATGAAAGAGTTTTCCACAGCCGAGCAAACAAAAGACGCGATTCTCAAATTGATGCGGCTGGCGAACACGGCCCTTCATGCGGGTCGAATCGAAGAGGCAAGCCGGTTGCTGCGGCTGGCGGCCATCGCATCGGAAAATGAAACGGTGATGCGGCAGATCGGCGCCGCACCGGACGAAACCCTGACTCAGATCGTCGTCGCGCAAACGCCGCCGGAGTCGTAACGAAGATCAAGCTTTCCGTTTCGCGCCGGTCTGCGCCGCCGCGATCAAATCGGCTTCGCGTTCCGCCGCCAGCAACAATGCTCTGAGATTGTTGAAATAGGGCGCCCCGGCGCAGCGCCGAAGGGACACCAGCATATCTTTCACATAGAGCGCCATTTCCCGCCCGGAGTCCGGTATCGCACCATCATACCCCAGCTCGCCGGATGGGCCGTCATTGCCGTCGCGCGCTTTTTCCATTTTGCGGACCTGCTTTCGTATCGATTTACATTGCCCCCCGTCTCAATACGACCGGCAGTCCGCTTCGTTCCGCCC
>DASYDX010000096.1:0-4580 GCA_036499345.1 Rhizomicrobium sp.
ATGCTTTGCAAGAGGATCGTGGAGACGGAAAAAAGATCGCCCGCCAGGGTGGGCTGCATCGCCTTTGTCCGCATCGCATGGGCCGTCGCTGCCGGGTCCACACCATGCGTGGCGGCGGCGATCCCGGTCAAAAGGATGGCCGCGATCAGAAGCAGATCCTTCAAAACCGCGACATAGGCCGAAGCCCGGATGCCGGAAATCGCAATATACACAAAGGCCAGCAGTCCGGCACTGATGGTGAGCATGAGTGGAGAAATTCCCCAACCCAGCTCTTTCAGAACGATCTGCAGGCCCAGAAATTGCTGCATGCCCAGCGGCACCAGAAACACAAGCGAGGCGCAGGCGACCACGACTTCCAAGGCGCGGCTATCGAAATGGCGGCGGAACAGATCGGGCAGGGTCACGGCGCCATGAATGCGCCCTGCGCGCCAGATCAAAGGATTGATGAAATAGCCCACCACGAAAGCGAGCAGGATATAGCCCAGGAACCAGGTGGCGAAGCTGGTGCCGTTGGCATAGATGCCGCCCGGATATCCCAGCACCGAGGTGATGCTGTAAGTCTCACCCACCGCCAGAAAGAAAAAGAGCACGGCGTTGAACTGGCCCGATGCGACGAAGAAATCCTCCGCCTTCTGCCGGACATGACCGCGGCGCGAAAACACCGCCAGCGCCAGCGACAGCAGAATGACCGAAAGAAATGCGACGGTCACAATGGGCCGCCTTCGTAATCGGTATCGATCTGCTCGTCCGGGCGATGACGATCATGACCGAACCAGCAGATCGCCAGGCAAAGCGAGGTGAGTGGAATGGCGGCGAACAGCCACCAGATGCCCAGCGGTAATCCCAAAGGTGCGATGGCCAACCGGTTCAGCAAGGGAACGGTCGGGATCACAGAAAGGAACGGGACCGCGATGCCGATCGTGTAGCGAAAGAAGGGCGACACGCGGCTATCCTTCCCGCATCAGAGCATTGCCCAAGTCTTGCCTTCCATGCCGGCCGGCAAGGTCGCTTCATAAACGCCGCGCGCCACAGCGCGGGACAGAACATCGGCGGCCAGAGCGCCGATCCGCGCCACCAGGAAGTCGGCGGACGGATCTTTGGACTTTTGCCTGGCAGTCGAAAGACCGAACACCACATCGCCATCAAAAGGCGAATGTATCGGCCGGATGGCACGGGAGAGGCCATCTTGCGCCATCATGGTGACGCGTTTCATCTGGTCGATATCCAAATCCATATCGGTGGCGATGCAGGCGATGGTGGTGTTGGCGCGCGCGCCGGGATTGGCTTTGGCCTGACCCCAATCCTCGCCATAGACGGATGCATTGCTGGCACCCAAGCCGCCAAATTCTTTTCCGATCTCCAGCCCGCCTGCCCAGAAATTCTTCGTTCCGGGTACCACAGGCGAACCGAGACTGTTGACCGCGACGATGGCGCCGACGCTGATGCCATCCTTGGTGACGAAAGACGCCGACCCGATCCCGCCTTTCAGCGCGCCCGCGCCCGCGCCATAGCCGGCGCCCACGGTGCCCAGCTTGAAGCTGCGCGATGCAGCTTCGACTGCCCGCAGTCCCAGATCGCGATAAGGTGGATTGAGGCCCCAATTCTTGTCGCCCTTGTTGGCGAGGTCGTAGAGGATTGCGGTCGGCACGATGGGGGAAACCGGCACGCCCGGCGCCGTGCTGAGGCCATAGCCGCGCTTGTGCGCACCTAGCCAGGACGCCACGCCATCGGCGGAGGCCAGGCCATAGACCGAGCCGCCCGACAGCACCACGGCATCCACCGAATGCACCAGATTCCAAGACTCGAGCGCATCGGTCTCCCGTGTTCCTGGTCCGCCGCCGCGCACATCGACGGCGCAGGTCGCCCGCCCATCGGGCAGGATCACGGTCACACCGGTGCGCACGTTGGGATCGTCAGCCTGGCCCACCATCAGTCCGGGCACATCCGTGATCAGATTGGTGGGGCCGGGGCCGCCAAGTCGGTTCTGCGCGCGCGCCATTGGTGCGCCCAGCGCCATAAAGGCTGCTCCGCCGGTCAGGGAAGCAAGCAGCGTGCGGCGGTCCATGAAATCCCTCAAAATAATCATGCGGCGGGGGACTGGAGCCGAACCGCCATTGCGCCACTATCGGCGGAGGCAATTTTCCCCGCAAGTCTGATATGGCGCGCAAATTCATGTCATGCTGGGCTCACATATTGGAGCCGCCATGTCCGCTGCCGCACTTCCCATCATCGAAGCCCGCCGGGAACAGATGTTTCCGGTCCTGGACGCGAGTGATATCGCGCGGCTGAAGCGGTTCGGCGACCTGCGCTTGTATGAACCCGGAGAAGCCCTGATGAAGACCGGCGAGATTGCCGCCGGTCTCTATTTCGTCTTGAACGGAAAAGTGCAGGTCAGCCAGGGTGGCGGTTATTCGCCGCGCCAAGACATAATTCAGCACGGCCCGGGGGAATTCGGCGGCGAGCTGGCGCAATTGTCGGGGCGGCCTTCGCTGGTGGACAGCGTGGCGGTCGAGGCGGTGGAAGCTTTGGTCCTGCCGCCGCAGCGTCTGCGCGATGTGATGGTGCAGGAAGCGGTGTTGGGCGAACGCTTGATGCGCGCCCTGATTCTGCGCCGCGTGGGTCTGCTCCAGGCCGGTCAGACCGGGCCCATAATTGTGGGCGTTGCCGGTAGCGCCGATGTGCTCCGGCTAGAAAATTTTCTAACCCGCAATGGCCATCCCCACAGAACGTTGGACGCGCGGACCGATGCTTGCGCGATCACCTTGCAGGATCGCTTTCAGGTCGCGCCCGAACAGCTTCCCATCGTGCTCTGTCCCGGCGGCCAGATTCTGCACAACCCGGGCGAAAGCGAATTGGCGCGTTGCATCGGGTTGGTCCGCAAGATCAATCCCGACATGATCTATGACACGTTGATCGTGGGCGCCGGTCCAGCCGGACTTGCGGCTGCCGTCTATGCCGCGTCGGAAGGTCTTTCGACCCTGGTGGTGGACTGCCGCAGTTTTGGCGGTCAGGCCGGGGCTTCATCGCGCATCGAGAATTATCTGGGCTTTCCCACCGGCATTACCGGCTTGGCGCTGATGGCGCGCGCTTACAATCAGGCGCAGAAATTCGGTGCCGAGATCGCCATTCCCGATGAAGCCGCAAGGTTGGAAGCAGGTGAGGGTGCACGTTTCCGCATCATGCTCGGCGATGGCGAAAGCGTGCGCGCCAACAGTCTGGTGATCGCCAGCGGTGCACGGTATCGGCGTCCCGATATTTCCAATCTGTCCGACTTCGAAGGCACCAGCGTTCATTATTGGGCGTCGGCAATCGAAAGCCGCTTGTGTGCGGGGCAGGATGTCGCGCTGGTGGGTGCGGGCAATTCGGCGGGCCAGGCGGTAGTCTATCTCGCCCAGCATGTGCGAAAGGTTTGGATGATCGTGCGCGGCGCCAGCCTGGAAGCCAGCATGTCGCAATATCTGGTTGACCGGATTCGCAGCCTTCCCAATGTCGAAGTCGTTCTGCGTACCGAGATTTGCGCCTTGGAGGGCGAGGACGGCGCGCTTTCACGCCTGCGCTGGAAGAACCGCGATACGAAAACCGTGACCGATCAGCCCATAAGTCATCTTTTCCTTTTCATCGGCGCGGACCCGAACACCGATTGGCTGGCGGGATCGGGCGTCGCGTTGGATCCGAATGGTTTCATCAGAACCGGTTTTGGCGATGCGCATCATCCGCTTGCCACCAGTCGCGACGGCGTCTTCGCCATCGGCGATGTGCGGGCCGGATCGGTCAAACGCGTGGCGGCCTCGGTCGGCGAGGGCGCGCAGGTGGTGGCGGCACTGCACGCCTATCACGCCGAAAAGCGCGTGAATGGGGAAAGAAAACAAGATGGCGGATGATTGCACGCATCTGGGCACCATAAAAAAAGTCACGCCGAGCGCGCTTGGCTGCGAGGAATGTCTGAAAATCGGCAGCCGTTGGCTGCACTTGCGGATATGCCGGACATGCGGGCATGTCGGCTGCTGCGATCAGTCGCCCAACCGCCACGCGACCAAGCATTTCCACCACACAAAACACCCCATCATCGAGGGCTATGATCCGCCCGAAGGCTGGGGCTGGTGCTATGTGGATGAGGTGATGTTCGACCTGGGTTCCGACGTCACCCCGCAGAAAGGCCCGATTCCACGCTTCTACTGAGCCTTTCCGTCTGCCTGCGGCTGCCCTATATTATCCTTATAAGGTCGCGGGTTTCTCGTGACCGACGGCATATGCCGCCGCGCCATGGGCTTCCCCGGCCACAACAGGTCAGGAGGAAGGCGCATGACAATCCGAAATCCGATCGAATGGGGTGGTTCCCAGATTGTGGGCACCGCCAAGGCGCTGAGCGCGGTCGGCCATTCCCTGCATCACGTTCAGGACACGATCCACTCGCCCGCACCGGTTATCCGGCGCATACGCAAAGAGGATGTGTTCGATGCGGTGCGCAAGGGCTTCGAGGACTTTCAGCTCTATCGCAGTGACGTGGTGCTGCTCTGCATCGTGTATGCCGTGGTGGGATTGATCCTGACGCGATTGGCCTTCGGGTCGGAATTGCTGCC
>DASYDX010000097.1:0-44336 GCA_036499345.1 Rhizomicrobium sp.
CGGGCGCAAGGCATGGATGCGCTCATGCACCTCCGCCATAAAGGCGTTGAAATGCACCCGGCGTCGCAGCGCCACTGGCGCGGAGTCGAAGAACAAATCCATCAGCATGGATTTGCCCCGCCCCACATCGCCCCATATATAAAGTCCGCGCACCGGTTTCATGAAAAACCAGCGATGCCGCGACAGCGCCTTGCCAAGCGATTGCAGCCGCCGCGCCGCTTCCATCTGGGCGGCGTCAGGTTTCAGCTCGCCCTTGGTAATGGCCAGGCAATAGCGCGCAAGAATACCCATCGCAGCGTCAGACGCCTTCGACCAGGATCAGGTCGGCCATCGCGGATTTTTCGCGGAAGGCGCGCGCCTTGGCATATTCGGGCGAATGGTAACAGGCATGGGCCTGCGCCAGGCTCTCGAACTCGATCAGCACATTGCGGCTGCGGGTCACGCCTTCCAGGCTTTCGCTGCGCCCGCCGCGCGCCAGAAAGCGCGCGCCGTATTTCTCAAAGGCCGGGGCCGCCGCCGCGACATAGGATTTGTAGATCTCCGCGTCCTGCACATCGACCCGCGATATCCAGTAGCCCTTTGGCATCACGCGGCCCGCAGCAATTTGCGGTTGACCAGGCATTCGGCGATCTGCACCGCATTCAGCGCCGCGCCCTTGCGCAGATTGTCCGACACGACCCAGAGCGAAAGCCCGTTCTCCACCGTCGGGTCCTTGCGGATGCGGCTGACATAGGTGGCGTCTTCGCCCGCGCATTCGAGTGGTGTGGCATAGCCGCCATCTTCGCGCTTATCGACGACCAGGACACCAGGGGCTTCCCGTAGAACCGCGCGGGCCTTTTCCGCCGTGATGGGCTTTTCAAATTCCAGAGTCACGGCCTCGCTATGACCGATAAAGACCGGCACGCGCACGCAGGTGGCGGTGACTTGAATGTCGGGGTCCAGAATTTTCTGGGTTTCCACCATCATCTTCCACTCTTCCTTGGTGTAGCCGGAATCCAGGAAGACATCGATGTGCGGGATGACGTTGAACGCGATCTGCTTGGGAAATTTCTCCACTTCCACCGGATCGGCCACGAACACGGCACGGGTCTGGCGGAAAAGTTCGTCCATCGCTTCCTTGCCGGCGCCCGAAACCGATTGATAGGTGGAAATCACCGCGCGCTTGATGATGGCAAGGTCATGCAGCGGTTTCAGCGCCACCACCAGCTGTGCGGTCGAGCAATTGGGATTGGCGATAATGCCCCGGGGAATATTGTTCAGCGCGTCGGCATTGACTTCGGGCACCACCAGCGGCACCTGCCGGTCCATCCGCCAGGCGCTGGAATTGTCGATCACCATCACGCCTTGTGCGGCGATTTTGGGCGCCCATTCCTTGGCAATCGCGCCGCCCGCCGACATCAGGCAGATATCGGTGCCCTTGAAGTCGAAATAGTCGAGCGCCTTGACCTTCAAGACGCCGTCGCCAAACGAAACTTCGGTGCCGACCGAACGGGTAGAAGCCAGCGCGACCACTTCGCTGATGGGGAATTGGCGCTCAATCAAGACCGAGAGCATCTCCCGGCCGACATTGCCGGTCGCGCCGACCACTGCGATCTTATAAGCCATGGATACCCTTTCGCTGGCGCGGAACTTCGCGCGAAAGGAGCAATACTAAAAAGGGGTGGGGGTTGAAAGGGCGCGGCTGTTATTCGCCGGGATGCCATCTCAGGCGGATCATTGCGCCGTCTCCGCCCAATCCACCGCTGACGGAGGGCATATAGCTGGACGAGGATTCGGGACGGGTGGAGAAGACGTCCATACGGCCGTTTTTCACGCCCAGGGCCCGCGCAACATCCTCGACATAATTCCGGGTGTATGGCGCGGGAGCGGGGTCGTCATAAACCAGGCGGGGCGCGCCGGGATATTGATATTGAGGCGTGGATGTCAGGTGATCCTGATTGGGAACTCGTACCGCCCAGGCGGGAGTTCCCAGAAAAAGCGTCGCGAATCCGGCTAGAATGACCCTTCGCATGTGCCGCAACCGGCAAGATTACATTAAAGACAACGCTGCCCGGGCCTGCCCGTTGCAGGGCATTTTTGTGTTCGGGTAAGGATCTTCTGGAAAGATCGGTACACAGACCATAGAGTCCCACCAGCTCGGGCGGGCGTTAGAGGCGGAAAGCGAACGATGAAAAGGTCATTTCGGGCAGGCGCCTGCGCCACCCTTTTGTGTTTCACGGGTGCGACATTGGCGGAAGCCAAAGGCTCGGCCTGCGCGACCGAGGCGGAGATTTCCGCGATTCAGGTATCGGCAGTGCATCAGGAACTCACCGACGCGGCGCTGGCCTGCGGCGCGCGCGAGACCGAGCTGTACAATCGCTTTCAGACGGTTTTCGCCAAGGAGCTGCGCCGTTCCGATGCGCAGATGCTGTCGATGTTCAAGCGATTGAACGGCACGTCGAAGGGCAATGCCGCTTATGATTCCTACAAGACACGCGCCATCGCCCATGCCGAGCAGCGCCGCACCGTGCCAGGCGCGGCGGAGAATTTCTGCAAGACCGCGCAGGTCGTGTTTGCGGCGGCGCTCGCGCCCGACAAACCGATCCTGGAAGATTTTGTCGCCGGAGTTCCGGTGTATGAAAACAATCCCGTCGATGCCTGCGAAGTGAAGGTCACGGTCGCCTTGCAAGGCGTTGCTGCGGGCCCTTCGATTGTGCCCAAGGCCCGGCCCGCCCAGGCTGGCGATCCGCCCAATCAGAATCTGTTTCCGTAAATAAAAAGGCGGCCCCATCGGCCGCCTTTTTTGTTTGTGAGATGAGGGCGGTGCGGCGGTAATCGTCTCCGTCCTCGCGGCCAAAATTATGCACCATGGCCGGGCCATCGATTGCGGGCCGCGCTTCGCACGACCCAGACGGTCTGGCCATCCATCTTATTTCACGAAGGCTGGATGGCCGGATCAAGTCCGCCCATGGTGAGAGTGGGGTTTAGGCTCGCCGGGTGACAGCCGCTTGATGCAGAGCCTGCTTCTCTTTCGCGGCGCTCAAAGAGAAATCAGGCGGTGCTATTTTGATGGCGCGTGGGCCACAAACGAAAAGGGCCGGTCTTTCGACCGGCCCTTTCGCTTCAGATAGAGGCCTTACCGGCCACTGAGGTCGATGACCGCCAGCGCGTAGGCGTGAGCCGGAGCGCCATTTTGAAAGCGCGCGGGCCACAAACGAAAAGGGCCGGTCTTTCGACCGGCCCTTTCGCTTCAGATAGAGGCCTTATCAGCCACCGAGGTCGATGACCGCGCGCCGGTTCTTCGGCTCGCGAACATTCGGTCCCGTCGGGACCATCGGATCGTGGAAGGACTTGCCTTCGATCGCGATGGTATCGCCGCCCAGACCCTGACGGACCATTTCGTCCTTCACGGTGGTGGCGCGGCGCACCGAAAGCGCCTGGTTGTACTTGTCCGAGCCCATCGTGTCGGTGTGACCCGTGACCATGATGCGCACCGAGCCGAGCGTCTTGGCCGCGGAAACGGCCTGCGTGACAGTCGACTGCGCTTCCGCCGTCAGATCCGACTTATCGAAGTCGAAGAAGACGATGTAGGTCTTCGCCGGCGGCGGAGGCGGCGGCGGAGGCGGCGGCGGCGGCGGCGGGGGAGGAGGCGGGGGCGGCGGCGGCGGCGGGGGCGGCGGCGGCGGAGGCGCCATGAACCAGCGCAGGCCAACCACGAACGCATTCTCCGTCAGCGTGCTGACCTTGATCGGCGCCAGAGAAGCGAAGGAGGAATTGTAGGTCGCGTCATTCTGATTGGCGCGATAGCGATAATCGACGAACAGATCGACATCCGGCGACATCGAATACGCGATGCCGGCGATCGCCTGATATTCCAGCGAAACGTGCGAACCCTTGGTGTAGTCGAGGACCTGGCCACCGACCGGCACCGTCCAGTGCAGACGGGCATCGCCGATACCGGCGCCGCCACCGACCGACAGCTTCCACTGATCGCCCAGCGGAATGTCATAGACCAGGTTGAACATCGACGACATCACGCTGGTCGAACCGCCAGCGCCGTTACCCGCGGAGTCAACGTCGTGCGAGGTGTAGCTGAATTCGTTTTCCAGACGGAAACCCGAAGCCCAGGAATAGCCGAGGGACAGCATGCCGATGCCGCTGTCGCCGTGATCAACCGCAACAACGCCTGCCGTGGGGAACGGCGCGGAGCGCGAATTGACGGTCGGCATATTGTCGTAACCACCTGCCAGACCGAGGTACCATCCCTCGGTGGCGGCGGACGCCGGCGCGCTTAAGGCAACGGCGGCAACGCCGGCCAAAGCCAACATGCGTATTTTCATTTTTTCTACCCTCGCTTGAAAATGCCCCGGGGTAGGAACCCCCCACCCGGCACAAAAATCCGATACTCGGCTTATAACGGCGATCTGCCCGAAAGTCTCCCCTGGTCATGTTGTTTTCCGAGGAAATGCGGCATTTCGTTCAGGGTTTTATCGCAGGTCTGTGTTCTTGAGGACACAGAAATTGGGGCAACCGTCCCAAATTACATTCGCCCGCACGAGAAAATGAAGGCGTAACGCCCAGGTAGGAGGTGCAACCGGCGGTCTTCACTGCCCGCAACATCTTCCAGTGCCGAGAGAAATTCTACGCGCGGGGTAACGTGAAATAATGTCAGCCAGCCCTGTAAGAGCGACTTTACCGTGCGCCCCAGCCCGGCGAGATCGCCAAAATCCACAATATGAATCCGACCGGCCGCCGATAAGGACCGCGAGGCGGCTGCCAGGGCGTTTCGCCAATCCGGGATCATCGAAAGGCTGTAGGAGAAAAGCACATGGTCGAAGGCTTCAACCCCAAATTGTAAGGGGGTCAGCTCTTCCGCCAGACCTTGCATTAGGGTGATCCGGTCCGCAAAACCGCTGTGGTCGATTGCCACCTGGGCGCTTTCCAGCATCAGAGCGGAGGCGTCCAGACCGAAGAGGCGTGCATCCGGATAACGGCGCGCGGCTGCGATCAGGTTGCGGGCTGTGCCGCAGCCCACTTCCACCAGATTGGCGCCGGGCTTCAGCGCCAGCTCCGCGATCAGCCTGTCGCGGCCAAAAAGGTAATATTTCCTCGTGATATCATACACATAGCGCTGGTGCCGGTAATTCCGGTCCATCAGCGCGGCGTGGCGATCAGGAGAGGGGGCGCCGGGCATAGATATGAAAGCCACCATAGATGGAGGACCGGTCCTGGGCATGCAGCACGCGGCTTTGCCACTCATGGTAAAGCCAGGGCGCCAGAATGCCGGGGGACAATTTCTGCGGAAGCGGGCTGGCTTCTCCGGCGGTGCGGAAAATGATGCGCGCATCGCGGGAGTTGGCCGTGCGGTCGATCTCCTGCCACAGGGCTTCCAGTTGCGCGGGGCTCATCCAGTCCTGAGCGTCCAGCAGCACAAAGCGGTCCAGCGATTGGGGCGGTTGCGCCTTCAGAAAATCCAGCAGCGAGGCATGTTGCACCGAGACCGAAGACGCGCGTGTCTTCAGCGCG
Source organism: Rhizomicrobium sp. (assembly GCA_036499345.1). Taxonomy (GTDB): domain Bacteria; phylum Pseudomonadota; class Alphaproteobacteria; order Micropepsales; family Micropepsaceae; genus Rhizomicrobium. The sequence continues at coordinate 5,506 of DASYDX010000097.1, forward strand.
GCGTAATTTTCCGCCTTCAGATAGTCGGGCAGGGCCTGGCGGTGCTCCAGATCGTAACTCCGCCCGAACGCCTGCCAGGCGAAATAATTTTCGGCGATGGGGAAATCGCAGGCCAGCCGCTCCACCCGCTCGCGCAGAACCGCGATGGCGTCGCCGCTGCCCGAAGACATCAGCGCGTCATACTGCGCCGGCGGAATGCCCAGCGCATAAAGCGACAAAGGCGATTTCGAAATGAACCGCACTGGGGCGCTGTCGAACAAGGGCCCCAGAATCTGGTCAAAGGCGTCGCGTTGTTCCTTGGGGGTCTTGGCTGCCAGAATATCTTCCAGCTTCTTGCCATGCAGGCGCGCCACGCCGTGCAGCAGCCCGATGAAACGCCCCAAAAGCCCATGCCGGTAAAGATTGCGCGCGAACATCTCGATGCGGCGCCGGGGCCGCACGCCATGAGAAGCCTGCCAGTAATCCCGTGTCACTGGATCGAGGCGGTCGCGGATGAAATTGTCGAAGGCTCCGAGATTGCGGGGGTCCGACGCATCACCGAAGAAGCGGAAGAAGCTTTTGTGATCGGGCAGATGTTGGAGCGCCGCCAGCTTCAGCTTCGTCAGGGCGACATGGTGCGGATTGAGGTCGATGGCGATGATCTGCGCCGGCGCGGCGGCGAGGTAGTTCAAGATATTGCAGCCGCCGGACGCGATGGTGACAAGCCGGTGGTGCGGCTCGAGCTTCAGCGCATCCAGGTCTACGCTGGGGTCTTCCCAGATCTGGTTGTAGACAAAACCCTGAAACATCAGGGTAAAGAGCCGCTCCAGGACGCCGCGCGGCGTCGCCGGGGCCGCCTGGTGTGCGGCACGTTGCAGAAGCGCGTTGGCCATGATCGCTGCCTTTCCCGCCGGACGGAGGCCGGCACGCGGGTCTTGTGAATCACTTCAGCGACGGAGATAGGTCATTTGCATGACGGATTGGCGAAGCCGCCAAAGCGTGATTGTTTTGCAGGATGAACCAAGACGGCAAAATGGCACTGGAAGAAGTGCTGGGACTTCTCGATCTCGAGCAGATCGAAGAGAATATATTTCGCGGGCTCAGCCCAAAGGCGCGGCATCAACGTGTGTTCGGCGGTCAGGTGCTGGGCCAGGCGCTGGCAGCAGCAATCCGGACAGTAGAGCCGTCACGGCTTTGTCATTCGTTGCATGCCTATTTTCTGCGCCCCGGCGATCCCAGAATTCCGATTCTTTACGAAGTGGATCGCGCCCGCGACGGCAAAAGCTTTACCGCGCGCCGGGTGGTTGCGATTCAACATGGTGTGCAGATCTTCAATCTCGCGGCGTCCTTTCAGGTGGAGGAGCCGGGATATGAGCATCAGTTCGAGATGCCGGACGTGCCTGCGCCGGAAACGCTGGAAAATGCCGCAGAAGTGTTGTTGCGGCGCGCGGATCAATATCCCGAACGCTTGCGCGAGTGGATCGCGCGGCCGCGGCCTTTCGAAACGCGCCCCGTAATTCTGGATGGGCCCGCGGATCGCCCGCCGCGCGCGCCGTTCGACAATGTCTGGTTTCGTGCTGCCGGGCCGGTGCCGGACGATATTCGCCAGCGCCAGATCTTATTGGCCTATCTGTCGGACATGACCTTGCTGGACACTTCGCTGTTGCCGCACGGCAAAAGCTTTTTCTCCGCCGTCCAGATGGCGAGCATCGACCATGCGATGTGGTTTCATCGCGATGCCAAGTTGGATGATTGGCTGCTCTATACCCAGGACAGTCCGTCTGCGAGCGGCGCGCGGGGATTCAATCGCGGCCTGATTTTCAATCGCGACGGTGTGCTGATTGCTTCGGTGGCGCAGGAAGGTTTGATCCGGCCGCGGCGCTGAGGCGTTGTCTTAACTGCAGCGCGCCGGACCGGCTGGTGCCCCGGAGAGCGTCACCTGCAATACGCGCCGCGGCTTCAGATAGAAGTCGTTGCTCCAGTCCGACCATTGCGGAAGAAAGTAGTTGAGAAAGGAATTGTAGCGATAACTCACCCGGCTCCAGATCACGCTGCCGCCGCTTCCCGCCGTCAGCAGGCCTGTGGGCAAGGCGGGAGAGGGCGCGGCGCCCTTGGTCATGGGGCTTGGAGTTTTGCCCTTGCTGCAGCTCCAGGCGACCACGGGCTGTTTCCCCGTTCCCCCATCGATCACACTGGTGATGGTAATAGTTGCCTGCGATATGTCGTTGGGAAAAAGCATGGTATTGACGGCGCTGAAGACGCTGTCCAGATCGCTGCCACTCGTGGTCGATTCTTGCGCGATCAGATCGCCGCCCGCCGAAGCCATATTGATGATCTGCGCACGCACGCCGGATGCCTGGGACAGTTCGATCAGGCCCAGAAACATGGTCAGGATGATCGGCAGCACGAAGGCGAATTCTACCGCCGCCAACCCGCGCTCGCTATGCCAGAACCGCAAAAGCCGTTTTTGCATCGTCAACAACTCGCCACGCCAGCGTTGAAAGGTTCGTTCCGGAAAGCGGACGTTCCGGACAAAAGCCGGCCATCATCGCCGACATTCACCAGAAATGTGTTATCCGGCGGCAGGTCGCTGTTTAGAATGCGGGCCAGACCGGGGAACCAGATGGTCCAGACATAGGTGGCGCGGACCAGAACCACACTGCAGGCGGCGTTGGTACTGGTGGAATCAAATGTGCCGACCGTGCCCACCGCTTGCAGAGCGTTGAAGTCGCCCCCGAAACCGCTGGAGGGCGAGGCGACGGTGATGACGAGTTTGTCGCAATCCATCATCGCGTCCACGCCGCAACAGATTTGCTGTTTGAACCAGTCCTGTTCGCTGGTGAAGGTTGATTGGATGCTGCTGGGACTTGAGGCGCATTTCTGGACGGGAATGGATTCGCCGATAAGGGTGCTGATCGTCTGTGCCTGGCCGGTGCGGATTAGGCGGGCGGCATCGGTGACAGAGTTTTGCAGCGCGAACTGGGCGAAGGTCATGACGCCGATTTCCAGAATGCCCAGCATCAGCGCAAAGAAGACCGGCGCGATGAATGCAAACTCGATGGCCGCGGACCCGCGATTCGAGCCCAGCCAGCCCGTCGAACGTAATGCGGAACAGCGCATCCTCAGATTCATGACCAGCCCCGTGCACACAGCCCTTCACATGGAAAGGGCTCGACCCGGTCTCAGGATGCACCGGCGTTGTTCAATAAGCCCTTAAAATGGGACTTCGCCTTCTTCGACAATTGGAGGGAAATTTACCGTGCATTAAGGAAGATTGACATTTACGCGGAACCGAATGGCTTCGCTAAGAAATGCGAAACCACGCTCCGGCAAAAGCAACCGCATCTTCACGAGTTTCCGCCAAAATGTCCCTCGCGTGTATCGGCAGGGCTGGGAACCGATGATTCAATTTTCCGACCTCAAGCGTAAAGTTCGGGCATTCGCGCGCGCCAAGGGCGCCAATGTCGCCATGATGTTCGCGCTTTCGCTATTGCCTCTGGCGATCGCGGCGGGCGCAGGGCTGGACTATGCCCATGCGATGATGGTCCGCGCCAACATGATGGATGCGCTCGACGCCGCCGCTCTGGCCGTGGGCAGTCAGGTCAACAACAAGAATACCGATTTCAACACACTGGCCCAGGATGTCTTCAACGCCAATTATAAAGGCCCCGGCCATCCCACCGTGACGCCGGATTTCGGCAACCAGTCCGTCAAGGTCACTGGCACCGACAGCGTGGAGACGACGGCATTGGCGATGGCGGGGGTGCCCAATATCGCGATTTCGGCTTCTTCCATGGTGGTTTGGGGGCAGACCAAGCTCTGGGTCTCGCTGGTGCTCGATAATACCGGCTCGATGAATGACAAAGATAAGACGGGATTGAGCAAGATTGCGGCTCTAAAAGATGCGTCGCATCAGCTGCTGGGAAAATTGCAGGCCGCTGCGGCGTCGAGCAATCCTGGTGACGTCCAGGTGGCGATCGTTCCGTTCGCCAAGGATGTCAATGTCGGCACCGCCGCAACCACGTTGAACGCGAACTGGATCGGCTGGACGGATTGGGAAGGCGGCGTCAAAGCAACTTCCAATACGGTAGTCCCCGGAAGTTCGGTTGGATGGGGCAGCAAGTGCCCTTGGAGTTCGGGGTGTGTCTCAGGTCCCGGCAGCACATCGTCCGTCAACAACATACCGTCGTCAGGTACATACAAGGGCTATATCTGCCCCGATGCGATGGGGAGTGCGGATCCGGGCATGTCCGGCCATTATTACAATGGCTGCTATACAAGCACGGCGACGCAGACAGCGACCACGACGACTGTCAACGTGGTACCGGTATCGGTGGTGTGGAATTGCAGTGAGCTGCAGAGCGACCTTAACAAGCAGAACCCACCGGCGCCGACTTGCACGCAGGGGACCAGCACCGACCAAAAAGCGACCAGTAGCAAAACGAACACGGCCTATACGAATGGCTATACCGGCGACAGCGGCCCCACCACAACAAGCAGTACCGCAAAGGGTACGACCTATGTCGAAGGCAACAAGAGCTGCAAGGGAAATCCAACGACCTGCAAATGGACGCGTACCTATACGGATACCAGGACGGACACCATCGTCACGGCCGTCGCGTACAATTTTACCCACACCTGGATCCCGCTCAGCCATTCCTATTGGAAGGGGTGCATCATGGATCGCGATCAAGATGACGACACCGGCTTTGCCACCCCGGGAAACAAGTTCCCCGCGGAGAATAGCGGGAGCTGCAACTCTGCGACCGTGATGCCGCTCAATTACAAATGGGATTTCGCGTCCAGCAACGACAGCGACAATCTCAGTGCCAAGATCGATTCTATGGTGGCCAATGGGGGCACCAACCAGACCATCGGCCTGGCGCATGGCATGCAGATACAGATGACGGGAGCGCCTTATAACGCGCCCGCAATTCCGGCGAACACCACGCGCTACATCATTCTGCTTTCGGATGGCCTCAATACCTTGGATCGCTGGTATGGCGATGGCAGCAATCAATCCAGTCAGGTGAATACGCGCATGGCCGCGGCCTGCAAAGTCGCGAGAGACAATGGGTTTATTGTTTACACGCTCTTCGTGGATTTAAATGGTGCGCAGGGCAATTCGCAAGTGCTCCAGGATTGCGCCACGGACACGTCGAAATATTACGATCTCAAGAAGTCGAGCGACATCATCACCGCCTTCAACGACATCGCGCAGAAGATCACCAATCTGCGAGTGAGCCACTAGGCCGGAACGAAAGCTTGGCGCGCTCCGGCTGGCCGGATACGGCTTCGCGTTGGGCACGTCGAAGGGTGCTGGAGAGGTCGATCCGCCTCCAGTGGCCGGGGCGTTCGTTTCAAATCGCTATGTGACTAATTATTGGCTGCGGTCTTAGCGGTGGCTTGGTGTGCAGCGATCTGGCCATTGGCGGACTCGAACACTTCTTTTCCGTCACCAGGTTGTGGCGCTATTTCGCAATGCGCCGCCGTGCAGCTATAGGTGACGCGGCTAGCGCCACGCTGCAGGGTGACGCTGGCGTCCTGCCGCGCCAGCACACTGATATGGGTGTTGGAGACCTGCTTCCCGTCCTGGTCCAGCGCCACCATGTTGGTGTTGCCATAGCCTTTTCCCAGAATGAAGGCGTGCCGGCTGTCGATCATGTTGATGTCGGCAATCGAGGGATTGCCGACATAGATGGTCGCCACTGTTTTCGGGAAGGTGATGGTCCGCACTTCATCCATCGACACGGAAACGCCGGCGGCATAGGCCGGTGCGGTCGAAAGAAGCCCGGCGGCGATGAGGAGTATGCGGCGCATGGCGGCGCTCCCGAAGCGATTTCACGGGCAATTTAGCGTGACGGACTTAAGAGAAGATTTAAGATTCATGCATGAGGGTGGGGCGGTGCACCAAGACGCGTGCGCCGCGAACAAATGTGCGGCTTGGTAAACCAATTGCATTTTTTAACCGCCGCATCGCATTCGATGGCCTGTTTCCGTGCCTTAGTGGGACATCGGTGATCACGCAGAAATGTTCCGATTAAGTGGAAATTAAAACCCTTGCCCTTATTCTCGCCACAGTCCTGCTGGGGCGAAAGATTCGTCAGGGTTGGGATACTAGGGTGTCACTAAAAATCGGAGAGACATATGAACAAGCTGATTTCGCGTTTTGTGCGCGATGAGTCCGGCGCCACGGCCATTGAATATGGCCTGATTGCCGCCCTTATCGCTGTTGTCATCATCGCTGTGCTGACCGCGATCGGTGGCGATCTGAATACCAAGTTCAAGGCCGTGCAGACTGGCCTTGAACAAGGCGGCGGGGCTGCCCCTGCTGCTGGTGGTGGTACTTGATCGTATCACGACTTTTAGGTTGAGACAGCGGCCACCTTCTTATCGAAGGTGGCCGTTCTCCTTAGGGACCCGATGATCGCGCAATTTCTTCTACTGATGCTTGCCACGCTGCTGGTTGCCGCGGCGATGTGGGATATTGCCAGCTTTACGATCCCCAACAATCTCACCATCGCCATCGCAATGGCTTTTATTCCTTTCGCGTTCACTGTGGGGTTGTCGCCGGGCGCGCTCGGTCAGCATTTTCTGGCGGGACTGATTGCCCTTATAATTGGCTTTACCATGTTCGCCCGCAATTTCATTGGCGGCGGTGACGCGAAGCTCTATGCCGGCGCGGCCTTATGGCTGGGGCTGGATGATATGCTCGTTTACACATTGGTCGCCACAATGCTGGGCGGCCTTTTGACTTTGATGGTGTTGGGATTGCGCCGGTTTCCCTTGCCCGCGGGGCTGTTCGGGCAGGCCTGGCTTCTCAAACTTCATGATGCGCGCTCCGGCATTCCTTATGGCGTGGCGCTGGCCGGCGGCGTTTTTGCGGTGTTGCCGCATGCGCAGATTTTCCGCCTCGCCGCGCTTGGCTGAGATCCGGCGCCAAGGATCGCGAAGTTCGTCAGCGATACGTTAAGCAAATTCTAAGTGGTTCGTGATCAACTCCGCTTCAAAGGGGAGCTGGATTTCATGAACACCAAGCGTCTCATCGTGCTCGCAGTGGCCGGTGTCATGGCAATCGCCGCTGCGCTTCTGGCGCGTGGAATGATGGGCGGCGGAACGCCGAGCGTCGAAGCCAAAGTCGCCGCGCAAATGCCGATGAGCGAAGTTCTGGTCGCAAGCGCCAATCTGCAACCCGGTCAGGCGCTCGCTGCCGATCAGGTGCACTGGCAGAAATGGCCCACGTCTTCGGTCGATGCGAGCTTCATCACCCACGAGTCGGTTGGCGATATCGATACGGTGGTGAAGGGCACGGTGGTGCGCAGCCCGCTTCTCTCCGGCCAGCCCATCACCAATGTCGCGATCGTGCATGGCGACGCGTCCGGCCTGATGGCGGCGATGCTCAATCCTGGCATGCGCGCCATCTCCATCTCCATCAATCCGGATTCCGGCGCCGGCGGATTCATTCTGCCCAATGACCGGGTCGATTTGATCCTGACCCGCAAGGGTGATGGCAACCGCGTGAGTACCAGCACGCTTCTCACCGATGTTCGTGTGCTGGCCGTGGACCAGACGTTCAAACAGGACAAGGACATGAAGACCGTCATCGGCAAGACCGCGACCCTGGAAGTCGCGCCGGATCAGGCCGAGCGCGTTGCCAAGGCGGAAAGCCAGGGCTCGCTGTCGCTTTCGCTGCGTCCGCTGGCCAGCGGTGACATGGCAATGGCCGATAACAAACAGGCCAGGCCGGGATCCCGTAGATCAAGTGATGAAGAGGGTGGCGATCAGGTCGCGATCATCCGTTATGGCGTCAGCCGCGATTCCGCGACCGTGGTTCAGGGAGGGAAGCCCCAGTGAGTGTCGTGGTGAAGTTTTCCGCGCTTTCCTTTGCGACCGCATTGTTGATGGTTGTCATGGCGCCGGCGCATGCGGCACCGGGCGCCGCCGTGACAGACAAGGCGCTGCCTGGCGAAAACAATGCGCGTGTTGTCCAGATCGCGACCGGAGACGGTCAGCCGGCGAACCAGCATCTGACCTTGGGCTTGAACAAAGCCGCCATTATCGAGCTGAACAGCGACGCCAAGGATGTTCTGGTTTCAAGCCCGGATGTCGCGGACGCGATCATCAAGACGCCGCGCCGCATTTTTCTCCTCGGCACCAAGACCGGTCAGACCAACGCCTTCTTTTTCGACGGCCGCGGACATCAGGTTCTGTCGCTCGATATCCGCGTCGAGAAAGACGTCGCGGATCTGGCCGCGATGATCAAGGCCAATCTTCCCAACTCCGCGATCAAGGTTGCGGCGTTGAATGACAATGTCGTGCTGACCGGCCGCGTCGCCGGCGCGCTTGACGCCAGCCGGGCGGCTGATCTTGCGGCCAGCTTCGCCGGCGATCCCAAAAAAGTCGTCAACATGCTGTCGATCTCGGACGGCGAGCAGGTAATGCTCAAAGTTCATATTTCGGAAATGCAGCGTCAGATCGCCAAACAGTTTGGAATCAATCTGGCCGGTGTGAAGATGATCAATGGCACGCCGCTGGCCTTATCCACCTCCAACCCATTTGGTCTTATGGGCGCCGCCCTTTCCGATTTGTCGGGTGGTCAAGTCGGTCAAGTCTGCAACACGGCCTCTTCGGCACTCAATCCTTATGCCGCTTTGCAGGGCGGCGGCGTCTGCAACGTCCAGAACAATGTTCAAGGCTCGTTGAAAGCGCTGGAAACGGTCGGCCTTCTGCATACCCTGGCTGAACCCAATCTCACTGCCGTGTCGGGCGAGACCGCCAAATTCCTGGCCGGTGGCGAATTCCCGGTCCCGGGCGGCCGCGACCAGCAAGGCAACGTCTCCATCACTTTCAAGCAGTTCGGCGTGGGTCTGGCTTTCACCCCGGTTGTGATGTCGGGCGGCCGCATCAGTCTGCAGGTTTCCACCGAAGTCAGCGAACTCACCAATACCGGCGCCTTCACACTTTCTGGTGCCAATGGCAACGGAACTGCGGTCACCATTCCGGCGCTGAATGTGCGCCGCGCCGAGACCACAGTGGAGCTGCCTTCGGGCGGCAGCTTCGCAATCGCCGGCTTGATGCAGCACGCTACCAGGCAACAGATCGATGCGTTCCCAGGGGTCAAAGACCTACCTGTGCTGGGCGCTCTGTTCCGCAGCCGCGATTTCCAGAATGCCGAAACCGAGCTGGTGGTTATGATCACGGCCTATCTGGTCAATCCGGTCGCGGAAGCGCAATTGGCGCTGCCGGGCGATGGTTTCATCACGCCCACCGATCCGGAATCTCTTCTGCTGGGACGTTTGAACACCGTCTACAAAAAGAGCGCTCAGCCCCTCACCCCGCAGGCCGCCGCGCCCGTCGGCTTTGTCGTGCGCTAGGAGACAATCATGCGCGAGATGACACAGAATCTGCTTCGCGGCCTCTGCCTCGCCGCGGTCCTGTCCGCGGGGAGCTGCACCGTGCCTTTTACCAAGGATGCGGACAATTTCGACGATCCGGCTGCCAATCACCCGCTGCTGGTGGAGCCGTCCTACCAATCGGTGAAGCTCTCCTATGCCTCGGGTACGCTCAATCCTGGAGACGCCTCCAAGCTTGACGCCTTCATTTCGGACTACCGCCAGCACGGCAATGGTAAGATCGCCATCAGCGTTCCGGGCGGTCCAGGCATGGCGCAGATTGCAACATCGCTGGCCGGCCAGATCAACGAGATGGGTGTTGGCCGGGACCACATCTTGATTGCGTCCCGCGATGCCGCCGGCGATACCAGTGTCGAACTGAATTACATCAGCTATCAGGCCCATGCCGAGCCCTGTGGTGATTGGAGCGAAAATCTCGCCTTCACCGCCGACAACAGGACGGCCGCCAATTTCGGCTGCTCCAATCAGCATAATCTCGCTGCCATGGTGTCGGATCCGCGCGATCTTCTGGGGCCACGCCCGATGGATGGTGGCAATGCAGTGCGCCGCCAGGCCGTCATCGGCAATTACGAAGCTGGCAAATCCACCGGATCCCAAAAATCCCCGGACCAGAAAGCGTCCATCAGCGACATTGGCAATTGACAGGATATAAGATGCCGAAAGACGAAACGTCTCCGGAAATATTTGGCGCTACGCCGCAGGAGCGGCCTGTGCCGCGTATTTCCATCCATGCCTTTTGCGAATTTCCGGATTCCGGGGCGACGTTGCAGCGCGCGGGCGCCGACCGCCGCCTGTCCAAAGCGCATCTGACGGTACAATTGGGCGGCATCGCTGCGGCGGTGGATTTCTATCATGGCCAAGTGACGCCCAACCTCCTGATCGTGGAGACCAGGCTGAGCGGGCAAGCAGCGCTGGATGAGCTCGATCGTTTGGCCGAGGTCTGCGATCCCGTCACCAAGGTGGTGGTGATCGGGCGCGTCAATGATGTGGAGCTGTATCGCGATCTGATGCGCCGTGGCGCGTCGGAGTATCTGGTGGCGCCGGTTTCACCGTTGCAATTGATCGAAGTGATTTCCGGTCTCTATCTGGATCCGTCGGCAAAGCCGGTGGGCCGGGTCATCGCGTTCGTCGGCGCCCGCGGCGGCGCGGGCGCATCCACCATCGCCCACAATGTGGGTTGGTACATCGCCGAAGAGCTCGCCATCAACACCACAATCGTGGATTTCGATCTGCCATTCGGTACGGCGGGTCTGGATTTCAACGACGAGGCCGGGCAGGGCGTCGCCGATGCCCTATTCGCGCCCGAGCGCCTGGACGATGTGCTGCTGGAAAGACTGCTGATCAAGCGCGGCGAGCATTTGTCGCTCTTCACCGCGCCGGCCATGCTGGACCGCGACTATGACCCGGTTCCGGAGGCTTATGAAGCAGTGGTCGATGCCACACGCCAGATGACGCCTTGCGTGATCCTGGATATGCCGCATGCCTGGACGCCCTGGATCCGCACCTGTTTGATTGCTGCCGATGAAATCATCGTGATCGCTACGCCGGATCTGGCATCCCTGCGCAATGCCAAGAATTTGATTGAGCTTTTGCGTCACGCCAGGCCAAACGATACGCCACCGCGGCTGGTGATCAACCAGGCCGGTATTCCCAAGCGGCCGGAAATTCCTGCCAAGGATTTCGCCGAGACGATGGGAATGGAGCCGGTCGCGGTTCTGCCGTTCGATGCGGCAACCTTCGGTCAGGCCGGCAATAACGGTCAGATGGTGCTGGAAATTGCGCCCAAGGCGCCCGCTTCTGACATTCTGCGCCGCCTGGCGCGCACCGTGACCGGGCGTGAACCCACTGGCGCCACGGAAAAATCCTCGAATTCGATCCTTTCCTTCCTGAAGAGCCGGAAACAGGCATAATTCCCATGTTCGGTAAGCGTAGCGGTAGCGAACCTGTCTTCCGTCCTCCGGTGGAACCGGAGGCGCGTGCGGTTGCGCCGCCGATGACGTCGGCGCCGCCAAAGGTGGAGAAGGCCTTGCCGCCGCAACCGGCGGTGCAGGTGTCGAAGCCTGCGCCGCGCCCGGTCGCAGACACTCGCTCCGAAGATTATTATCAGATCAAATCCACCATCTTTAACGCTTTGATCGACACGATCGATCTGGCGCAGCTGGCGCAACTCGACCCGGATTCGGCGCGCGAGGAAATACGCGACATCGTCAACGAGATCATCTCCATCAAGGCGGTGGTGATGTCGGTGGCCGAGCAGGAACATCTGCTGCAGGATATCTGCAACGATGTGTTGGGTTATGGTCCGCTTGAGCCGCTGCTTGCCCGCGACGACATCGCCGATATCATGGTCAATGGCGCCAATCGTGTGTTCATCGAAGTGGGCGGCAAAGTCCAGCTCACCAATATCCGCTTCCGCGACAACGCCCAGTTGATGAATATCTGCCAGCGCATCGTCAGCCAGGTGGGCCGCCGTGTCGATGAAAGCTCGCCGATCTGTGACGCGCGCCTGCTCGACGGCTCGCGCGTCAACGTGATCGGGCCGCCTTTGTCGCTCGACGGCGCCACGCTCACCATTCGTAAGTTCAAGAAAGACAAGCTGACGCTGGAGGATCTGGTCAAGTTCGGCTCGATCAGCCCGGACGCGGCACGCGTTCTTCAAGTGATCGGCCGCTGCCGCTGCAACATTCTGATCTCCGGCGGCACGGGCTCGGGCAAGACCACGCTGCTGAACTGCATGACCGCCTATATTGATGCCGAAGAGCGCATCATCACCTGCGAAGACGCAGCAGAGTTGCAGCTGCAGCAGCCGCACGTGGTGCGTCTGGAAACAAGGCCGCCGAACCTGGAAGGTCAGGGCATGATTTCGATGCGCGATCTGGTCAGGAACTGTCTGCGTATGCGACCCGAACGCATCATCGTGGGTGAAGTGCGCGGACCCGAAGCGTTCGACCTGTTGCAGGCCATGAACACCGGCCATGACGGCTCGATGGGCACCTTGCATGCCAACAGCCCGCGCGAAGCCATGGGCCGCCTGGAATCCATGATCACCATGGGCGGCTTCTCGTTGCCGATGAAGACGATCCGCGAAATGATCGTGGGATCAATCGACGTCATTATCCAGGCCGAACGTCTGCGCGACGGCTCGCGCCGTATCACCAAGGTCACGGAAGTGATCGGCACCGAAGGCGATGTCGTTATCACCCAGGATCTCGTCACGTATGAAGTCGATGGCGAGGATGAAACCGGCCGGTTGCGTGGCCGCCATGTCGGCACGGGCATTGTACGCCCGGCCTTCTGGGAACGCGCCCGCTATTACAATCTGGAGCGCGAACTGGCCGATGCGCTCGACAAGGTCAATCAATGATCTTCCTGGTCGCGCTCCTGGCCCTGATGGCCTTTGGTGGTGTCGCCTTCGCCTTTTCCGGCGGAAATGAGCGCACCCAGAAGCGCGTCAACACCTTCGTGAAATCCCGCGATGGTGGCCGATCCAATGCCGCCCGGGCGCAGTTGGAAACCACTCAGAAGCGCAAAAGTGTTGCTGTTGTTCTCAAGGATGTGGAGAAGAACAAGGCGGCGATGCGCGAAAAAGCCAAGCCGACATTGCGCCGCCGGCTCGAGCAGGCCGGTTTCGACGGCAATCCGCGCAATTTCTGGATCATATCGGGCGTTCTTGGTGTGATGACCGCGCTGATCTGCTTGATGACGGGTCAGCCGACGCTGGTTCTAATTCTGGTGCCGCTCGGCGCCGGACTGGGTCTGCCGCGCTGGACCCTGAATTTTCTCTTTGCCCGCCGCAAGAAGCGTTTCACCAAGGAATTTGCTGGCGCGATCGATGTCATTGTGCGCTCGGTCAAGTCCGGCCTGCCCGTCAATGAAGCGCTGCGTATCGTGGCACGGGAAACCCCAGATCCGGTTGGCGCAGAATTCACGCGTCTGGTGGATGGGCTCAAAGTGGGCGTGACACTGGAACAGGGCCTCAAGAAAATGCACGAGAATATGCCGACTGCCGATGTCGGCTTCTTCGGCATCGTGATGACCATTCAATCCAAATCGGGCGGCAATCTGTCGGAAGCTTTGTCAAATCTCGCCGCCGTTCTGCGCGACCGCAAACGCCTGGAAGGCAAGATCAAGGCGATGTCGTCGGAAGCCAAGGCATCCGCAGGCATCATCGGTTCGTTGCCGCCGGCGGTGACGACGATGGTCTGGATTACAACACCCGCCTATATCAATTTGCTGTTTACCTCGCGTGTCGGCAACCTCATGCTGCTGGGCTGCGGCATATGGATGTTCATCGGCATCATGGTGATGCGCGGCATGATCAATTTCAAACATTAGGACCGCCATGACCGATCTTGGTGTCCTCAATCTTCTGTTCGACAAGACGTTCCTTGCCACTGCGGCGGCGGCGATTCTGGCATTTGCCGCGATCGCGACCGTGGGTTTGCCTTTGATCGAGCGCGATGGATTGGGTCAGCGGTTGAAGTCCGTGTCGCGCCGGCGTGAAGAGCTGCGCGCCAGGCATCATGCGTCGCTGAATACGAAACGCGCCAGCCTGCGCGTGGCGCCGTCGGCAATGATGAAATCGACGCTTGATCGCTTCAAGCTGACCAATATGCTAGAATCGGAAGATACGCGCGACAAGCTTGCCATGGCGGGCTATCGCGGGCAGGCGCCGCTGATCGCATTCATGTTCTTTCGTTTCGTGATGCCGGGCATCATGTTCCTGGTTGCGCTATTCTATCTCTTTGTCGTGACTCATTTCTCGTATCCCTTCATGATGAAGCTGTCAGGGGCGGTTGCGAGTGCGCTGGTAGGTTACTATCTACCGGATCTTTTCATTACCAACATGACCACGCGGCGACAGCAATCCATCATGCGTGCCTTTCCCGACGCTTTGGATCTGATGCTGATCTGTGTGGAATCCGGCATGTCGATCGAAAGCGCGTTCGGCAAAGTTACGGCTGAAATCGGCACCCAGTCCGTCGAACTGGCCGAGGAGCTGGGGCTCACCACCGCCGAACTGTCTTATCTACCGGACCGTGCCCAAGCCTTCGACAATCTGGCGAAGCGCTGCGGCCATCCCGGCGTCAAGGCGGTGGCGATCGCCCTTAATCAGGCGGAAAAATACGGCACGCCAATGGGCGCCGCGCTGCGCATCACGGCGCAGGAAAATCGCGAAATGCGCATGCAGAACGCCGAGCAGAAAGCAGCTTCGTTGCCGGCAAAATTGACCGTGCCGATGATTCTTTTCTTCCTGCCTTGTTTATTTGTGGTGATCCTGGGACCCGCTGTAATCAAGATCATGCATCTGTAGGCCAAGTGCCTGCAGAAACGCCTCACATGCTCTTGCTTCCGCTGTGCAGCGCAAGCCGCAAGCATATCGTGGCGAACAGCTCCAAATCTCAGTAAGCCGAAGCGGTCTGGCGCAGCGCCGGTATTCCGTTCTTGCTGGCCGGTTTGGCCGGGACGTTCGCGCCAGGTTTGGCATCCGCGACGCTTTTCACACTGGCGGGCCGCAAATCGACGGTCGCTTCGGTTTTCGCGTTCGGCGCTGACGGTTGGACCGCAGCCGCTTTGATGGGGGCCGGCTTGACGTCCTTCGCTGTGGCGACCGTCTCTGAGGTGGGCTTAATTTCGCTCTTCGCCAAGGCGTCCGCCGGCTTGTGCAGCGGCGTGGGCTCGTGTGTGGCCGCTTTCGCCGGCTCGGCCAACGGATCGGCAGGGATGGCCTGCATCACCACTTTGGCGCGCGTGGCTGGCGCGGCCTGTTGCGCCGGAGCGGCGGGCGCCAAAGCATTGCTGCTGACCGCGACGGGCACAGCCACCGGCGCGGGTTCGGCGGCCGCGGGCTTCGGCTGCTGCGGCGCATTGGCGGCGAGCTTGTTCATCATGTCGATATTGCGGGCGATCTTGGAATCGGAGGCGCCGCCTGCGGCTTGCGCGCGGTCGATCAGTTTGCGCGCACCGTCCGGATCGTTCGCCAGCATACGCGAGAGCGCATAATTGTTCAGAACGCTGGGATCTTCGGGCTTCAGTTTCAGCGCGCGCTCATAGGCGAGCTGGGCGGATGCCTGGTTGCCGACCTGGTCGTATGCCACGCCAAGCGCCGAATAGAGGCTCCAATCGCCTTGCTGCAAATCTGTGGCGCGGGTTAGGAATTGTACCGCATCCTGTGCGCGGCCTTTTTCCGCCAGTGTCTTGCCATATTCGCCAATCACACGCGGGTCATCGGAGGCCACCAACATCAGCTGCGAAAGCGTGCGGATCGCATCGTCATACTGGCCCGCAAGCCGCTGGGTCTGCGCCTGTCGCACGCCGGCCTCCAGATCCATCGCCGGCGCCTGATTGGCCGCAAGCGAAGCGGGATCGGATGCATCGCCCGCCTTGTTCTTGGCCGCATGCGGCTCGCTCAAATTGCCGCTGCTGGCGCAGGCGGTCAGCGAGACGCCGCAAAGCAGTATGACGATCAAAGGAGAGGGGAAACGCATTGTGGCCCGCCCGGGTTTTAAGCCTCTGCAGCATGGCGGCTGTCGGTCAATAAACACTTAAATATGTTGGGCCATATGATTCGAGCGGGGACGCGGCCGCCGTTAGGACTTTGTCGCCGCAGCGGTCCTAATCCTGACGCAATAAGAGAGGTTAATAGGCGCATGTCACGCCGCTCCGCACCCCTTTATGCCGCCATCGCGATTGCGGTGCTGGCGGGCTCGGGTGCGCTGGCCGCCGCCGACATCCCCCGCATCCCGTTCCAGATCGCTACCGGCTCCACCCAGGGAACCTTCTTTCCCGTCGGAGAAGCCATCGCCGGCTTGATCAGCCACCCGCCCGGCGTCAGCCGCTGCGAGGTGGCCAATGTCTGCGGTCCGGCAGGTCTGATCGTCAGCGCCCGCACCAGCGGCGGCACCATGGACAATTTACTTTCCATTAATGATGGCCGGGTCGAGTCCGGCTTGGCGCAGAGCGATGTCATCGCCGCCGCGGCCAAGGGTACGGGCCCCTTCAAGGTCAGCGGTAAACAGACCCATCTTCGGGTGATCGCCTCGCTCTTCAGTGAGGATGTGCATCTGGTCGTCCGTGCAGGCGCGAAGATCAAGAGTGTGTCGGACCTGCGCGGCAAGCGCGTCTCGCTGGGGCAGGCGGGGTCGGGCGTGGGGTTCACGGCGCGCGAAATTCTCAGCGCCTATCGCGTACCGGAATCGCGGTTGAAGATTGTCGCGCTGGATCCTCAAGCGGCCATCGCGGCGATGAAGCAGGGCCAGCTCGACGCATTTTTCGCCGTGGGCGGTGTGCCCATCCGTGGTGTCGGCGATCTTCTGACCGCGCACAGCGCGGTTCTGGTGCCCATAGCGGGGCCAGTCCGCGACCGCCTGTTGAAGCGTGAACCTGCGCTGGAAGCCGCGACCGTTACCTATCCGGGCCAGGAGCCGGTCGCGACCGTCTCAACACGGGCGCTTTGGGTGGTTCGCGATACGGTGCCTGAGGGTCTGGTCTATGGCATCACCCGTGCGCTGTTCAGTCCGGCCAATCGCGACGCTCTCACAGCCAGCCATCCCTCCGCGCGCGAGATCGCGTTGAATGGTGCCGCTCTGATGCCGCCCGCGGCGCTCCATCCCGGCGCGGTTCGCTTCTATGCCGAAGCCGGGCGCGCGGCGCAGCGTTAAGCCAGGCGAAAGAGCCTATGCGAGGCCCTTTTCGACTTCTTCCTCGGAAGCCTTGCGCCAGGCCTGCATCGCAGGCAGCGCCCAGATACGCGCCATATAGTCCTGCACGGATTTGGATGTCTGCACGTCATAGGTCGTAAAGCGCGACACGACCGGCGCATACATGCAATCGGCGATGGAGAAGCGCCCGAACAGAAAGCCGCCGCCCGCGCCATATTCGGCCAGTGCGGTGTCCCAACTCGCCAGCACGCGCGCGATCTGCTCTTCCGTTTTGGGCCGAAGCGCAGGCATCGGCAATCGCCGGACGAAATCCATGGTGAGCTGATCGCGCAGATCCGGAAAGCCGGAATGCATCTCCGCCGACAGGGCCCGCGCATTCGCCCGCGCGGCCCAATCATCCGGCCACAGCCCGGCTTCGGGGTGGCGTTCGGCCAGGGTTTCGCAGATGGCGAGACTGTCCCACACCGTCACGGCCCTGTTGCCGGTTTCGATCCGCAGCACCGGCACCCGGCCTGCGGGCGAATATTTGCGGATCGCATTCTGCGTGGCATTGTCGTCGGTCTCACGCAGCCGGATCACGATCTCTTCAAAGGGCTGCCCGGTCGCGGATAAGGCCAGATAAGGCCTAAGCGACCAACTCGACCAATCCTTGGTGCCGACGATCAATGTGTAGGACATGCGGACTCCTTGGCCTTGGCAGGGATTTATTCCATAACATTGGCGCGCCGTTTTGAAGAGCCCGCGATGCATTCGAGTCTCCTAAAAAATGCCAAGCAGGCACTTCCCCTGCATGCCGTGCGGGCAAAGGATGCCAAGGATTGGTGCCGCCGATTTCCGTTTCTCAAGGCCTCCGGTTTTTCCGGCAAGGAAGGCGAATTGCGTCTGATCCCCGGGCGCGACGGGCTTTCGGCTGCCATCCTGGGATTGGGCAAAGGCGATGATGCCTTGGCGCTGGCGGCATTTTCCGAACAATTACCCGATGGCGTCTATCGCCTGGGCGAGGTGCCGGATTTCTGTGGTGGCGCGCAAGGCGCGCTGGCCTGGTTGCTGGGGCTGTATGCCTTCGAGCGGTATCGCAAGCCCAAGAAGCGTAATCTGAAACTGTTGGTGCCGGAGGGCGTGGATGGCGAAGCGGTTTCGCGCATTGCGGCGGGCGTTTTTCTTGCCCGCGACCTGATCAACACGCCGCCCAACGATATGGGGCCAACCGAACTGGCGGACGCGGCGCGCGCCCTGGCGCGCGATTACGGCGCCAAATTCCGCAGCATCGGCGGCGCGGCGCTGGTGCGCGATTATCCGCTGGTCGCAGCGGTGGGCCAGGGTTCGGCGCGCCCACCTCAGCTGGTGGAATTCACGTGGGGCAAACCGACCGCGCCGAAAGTGACCTTGGTCGGCAAGGGCGTCTGCTTCGACACTGGCGGCTATAATCTCAAGCCCACATCGGGCATGGCGACCATGAAAAAGGATATGGGCGGCGCGGCTGCCGTGCTGGGCCTGGCGCACATGATCATGGATGCGAAGCTCAACCTTCGTCTGCGCGTGCTGATTCCGGCAGTGGAAAATTCCGTGTCGGGCAATGCCTATCGTCCCAGCGATGTGTTCAAGAGCCGCAAGGGCCTGACCGTCGAAATCGGCAACACCGATGCAGAGGGACGCCTGGTTCTGGCCGATGCGCTGGCCGATGCCGACGACGAAGCGCCGGAATTGCTGATCGATTGCGCCACGCTGACGGGCGCGGCGCGCATGGCGACGGGCATGGAATTGCCGCCCTTCTTCACCGACGACGAAAAGCTCGCCGCCGATCTTGCGCGGCATGCCGCTGCCGTGAGCGATCCGATGTGGCGTCTGCCTTTATGGCGCGGCTATGAGCCGACCCTGTCGAGCCCCATTGCCGATCTCACCAACAATCCCAACTACAATCTTGCCGGTGCGATCACCGCGGCGCTGTTCCTCAATCGCTTCGTCGAAAAAGCGGGAAGCTGGCTGCATCTGGATATTCCCGGCTGGGTGGATCGCCCCAGGCCTGGACGGCGGACAGGCGGCGAAGCCAATGGCGCGCGTGCGCTTTTCGCCTTGCTGAGCGAACGTTATGGCCGATAGGCGGCTGACACCGGCGCGGCCCGATCTTGCCGCCGCGCATTTGCGGGGCCAGGTCGAAGCCCAAAATTTCGTGGAAGGAACGCGTGCGTCCGTGATCCGGGGCCGCACCGCTTTGCGGGCGCAGCCGTCCGATGGTGCGCCGCAGGACAGCGAATTGCTGCGCGGCGAATTCGTCACCATGTACGAGCGCAAGAATGGTTGGGCCTGGGTTCAGGCGGAAACCGATTCCTATGTCGGCTATGTGCGCGAAGCGGCACTGGGACCTGCATTGCTCACCGATACGCATGTCATTGTGCCATTGACGCCGCTTCTGTCCGCGCCGGATGTGAAAGCGCCGCTGCGCGATCTCTTGCCGCTGAATGCTTTGGTGCAAGCTGGTGCGCGGACGGGTGATTTTGTCGAAACCGAAGGCGGTTTCGTGTCCGCGCGCGTGCTGGCGCCGCGTGGTCAAGTGGCGGCGGATTTCGTCGCCGTAGCGGAGCAGTTTTTCGGCGTTCCCTATGTCTGGGGCGGTAAAACGTTTCAGGGCATGGATTGTTCGGGCTTGATCCAGACCGCTTTGCAGGCCGCGGGGATTTCCGCGCCGCGCGACACCGACATGATGGAGCAGGGGCTTGGCCATGCGGTGCTGGGCGCCAAGCTCAAGCGCGGCGATCTGGTGTTCTGGAAGGGGCATATGGGCGTGATGCGCGACGGCGAAACCCTGCTGCACGCCAACGCGTTTCACATGCTGGTGGCGGCTGAGCCTTTGAACGAAGCGATCGAACGCATCGCCAAGCCGGTCACGACGATCAAGCGTATTGAAAGATAGGACGTTTCGACAGTTTCACGCGGTCTCGTCGTGGCATGTGGGAATAAGTTTATTCTCCATGGCCGGCCTCCGAGCCGGCCATCCATGAACATAGGCACGGATCGAAGGAATGGATGGGCGGGTCAAGCCCGCCCATGGTGAGGAGGCGTGGCGAATGGCAGATCGGGATTTTGTAAGCGGTCGTTCGATATTTTTTGGTGAGGCGTGCGCCAGTGACTGCATACGGCAGGGTTAGTAACCCTTTCCGATATCCACCACATTCTCTAGCGCCTGCCCGCTCTCGAAACGCGTCACGCAATCCGCAACATAAGCGAGCGCAGCCTGCGCGTCGGTGATGCCTGCGATATGCGGTGTGGCGGTGATCTTCGGATGTTTCCAGATCGGACTTTCCGGCGGCAGCGGTTCGGCCTGGAAAACGTCCAGCACCGCGCCATCCAGATGCCCACTGTCCAATGCCGCGATCAAATCCTCTTCGATCAAATGGCCGCCGCGCGCCACATTGATGATCCGGGCGCCCTTGGGAAGTTGCGCGAAGAAATCGGCATTCATGATGCCGCGCGTCTCTTCGGTCAGCGGTAGGACGCAGACGACATAGTCGCTTTGCGCCAGGAATTGCGGCAACTCGCTTTCGCCCGCAAAGCTTTTCACGCCTTCCACATTTTTGCGCGACCGGCTCCAGCCCGAAAGCTGAAAGTCGAATGGGAGCAGGCTTGTGGCGATGCAGGTGCCGATATCGCCCAATCCCAGAATGCCGATCCGCGTTTCGCGCGAGGGTCTTTGCAGCATGCGCTGGCGCCATGCATTTTCCCGTTGCGCCTGGTCGAAGAAATGCTGGCCGCGATGGGCGATCAGCACATGCATCACCACATACTGCGCCATCTCATGCATCAATGTGGGATCGACGAAGCGCGTCAGCGGCAGGCCGCGCGGTAATTCGGGATCGCGCAGAAAACCGTCCACGCCTGCGCCCAGCGAGAACATCGCTTTCAGGTTCGGCAATGTTTTCAGAAAGCCGGGCGGCGGACGGAAGCCGGAAAAATAGTCGATATCTTCCGGCTTATAATCCTCGCGCCCGTCCAGAACCGCTTCGAAGGTATCGGACGCAAAGCTGCGCTTGCCGAGGGCGTCCCAGCCCGGCGGCAACATAAAAAGGACTTTCGGCTTGGTCAGCTTTTCGCCTTACTTCTTTTCAGGAGCAGCAGGTGCGGCAGCAGCAGGCGCTGCGGCAGCAGGAGCCGCACCGTCAGCCGGCTTGGCGCCGTCCGCAGGCTTGGCAGCAGCGTCGGCAGCCGGAGCAGCGGTCTTGGGCGCGGGCGCCGGAATGGCGGCCTGCGTATCCGCATCCGTGCGCAGATAAGCGATCAGGTTGATGCGATCCTGTTCTTTCGAAAGGCCCGCGAAGCTCATCTTGGTGCCCGGGATATAGCTGCCCGGCGACTTCAGGAACTTGAACAGCTCGTCATAGGTCCAGTTGCCGCCCTTGGCCTTCATGGCTGACGAATAAGAGAAGCCTTCATGTTCGGCGCGCGGACGATCGACCACGGCATAAAGATCGGGGCCGATCTTGTTGGGACCGCCCTTGGCGAGATCGTGGCACTGTTCGCAACGGCCCGAAATGGTCTTGCCCGCGGCGACGTCGGCGGCGGGCAGCACGGTGCCCCAGTCCGGAATGACTTCGGCGACCGGCGCGGCGGCTGCGCCGCCCGTGCCTTCGACCACACCTTCCACGACATAGCCGGGCTTGGCAGGCATCTCGGGCTCATAGATCACTTCGGCGGCCTGGCGGACGACAAAAATGAAGATCGCCGTGCCAAGGACCGCACCGATAATCTTGTTCCACTCAAAGGAATCCATAAGCCCAAGCTCCTTGAAACCGCCCGTGTCCGAGCGGCGAAATACGGGGGGACATTACCCGCCCATCCCTTGCCGTCATTGCGGCGAAGCGCCGCATAGATCAAGGCCGTGCGGCTGGCCTTCGGGCTGGTTCCCGGCCTAAAACCGGCGGTGTCCGGCCCCGGAAACCCGATATGAACCCGATCTTGTTGATTCCTGCGCGCCTGGCCTCGACCCGGCTGCCGGAAAAACCGCTGGCCGATATCGGGGGGATGCCGATGATCGTGCGCGTCCTGCGCCAGGCGGTCGCGGCTGGGCTGGGCCCGGCGGCGGTGGCGGCGGGCGACCCCGAGATCGTGACGGCGGTGGAAAAAGCGGGCGGCCGGGCCGTCCTCACCGACCCGGACCTGCCCTCCGGCTCTGACCGCATCCACGCCGCGCTGGGTCTGTTGGACCCCGAGGGACGCCATGACGTGGTGGTGAATCTGCAAGGCGACCTGCCTGCGCTCGACCCCGCTCAGATTCGCGCCGTGTCGGCGGCGCTGGAAGAGAGCGGCGCCGACATCGCCACCCTGGCCGCCGAGATCGTCGATCCCGCCGAGCGTACCAACCCCAGCGTGGTCAAAGCGGTCGTGGCTTGGAATGAAGGCGGCAGGCTGGGGCGTGCACTTTATTTCACCCGTGCCACCGCACCCACGGGTGAGGGACCGCTGTTTCATCATGTCGGCATCTACGCCTATCGCCGCGCCGCGCTGGCGCGCTTTGTGACATTGCCGCCTTCGCCCTTGGAGATGCGCGAGAAGCTGGAGCAATTGCGCGCGCTGGAAGCGAATATGAGCATTGCGGTGGCCCGCGTGGACAGCGTGCCACTCAGTGTCGATACTCCTGCCGATTTAGAGCGGGCGCGGAAAATTCTGTCATGAGCAAAGCCATTCAACACGCCAAGCGCGTCGCCTTTCAGGGCGAGCCCGGCGCCTATGCCAATCTGGCCGCGCGCGAGGCCATCCCCCATGCCGCCGCCATTCCGCATGCCAGTTTTGAAGACGCCATCGATGCGGTTCGCAATGGCAGCTGCGATCTCTGTGTCATTCCGGTGGAAAATTCGCTGATGGGCCGGATCGCCGACATCCATCATCTGTTGCCGGATTCCGGACTGCATATTGTGGGCGAGCATTTTCTGCCCATCCATCACCAGTTGCTGGGTTTGAAGGATGCAACCCTGGAGGGGATCAAGACGCTTTACAGCCAGGCCCCGGCGCTGGCCCAGGCCCGCAACATCGTGCGTGAACGCAAGCTCGCGACCCAGAATTGGTACGACACCGCCGGTTCGGCCAAGCATGTCGCAGAGATGAAGGACCCCACCGCCGCCGCGCTGGCGTCCTCCCTGGCGGGTGAATTGTATGGCCTCAAAGTTCTGGCGCATGACGTCGAGGACGAGCACCACAACATGACCCGCTTCCTCATCATGTCGCGCGCACGCGAAGACGCGCCCCACAATGGCAAGGTGGTCACGACTTTCGTCTTCCGGGTGCGCAATGTGCCCGCCGCGCTCTACAAGGCGATGGGCGGTTTCGCCACCAATGGCGTCAACATGACCAAGCTGGAATCCTATCAGTTGGGCGGTTCTTTCAACGCCACGCAATTCTATGCCGACATCCAGGGCCATCCCGACGATCCGGCGGTGGACCGCGCGCTGGAGGAATTGCGCTTCTTCACTTCTACCTTGACCATCATGGGCGTTTACCCGGCTCATCCTTTCCGCGAAGACATGCCGGGCTGAAAAGCGCGGATCTTTGCCCGCTGAGTGCGTCGCGCGTGTCACGGGCTATACGCCCGCTCCGCGACGCTCCTGCTCACCGGCCAAAATCTCTCGCGCTTTTTTTATAATTCAGGATGAGATTGTTTGTGCGGTTTCGGGCATTCCGCTAGGGTGCCGCCGGCTTGAGGGGAGCACCGTCATGAGCGTCTTTCCGGCATCCACCGTTCGGATCACATCCATCGAACCTGTGAACGAGACCAAGGTCTGCATTACCGTGCAGCTGACCGTGGACGTGAACCGCCTTGCGGAAGTCAGCAGCGAGATGCTGCGCGCGACGGTCAAGCGCAACGTCAAGAAGAAGGTCTGATTATCGGCTGCGCGTCCAGCGATAGCGCCGCATCCGCATATTGGAAGGCGGCACATTTTCTTCGCCTTCGAACTGAAAGCCTTCGCGCTCATACCAGGCCCAGGCGCGGGCATTCTCCACCACACAGCGCAGCCAGATTTCGTCGGGAAATTTTGCGCGCGTGAAGTCCAACAGCTTACGGCCGATGCCGCGGCCTTGATGCGATGGCGCAACCCATAGCTGGTCGAGATAGAAATCGCTGGGGTTCAGCGCCAGCAGGGCGACGAGCTCGCCGTCTTCCTCGGCCGCATAAAGGTCCCAACCCTTGGCGATCTCTTCCGGAATGCGCTTGCGCAGCATTTCCAGACCCGGATCGAACAGGGATTTGAGGTCGGTGGAATACCAGCTTTCCAGCCAGATCTGCGCCAGCTCGTCATAATCGCCAGGTTTGGCGGGGCGGATGATCACGGTTCTTTCGCCCAATCGGCGATCAACTGCCGCGCAATGGCGATGGCGGTCGGCACTTTCACGGCGTCTTCGATTTCACCAGCCAAACGCGCACGGATTTCTGTTTTGGACATCCAGCGCGCATCCTCGATTTCGCGCGCATCGATGCGAAAATCCCGCGTCGCCGCGTCGGCATAACATCCCAGCATCAGGGAAGACGGAAACGGCCAGGGCTGGGAGGCGTGATAGCGCACCGCCGTCACCGGCAGCGAGACTTCTTCTTTCAACTCACGCGCCACGGCTTCTTCCATCGTTTCGCCCGGCTCGATGAAACCGGCAAAGGCCGAATAGAGGCCTTCGGGGAAACGGGCATTGCGCCCGATCAGGCATTCCTCGCCAAGCAGCGGCAACATGATCACCACCGGATCGGTGCGCGGATAATGTTCCGCCCCGCAGGCCGGGCACAGGCGGCGATACCCGCCATCGCTTGGCGTGGTCTCGGCCCCGCAATTGGCGCAGAAGCGGTGGCGATGGTGCCAGTCGATCAGCGCCTTGGCCTGGCCCGCAATGGCGGTGTCGGTATCGGGCAGCACAAAGGCAGCGGCGCGCATATCGCGAAATTCGCCCAGATCCGCCAGAGGTGGCGCTTCGCTCTCCTCCATCGCCATGGCGAAAAGCGGCTGACTCTCCCGCAGACCCAGAAAGATACAGGTCCCGTTTAGACACGGTCCGAGCTGTGCGGCGTCCAGAAAGCCTGCCCGGTCGCCGATCAAAAGGGGCTTGGTCTGCCAGATCGGCAAAAAGCGGGCATCGGGCCGCGACCGTTGGGCGGCGATCCAGTCGGGGTCGGCCCGTTCCGCGCTGGCCCGGTCCAGAGGATTGCCGGTGAAGGAGAGCATAAGGCTTTCTAGTGGGCCGCCGCCGGACTCGCAATTCCGTGCGCCACGGCCTATATGACCCTTGAGAGTTCGGTGCGGGCGAAACCGTCGCCAACCCGGTCAGGTCCGGAAGGAAGCAGCCGTAACGAATTCGTTTCGGGTCGTGCCGGGCTCTCACCTTCTCCACATAATTGATGCTGGGAACGGTCCACAGGGGCCGCCGCCTTGCTATACTCGACCCATGTCCGACACCTCGTCTCTGGATCTCGGCGCGCCCGAGGAAGCCTATCGCGTCCTGGCGCGCAAATACCGGCCCTCCGATTTCACCGGCCTGATCGGGCAGGAGGCGCTGGTGCGCACCCTGTCCAATGCCTTCGCCACGGGGCGGATCGCGCATGCCTTCATGCTGACCGGCGTGCGCGGGGTGGGCAAAACCACCACGGCGCGCATCATCGCGCGGGCGCTCAACTGCATCGGGCCGGACGGCCAGCGCACCGATCCCACCATTCATCCCTGCGGCGTCTGCGATCCCTGCATCACCATCGCGGAATCTCGCAATGTCGATGTGCAGGAGATGGATGCGGCCTCCAACAATGGCGTGGACGAAGTACGCCAGATCATCGACGCGGTGCGCTATGCCCCGGCTTCGTCGCGCTACAAGGTCTATATCCTGGACGAAGTGCATATGCTGTCCAAAGCGGCCTTCAACGCGATTCTGAAGACACTGGAAGAGCCGCCGCCGCATGTGAAATTCATTTTCGCCACCACGGAAATCCGCAAAGTTCCCGTCACGGTTCTGTCGCGCTGCCAGCGTTTCGATCTGCGCCGCATCGAATCCGGTGAGCTTGCCGCCTATCTCGGCCAGATCGCGGGCAAGGAAAATGTGCAGATCGAGGAAGGCGCGCTGGCGCTGATCGCCCGCGCCGCCGAAGGGTCCGCGCGCGATGCCTTGTCCCTGCTCGATCAGGCCATCGCGCACAATGAGAAGGACGCGATCACGGCCGAAGCGATGCGCGCCATGCTGGGTCTGGCGGATCGCGGCCGGGTGCTGGATTTGTTCGAGAAGGTCATGGGCGGCGATGTGCCCGGCGCGTTGACCGATCTGGGCGCACTCTATGATTCCGGTGCCGATCCCCTGGCGGTGATGCAGGATCTGCTGGAGATCACGCATTTCCTCACAAGACTGAAAGTTGCGCCCCAGGCGCAGGGCTTTTTCGACGGCGCTTCGGGCGAGGCCAAGCGTGCCGCCGCGCTCGCCGCCAAACTGACCGTGCCGTCGCTGACGCGCGCGTGGCAGGTTCTGCTCAAAGGTCTGTTCGAGGTGCGCGACGCCACCCGCCCGATCTCGGCCTGTGAGATGGCGTTGATCCGCCTGTCCTACGCCGCCGAATTGCCGCCCACCGACAAGCTGGTGAAGGATGTGCTGGACGGCAATGCGCCGGCGCCGCGCGTGCCTTCGCCCAGCGGCGGGTCCGCGCCCGCGCGTGGCCCGGTCGCGTCGGGCTCCGCGCAACCGAAAATGGCGGCCGCGCCGATGCCCGATGGTGCGCCAGTGATGAAGGGGTTGGAAGATATTGCCGCCCTCGCGCTCAAGAATGGCGCCCCGGTGCTGAAAGTGCATATCGAAAACGACATGCATCTGGTCAAGCTGGAGCCGGGACGGCTGGAATTTCGTCCCAGCGCCCGCGCGCCGCGTTCGCTGGCGGGCGATCTGCAACAGCGCCTGCGCGACTGGACCGGTGTGCGCTGGACGGTGTCGATCTCGAACGAAGCCGGTCAGCCGACCATGGCCGAGCAGAAGCGCAGCGCCAAAGCGGCGCGCATTGAAAGCGTGATGCAGGCCCCCGTGGTACGCGCCGTGCTCGACCGGTTTCCCGGCGCGGAAATCGTGGCGGTGCGCGATGTGGAAGCGCCCGAGGTTGCGCCCGAAGCTCCGGACGCGTCCGACAGCTGATGGCATCCGGCTCCGAAATCGAACGCCTGATCCAGTTGCTGGCGAAGCTGCCGGGCCTCGGGCCCCGTTCGGCCCGCCGCGCTGCGCTGGTGCTGTTGAAAAAGCGCGATCTGCTGCTGGAACCTCTGGCCACAGCGATGGCCGATGCGGCGGCGGCGACGCGCACCTGCGAGGTTTGCGGCAATCTCGATACGACCAGTCCTTGCACGATCTGCCGCGATCCCCGGCGCGACCCGCATCTGCTTTGCGTGGTGGAAGATGTCGCCGATCTCTGGGCGCTGGAACGGGCCAGCGTGTTTCGCGGTCGCTATCATGTGCTGGGCGGCGCCTTGTCGGCGCTGGACGGCATCACGCCGGACCGTTTGAATATCGCTCCGCTGCTGGACCGCGCCAAGGCCGATGGTGTGGAAGAAGTGGTGCTGGCAATGAACGCCACCGTCGAAGGCCAGACCACGGCGCATTATCTGATGGATCTTCTGGGCGATCTGAAAGTGACGCGGCTGGCCCATGGCGTGCCGGTGGGCGGTGAACTGGATTATCTCGACGAAGGCACGCTCAGCGCCGCGTTCAAAGCCCGGCGCTCTCTATAGGCGCGGTTCTTTTGCGTCGTGAGTTCGTCGCGCGTGCTCACGTGCTAACGCACGCTCCGCGCGACGCTCCTGCTCCCGTCACAAAATTCCTCGCGCCTCAATTTTTTGGGAGTGCCTCGGGCTTATCGCCCAATTCCACCTGGGCAATGCGTTCGGCATGGCGATCGATGCCGCGCATCGATGTCTCGATCTGGCCGATATCCTTGGATGTCGTCTCGAAGTGATCGCGCAGTTTCCCGACGCGATCACCCAGGCGCTTCACATCCTGCAACAGCGCGCCGACGGCGGCCTGAATGGCATGGGCTTGTTCGCGCATCTTGGCGTCGCGCATCAGGCCCTGGATAGTGCCGATCACCAGCATGAAGACATGGGGCGAAACGATCACGACCTGCATCTGGCGCGCCCGCCGCAAGGTTTCGGGAAAGCTGGCATGCAACTCGGCATAGATGGAATCGGACGGCACGAACATGATGGCCGGCGTCTGCACCTCACCGGGAATAAGGTATTTCTCCGCGATATCCTTCACATGCTTCTGGATATCGCTGCGAACCTGCACCATCGCGGCCTTGCGCACATCTTCGGTTTCGGCGGTGCGTAGCGCTTCAAACGCTTCCAGCGGAAATTTCGAATCCACCACGATCCGCGCGGCCACATTGGGAATCCGGATGGCGCAATCGGGCCGCGAATTGTTGGAAAGCGTGGCCTGGAATTCATATTGGTCCGGCGCCAGATGCTCGGCGACGATGGCTTCCATCTGGTCCTGGCTGATGGCCCCGCGCGCCTGCTTGTCCGAAAAGATCGCTTTCAGCGAGACGACATGGGTGGACAATTCGCTGATGTTCTTCTGGGCAGCGTCGATCACCGAAAGCCGTTCGGTGATGCTGACAAAGGTCTCGCCGGTCTGTTTGGTCGTGGCGGCCAGATTGTCGCCCATGCGTTTTTCCAGCGCTTCCAGCCGTTCGCCCAAAAGGCGGGTCAGGGCTTCCTGGGCGGCGACGGTCTGGCTGAACTGGCCGCCAATCTCGCCCTGCTTGGCCAAAAGCGTGTCCAGCCGGGGGTCGGGCCTGGGCGGTTCCACCGGCGCCATACGGGGGCGGGCGAAAGCCAGGATCAGCGCGGCGGCAAGCACCGCAACCCCAAGCGCAATAACCGCAATTTCCATCAATCCTTGACCCTTGCCCGCCGCCGTCTTATCTCACGGCGATGACCATCCGCCCTATCCTTATCGCGCCCGATCCGCGCCTGAAAGCCGTCTCCGAGCCGGTGGAAACCGTGGATGCGGAGATTCGCAAATTGGCCGAAGACATGGCCGACAGCATGTATGAAGCCGACGGCATCGGCCTGGCCGCGATTCAGATCGGCGTCGCCAAGCGCGTCATCGTGATGGATCTGGATCAGAAGGACGGCAAGAAGAACTGGCGCGCCTTCATCAATCCCAAAATCACCTGGGCGTCGGAGGAAATGGCGACCTTCGAGGAAGGCTGCCTCTCGGTCCCCGAAATCTGGGACGATGTCGAACGCCCGGCCCGCATCAAGGCGGAGTTTCTGGATCTCGACGGCAAGAAGGTGGAGATCGAAGCCGACGGCATGCTCGCCACCTGTCTCCAGCATGAGATGGATCATCTCCAGGGCGTGCTGTTCATCGACCATATCTCGCGCTTGAAGCGCAGCATGGCGCTCAAGAAACTCGCCAAAGCCAAAAAGCTGGCAAGCTAGTGACCTTGCGCCTGGCCTTTCTCGGCACGCCCGATTTCGCGGTGCCGACCTTGGCCGAGCTGATGGCGCAGGGGCACGATATCGCCGCCGTCTATTCCCAGCCGCCGCGCCCCAAGGGCCGGGGTCTGAGTTTGGAAAAAGGCGCGGTTCACACTTTTGCCGAAACTGCTGGGATCGAAGTTCGGACGCCGCTGTCGCTGAAAGGCGCAGACGAACAGGCCGCGTTCGCGGCACTCGACCTCGATGCGGCGGTAGTGGTGGCGTATGGCCTGATCTTGCCCAAAGCCATTCTCGAGGCGCCGAAACTGGGTTGTTTCAATCTGCATGGCTCGCTGTTGCCGCGCTGGCGCGGCGCGGCCCCGATCCAGCGCGCCGTGATGGCGGGCGATGCGCAAACCGGCGTGATGGTGATGCAGATGGATGAAGGGCTCGATACCGGGCCTGTCTTGATGGCCGAGCGTACCGCTATTGGCCGCCAGACATCGGGCGAACTGACCGAGCGCTTGGCGCGGCTGGGTGCCGATCTGATGGTGCGCGCGCTGGGCGCGCTGGAACGCGGCGCGATCACCGCGCAGCCGCAAGCGGCCGAAGGCGCGACCTATGCCAAGAAAATCTCCAAGGATGAGGCACGCATCGACTGGTCGAAAAGCGCCGCTGAGATCGATTGCCTGATCCGGGGGCTTTCGCCCTGGCCCGGCGCCTGGAGCGAAGTGAAGGGCGAGCGGCTGAAAATTCTTCTGGCCGAACCTGTTGCGGGAGTTGATTCCATTGCCGCCTCTGGCGGCGGGTGCGCACCGGGCGAAATCATCGGCGACGATCTCACCATCACCTGCGGCTCTGGCGCGTTACGCCTGTCGAAGGTGCAGCGCGCGGGCAGCAAGGCGATGGCGGCAAGCGATCTTCTCAAAGGCTTTGCGCTGCCGGCCGGCACGCGCTTTTCCTGATGCGCTATCGCCTGACGCTCGAATATGACGGCGGCCCCTTCGTCGGCTGGCAGCGCCAGGACAATGGTCCTTCTGTACAGGGCGCATTGGAAGACGCCATCGAAAAATTCTCCGGCGCGCGCGTCACGGTGACGGGGGCGGGCCGCACTGATGCCGGTGTGCATGCGTTGGGTCAGGTGGCGCATTTCGATCTGGAAAAGGAATTCGCCGCCGACAAGGTGCGCGATGCGCTGAATCATTTCCTGCGCCCTGCACCTGTCGTCGTGCTGGACGCTGCGGTTATGGACAGCGAATTTCATGCCCGCTTTTCCGCCACGGGGCGGCATTACCTCTATCGCATTCTCAATCGCCGCAGTCCGCCCGCGCTGGACGATGGGCAAGTCTGGCATGTGGCCGTGGCGCTGGATGCCGATGCCATGCATCACGCGGCGCAGACCCTGGTGGGCCAGCACGACTTTACCACCTTCCGCGCCGCCGAATGTCAGGCGCAATCACCGGTCAAGACTTTGGACCGGCTTGATGTCTTTCGGCGTGGTGCGGAAATTCACATCGAAGCTTCAGCGCGTTCCTTTCTCCATCACCAGATTCGCTCCTTCACCGGCACCTTGAAGTTGGCGGGCGAAGGCAAATGGAGCGCGCGCGATGTCGCCGCTGCGCTGGCCGCGCGCGACCGCAGCCGCTGCGGCCCCGTCGCGCCGCCGGACGGGCTTTATCTGGTGAGAGTGGATTATCCTCCTCACCATGACCGGTCTTGAGCCGGTCATCCAGATGGATGGGCGGGTCAAGCCCGCCCATGGAGAACAAGATTAGAGATCCACGACCTCGACATTGCCAGGATCGATGGGCGTACCAAGAAAGATCTCACCGACGCGGCTGAAACGGTCCGGTGCGTCCGTGGCGAGAAAATGCGACGCACCATGGCGGCCCGCCACGCGCAATCCCAAAATATCGAGTTGAGCTTCCACGGCGCGCGCGGTGGTTTCGGCGCTGTCCACCAAGGCCACCTCCGGTCCCGCGACCGCGGCGATGGTCTCTTTCAGTGCGGGAAAATGTGTGCAGCCCAGCACTAGAATGCGGGGCTTGGGCATCGTCGCCAATAGCGGCGTTAGATAACGCGCCACCGCCAGCCGCGCGATGTCGCCCGTGACAAGACCTTCTTCCGCCAGCGGCACCAGCAACGGTGCGGCTTGTTGTGCGACCGGCAGATCCGGCGCCAAGGCATGAATGGCGCGGACATAGGCGCCGCCTTTTACCGTCCCTTCGGTGGCGATCACGGCCACGGGTGCGCCATGGGCGGTGGCCACCGCCGCTTCCGCGCCCGGCGCGATCACGCCGATCACGGGCAAAGGCGCTAGGGCCTCCGTCAGTGCGGGAAGCGCCACGGCAGACACCGTGTTGCAGGCCACCACCAGCATCTTGATGCCGCGCGCGGTCAGGGCATGCGCCGCGGCCAAAGCATAGCGCGTCACCGTGTCGGCGCTTTTGGTGCCGTAGGGCAGCCGCGCCGTATCGCCCAGATAAAGCAGATTCTCGTTCGGCAGCCGCGCCCGCAAGGCGCGCATCACGGTCAGCCCGCCCATCCCGGAATCGAACACGCCGATGGGAAGAGCGTTATCCTGCACGGTTTAGAGCGGCGGCTTGGCGAAATAATCGCGCAGCAATTCCGTATAGATATCGGTGAGCTTTTCGATCTCGCTCACCGCCACCCATTCATCGGTTTTGTGCATGGTCGCGCCCGCCAGCCCCAGTTCCACCACCGGGCAATGGTCCTTGATGAAGCGCGCATCCGATGTGCCGCCGCTGGTGGAGAAGACCGGTGATTGGCCGGTGATCCGGGACACCGTATCGCTGACCAATTGGGTGAATTTTCCGGGCTGGGTGAGAAAGGCGGTACCGCTCACCGAATGATTGACCGTGATGGTGCAGCCGGTTTCGCGCGCGATCTGGTCGGCACGATCCTTCACCCATCCGGCCAGGCTGTCGGGCGTATGAATATCGTTGAAGCGAATGTTGAAGGCGGTATAGGCGCCCGCCGGGATCACATTCGTCGCCACATTGCCGACATCCATGGTGGTGAAGGCCAAGGTGGATGGATCGAAATGCGCATTGCCCTTGTCGAGCCTGTGCCCGGCCAGTTGCGTCACCAGTTCGGCCAGTGCGGGAATGGGATTGTTGGCCTTGTGCGGATAGCCGACATGGCCTTGCGTGCCGCGCACCGCGATGCGGAAATTGACCGAACCGCGCCGCCCGATCTTCAATGTGTCGCCTGCCGTCGCCACGCTGGTGGGCTCGCCCACCACGCAATGATCGATCCGCTCGCCGCGCTGTTTCAGCCAGCCCAGCATTTTGACCGTGCCGTTGACGGCGGGGCCCTCTTCGTCGCCGGTGATGAGAAGGCTGACGGAACCTTTGGACGGTGCCTCCGCGATCACGCGTGCGGCCGCCGTCACGAACGCCGCGACCGCCGATTTCATGTCGGCGGCACCGCGGCCATGCAGCGCGCCATCCGCGATTACGGCGGCAAAAGGATCATGCGTCCAGCCATCGCCAGGCGGCACCACATCGGTATGACCGGCGAAGCAGAAATGCGGCGCTTCGGTTCCCCAGCGTGCATAGAGATTTTCGATGGGCGCAGTGCCCTCCTGCTCGAAGCGCAGGCGGTGACAGACAAAGCCCAGCGGCGTCAACGCCGCTTCCAGAATCGCCAGCGCGCCCGCATCCTCCGGTGTCACCGACGGACAGCGGATCAATGCCTGGGTGAGGGCGACGGCATCCGACATCAGGTGCGCAGCAGCTCGTTGATGGAAGTCTTGGCGCGGGTCTTCTCATCCACGCGCTTCACGATCACGGCGCAATAGAGCGACGGACCGTTACCCGACGGCAGCGAGCCCGACACTACCACAGAATAAGGTGGCACTTTGCCCAGGAAGATTTCGCCGGTGGCGCGGTCCACGATCTTGGTGGAAGCCGACAGATAGACACCCATCGACAGCACGCTGCCTTCGCCCACGATCACGCCTTCGGCCACTTCGGCGCGCGCGCCGATAAAGCAATTGTCTTCGATGATGGTAGGGGCCGCCTGCAACGGCTCCAGTACGCCGCCCAAACCGGCGCCGCCCGAGATATGGCAATGCGCCCCGACCTGCGCGCAGGAGCCGACCGTGGCCCAGGTGTCGATCATGGTGCCTTCACCCACGCGCGCACCCACATTCACAAAGCTGGGCATCAACACGACGCCCTTGGCGATGAAGGCGGAGCGGCGAACGATGGCGCCCGGCACGGCGCGAAAACCGGCGGCGCGGAAACGCGCTTCGTCCCAGCCCAGGAATTTGGAATCGACCTTATCCCACCACACCGCGCCGCCCGGCGCGTCGGCGATGATCTTCATGTCGTTGAGGCGGAAAGACAGCAGCACGGCCTTCTTCAGCCATTCATGCACGATCCAGCCATCGCCGGACTTTTCGGCGACGCGCAGGCTGCCGTCATCCAGGCCGGCCAACACGGTTTCGACGGCGTCGCGGGCCTCACCCTTGGTCGTGGGTCCCAAGCCGTCACGCGCATCCCAGGCGCTGTCGATGGCGCGCGCCAGATCATTCGTCATGTCAGATTCCGATTTTGCCGAGGAAGGAAACCAATTCCCGG
The DNA here is from genome assembly GCA_036499345.1 of Rhizomicrobium sp. Lineage (GTDB taxonomy): Bacteria > Pseudomonadota > Alphaproteobacteria > Micropepsales > Micropepsaceae > Rhizomicrobium. Next base: position 39,579 of record DASYDX010000097.1, read on the forward strand.
GTTTCATGATCGATATGGGCGGCCGACGCAACGGGAAATTCCGGCCCCTGGCGCGACCACTCGCTCTGGCAATCCAGCCAGACTGTGGTCATGCCCAGCTCGTGCGGCACCACCAGATTGCGGGCGATATCCTCGAACATGGCGGCCTTGGCCGGGGCGATATTTCCCGCGGCCACGGCATGGCCATAGGCGATGGGATCGGGCTTGGGCACAAAGCCGATGGTGCGGATGTCCCAGACCTGTTCGAACATGTCGTCCAGTTCGAGCCGCTCCAGAATGCGCTGGGCGTGATTGCGGCAGCCATTGGTGAAGACGAAGCGCCGCCCCGGCAGCCGGGCCAGCGCCTGGCGCAGGCCCGGCTCGGGCAGAAGGCCCGTCAGGTCGATGTCGTGGACAAAATCCAGATACGGCTCCGGGTCGATTTTATGAACCGCGATCAGCCCGGCCAGGGTGGTGCCATGGTCGCGATAAAGTTGCTTTTGCACCGCCCGCGCCGCATCCCGCTCCAGTCCCAGCAAACGCGCCACATAACGGGTCATGTTGGCATCGATCTGGGCGAAGATGCCGTTGTCCGCACGGTAAAGCGTGTTGTCGAGATCGAAGATCCAGTCCCGCACATGGGTGAAATCGGGCGCGGTTCCCGCTCCGGAAGTGCTGTGATTGCGCGGCGAAGCCTGGCTCATGTGCCAAACCATGACCGCAGGCCGGGCAGGGTGCAAGTCACGTTAACGCGCCCGCAACCATGGCTGTTAGCGGTCCTTAAATTTCCGGCCATGAAACTCTCCCCTGGAGCAATTTCAGGAGACGCGTGTAGCGGTTTTTCGACCGGAACTGCGACAGCACAAACCAGCTAGGTCTTTCCCGGATTTGGGGAAATCCGGAAAAGCTTCAGCGGAGAGCATGATGAAGAAAGTCATAAACGGCCCTGCGCTTTATCCGGCGGCGCCCGAACGCGAAAGTTTGAACCCCCGCGAAGCGCTGGACATTCTGGAAGTCCGCGCCCGCGAGAGTGAGGATTACATCATTCGCAACGCGGATGTGGGTTCCGCCGTGTTCGAATATCTGGCCGAATATGGCGCCCCCGCGACGCGCCAAGCTGTCGCGGCCAATCCCGCCACGCCCGCGCGCATCAACCGGCTTCTGGCCGACGATGCCGCCGAAGAAGTTCGTGCCGAGCTTGCTTTCAAGATCGCGCGCCTGATGCCGGGCCTGAAGTCGCGCGAAAATGAAGAGGTCGTGGCGCTGACGCTTTCCACTTTGGAAGTGCTCGCGCGCGACAGCGCGCCGAAAGTCCGCGCTATCCTGGCCGACGAAATCAAGCATCTGGATTCCATCCCGCGCGAGGTGGCGCTCCGTCTGGCGCAGGATGTGGAAGAACTGGTGGCCGCGCCGGTTCTGGAATATTCGCCGCTGCTCTCCGATGCCGATCTGATGGAGATCATCGCGGGCGGTCAGGCACAACAGGCGATGGCCGCCATCGCGCGCCGCCGTCCGGTAAGCGAGGAGGTCAGCGACCGGCTGGTGCAGTCGCTGGATGTTTCCGCCATCGCGGCCCTGCTGGTCAATCCCGACGCGAAGATGCGCAAGGAAACACTCGACCGTATCGTCGAAGAAGCCGAAGCGATTGAAAGCTGGCACGAGCCGCTGGTGATGCGCGCCGACCTTTCGGCGCGCGCGATCCGGCGCATCGGCGGCTTTGTCGGTGCCTCGTTGCTGGAGCAATTGGTGGCGCGCGGCGATCTCAGCGATGCCACGCGGGCCCATCTCAACCGCAGGCTGCGCGCCCGTTTGGAGCAGGGCGAAGTCGAAGGCGGCGCCGAAAACGCCGCCCAGCTTGTGGCGTCCGCGCGGGCCCAAGGCACACTGGATGACGGCTTTGTCGAGAATGCAGCGGTTTCCGGCAATCGCGAGACGGTCACCTTGGCGCTGGCGGCGCTGGCGCAGGTGCCTGAAGGCACGGTGCGCAAGATGCTCAGCCATCGCGGCGCCAAGCCGCTGGTGGCGCTGGTCTGGCGCGCGCATCTCAGCATGCGCACCGCTTTCAAGATTCAGACCGGGGTGATGAAGCTAGGTAGCCGCGAATTGCTGCCGGCGCGGGGCGGGATCAATTTCCCGCTCAGCAAGGAAGAAATGCGCTGGCATCTCTCCTATTTCGATATTCCGGTCTGACTTTCCGCCGCCGGCGCGGTCAATCCGTTCGCGCCGACATGCACTGCGATGCCGGTTTTTCCGGCCGTGGCGATGCGCGCGAAACCGGCCTGGGCGAAGCCGCGCTGGGCGCAGCCCTGCCGCCCTTTGATCTCGAATTCCTGATTGGCGGTGCAGAATTGATCGGGGCCGGACACCGTCGCCGCGCCGCCAGGTCTTTGCGCCAGCAGCCAGAGGGACGATCCCTTCAGCGGCGTGGTGATCATGCGGGCGCAGGCCTTGCCCGCGATACGCCACCAGCCGCGCGAGATCGCGTCGTTTCCTGACGGCTCGGCCAGGGCGGCGACGATATCGGCGCGGTCGTCGTTGCAGACAGTAAAGCCTTGCGGCGCGCCGCCGCGCTCGGCGGCCGCCTTTTCCAGCGCCGCGAACAATTTGTCGTTGCCGTCGCGGTCGGCGAATTTCATTTTCTTGCGGAAATCGGCCAATGCCGTACCCGTCGCCTTGTCCGGCTTGGTGTCGATGGCGGCGATCTTGTAGCCATTGTCTTTCAACAGCCGTTTTACACCAGCGAGTTGCGCGTCCAGCAACCCGGCCAGACGCGGTTGCTCGTCGAGATTCATGGTCCAGTCGGGGCGATTATGGGTTTCCACCGTCGCAAACGGCACGGCGAAGGCGCCGCCATCACAGCCGGGCGGATTGCCTTTGCGGTTCAGAACGAAATCATCGTCCTTCACGCACAGGGGAAAGTCGCCGCCCCAGGCGCGGCTGGGGCCGGAATGGGCCAGCGCCGAGCGGGCATAGACCAGATAGCTTTGCGCGGAGAGCCGTTCGGGCCGTGCGGTCTGGCAGTCGCCGGGCGCGATCCGGGTCCAGCCTTTGACGGACGAGCCGCGATCCGAGACCGCGGCGGTCGCGGCATAAAGGACATAGCTGGTGCGGTTGCAGAGCTTCAGCGCGGCCTGCGCCGGTGCGGCGAAACCCAGACCCGTCGCCAGCACCATCAAAGCTGCCAGCCGCCCGCGCATCGGTGCGTCAGCCGGCGGTGATCAGGGTTCCGGCGCCATGCTCGGTGAACAATTCGAGCAACAGCACATGCGGAATGCGCCCATCTAGAATGACAGCGGCATGCACGCCGCCCTCCACCGCTTCGATGGCGGTGCCGATCTTGGGAATCATGCCGCCCGAGATGGTGCCATCCGCGATCAAAGCGCGCGCCTGGCTGACGGTGAGGTGCGAGATCAATTTCTTGTCCTGATCGAGCACGCCTTCGACATCGGTGAGCAGGATCAAGCGTTCGGCGTTGATAGCGCAGGCGACCGCGCCCGCCACCGTGTCGGCATTGATGTTGTAGGTCTCGCCCTTCGAACCGACGCCGATGGGCGCGATCACCGGGATGATTTCCGACTTCATCATCGTGTGCAGGATTTCGGGATTGACCCGCTCCGGCTCGCCAACGAAACCGAGATCTTCGACGGTTGTCTTGCCGGAAACGGAATCGGTCTTGGTCAGCGCCAGCTTCTTGGCCACCACCATGTTGCCGTCCTTGCCGGACAGGCCCACGGCGCGGCCGCCCGCCGCGTTGATGGCGGTGACGATGTGCTTGTTGATCGAGCCGGTCAGCACCATCTCGACCACTTCGACCGCCGCTTCGTCGGTGACGCGCAAGCCGTCGATGAAACGCGACTGGATGTTGAGTTTTTTGAGCATGGCCCCGATCTGCGGTCCGCCGCCATGCACCACCACCGGATCGATGCCGGTCTGCTTCATCAGCACGATGTCCTGGGAGAAATCGTCGGTGCCGCCCGAGCCGGTCATGGCGTTGCCGCCATACTTCACCACGATGGTCTTCTGGTCGTATTTGAGAATGTAGGGCAGGGCTTCGACCAGAACGCGTCCGGTCTGACGCCAGCGCGCCATCAGCCGCAAATTCTTTTCTTCGCTCTCATCCGCCATCTGGGAATGCCCAACAAAACTGGGGCCTTATACGCGGGTTGGTGCCGAACCGACAACCTTTTAGAAGCCCGACCCTGGCTTTCTTACCCTGCGCGGCAAAGCCGCTGGCGGGGGAAGATGTCTGCTAGGCCGCCTGCGGCCGTGGCAGACAGATGGGGGCTAAGCCAAAGCCGCGAGACTTTCGCGTAGTCCCTTTAAACCTGTCCCGTCGCGGGAAGATGTGGCGTGCATCTCTTCCAGGGCGGCGGTGTGGCGGCGCGCTTCGCTTGCGGCGGCGGTGAGCGCGTTTTGCACTTCGGCGGGCTTGAGTTCGTCGGTCTTGGTCATAACCAGGCCATAGGAAACCGCAGCGCGGTCCAGCAGCTCCATCACCGCCTTGTCGATTTCCAACACGCCCCGGCGGCTGTCGATCAGGAGCGCGACGCGGCGCAGCGAGGCGCGGCCGCTGAGATAGGAAAAGATCAGATGCTGCCATTCCATCGCCAGGGTTTTGGACGCCTTGGCATAGCCATAGCCGGGCAGGTCGGTGAGGATCAGCTTGCCGCCCAGATTGAAGAAATTGATCTGCTGGGTGCGGCCCGGCGTCTGCGAGACGCGCGCCACCGTCTTGCGTCCAGTCAGGGCATTGACCAGCGAGGATTTGCCGACATTGGA
>DASYDX010000098.1:0-2417 GCA_036499345.1 Rhizomicrobium sp.
TCGCGGCTTCGGCGGCAGCGTGATCGGCGATGTGCAATATTTTTATAAGGATGTGATCGGCAAATATCAGCCTTCCGCCGTTCTGTTCTATTGCGACAATGACGTCACCGGCGGGCAGAGCGGCGACGAAGCCTTCGCCAAGGCGATGGCGGTCTATCGCAAAGTGCGCGCCGATTTCCCCAAAGTGCCGTTCGTCTTCCTCAGCATGAAGCACGCGCCCAATTCCGCCTTCGCCAATCCGGAAGAGCCCAAGGCCATCAACCGCTTTAATGACCTGGCCAAGGCGCAGGCCAAAACCGATTCCGGCTTCAAATATTTCGACATGGACGCGCCGGTTCTGGATGCGAACGGCAAAGTGCGGGGCGAGTTGTTCGAGGATGGCGAGCATTTCAACGCCCAGGGCTATGCCCTGATCAACCCGGCGATGCAGAAGATGCTGGTGTCATTGGGCGTGCCGCATAGCTGAAGCGGGAAAGGCGTTATCGCCTGAACATCAAGCGCCCCCACTCAGACTGGGGGCGTTTTTTGTTTGGGACGAGCGAATGGTTTTGGCAGCTCTAAAAGCTTCATTTCCGGTACCTCCACCTCGCCATCACCCGGCTTGTCCGGGTGATCCATAAAGTGCTGCCGCGAGATCGTATGGATGGCCCGGATATATCGGGCCATAACGGAGTACTCAAAATTGCGCGTGACGCCGCCGGTAACGCGGAAATCGCCTAGCCGTCATTCGCCAAAGTGAATTCGACGCGTGCGCCGTGCATCAGGGCTGTGTGCAGGTGATCGCCGCACAGGGGCTTTCGCGTGCCGTCGGCGCGGCGCGGCGCTGCGTGGCTGCGGCGGGGCGGCCGCAAAAGCAGGTGTCGAAAAACAATTCGGCCAGCTTCGTCCAGCGGTCGGCGATTTCCTCCCAGGCCTGGCGGGTGTCGGGGTCTTTGGCTGTCTGCGCATAAGCCAAAGCTCTGCGCGCTCCATCCTCGCACAACATTCGCATGGCGGGTCCTTTCCTGGTCTTTCAGGTCCGCGCCGTCTGGCGCGTATGGCATTTTCGATTCAAACGATTGCACGTCATGGGTGGGCGCCATTGCCGTACACGACGGCTTCGCACACCGCGCAGACGATTTCCGTGCGGCTGAGATTCTTCTTTTGCAGGCGCATATAGAAGCCGCTCGAAACTTCCTGCAGCACGGGGCGCAGCGCACCGTTGACCGGTGCATCACTTTCTTCCCAGACCGCAGAGCCGATTTGCCCGCATCGGCATTTTATGGGCGCGGCGAATTTCTCGCGGGTTTGGAAAGACGGAAAGACATCGCTTTGGATGGCGGGCATGGGAGACTCCCTCGGCATTTGCGGGAGTGCGGGCAGCGTTCAAAAACTGTCCCTGATGTCTCTCAAGCGCCAGGATGCGGGCAGCGGGCTGGCGACACGATAGTAAGCGCACCAACCGCACGCTGTGTCCAGAAACATCGTCTAAAATCAGACATAAGGCAGGCCGGTTTCGGCGCGATTGCGAGCAAAACGCTGGTATTGGTGCGTTTTCGTGCAAACGGCGCGGGCTTCACGGCTTTATTCACAGCAACGATAAGGCGCCCGACCGCGTTCTCTCACTGAGCGATGGTCCGTCAAATAGATATCATTGCGTTTTCTGCAATCGCCACGCGCCCGTCTGTACAAATCTGTGCGCGGAAAACAGACATAAAATGCGATTGCCTTCGTACAAGCAAAGCCTAGCGTGAAAACGCGGCCATTCCGGCTGCGTTTCAGGTGAGATACGCACTCTTGCCTTCTGGAAAGAGTGACTTGAGCGCCGTCCGCAAAAGCAAGAATGGGATTCTGTCCGGCCTGTCGCATGGCGATGCCGCGCTGCTGTCTCCCTTTCTGACGGCGGTGGATCTTCCGGTGCGCAAGCAGTTGGAAACGCGCAACCGGCGCATCGAACATGTCTATTTCCTCGATGCTGGCATCGCCTCCATGGTCGCCAGCGCGGGCACCAATCACAGCATCGAAATCGGAATGATCGGCAGCGAAGGCATGACCGGGCTTTCTGTGGTGATGGGAACCGACCGGTCGCCGCACGAGATTTTCATGCAGTCCGGCGGGCATGGCTGGCGCATCGCCAGCGCCGATCTGGTCCAGGCGATGGCCGCAAGTCCGGCTTTGCGCGACGGTCTGCTGCGCTACAGCCATACCTTGATGACCCAGATGGGTTACACCGCGCTGTCCAACGGCCGTTACAAGCTGGAAGAGCGACTGGCCCGCTGGCTGTTGATGGCGCATGACCGCTCCAGCGGCGGCGATGTGCTGCTGACCCATGAATTTCTGGCCGTGATGCTGGGAACCCGGCGGCCCGGCATCACCGCCGCGTTGAGCGAGATGGAAAAGGGCAGCGTCATCGGCACCAGGCGCGGTTCCATCACCGT
>DASYDX010000099.1:0-4881 GCA_036499345.1 Rhizomicrobium sp.
CTGCAAGCGCGCGTCACCTTGCTGGGCGAAGTGAGCGACGCGGCGCTCGCCGATCTGTACGCCCAGGCGGACATCTTCGCGCTGCCGAACCGCGAAATGCCCGATGGCGACACCGAAGGTTTCGGGTTGGTTTTTCTGGAAGCTAATGCCTCCGGCAAACCGGTGGTCTCGGGTCGCGCGGGCGGGGTGGTCGAAGCGGTGCGCGATGGGGTCAACGGCCTCCAGGTCCCGGGCGAGGATATCGGCGAAATCGCCCAAGCGGTCTCGCGGCTTCTGAACGACGGCGTGCTTTACCGCAAACTGGCCGATGGCGGTCTGGAGGCGGCGCGCCGCGGCGATTGGAAAAGTCGCGCTGCCGAGTTTCTGGCGCTATGCGACCGCCTGGACCCGGTTAACCGGCATCAACCTTCATAAGGAAACTGTCCCTAAAGCGGTCGCCACCAACCGGCATTTACCTTTTCGGGACAACGGTCACATGCGTTCATTGACTTTATGTTAGACAGAATTCCGCCCCAATCGGGCGGGGAATTTCCGGGTATCATCCTGTTTCGGCAGGGCTTTTTGTTGCACGGATCGCATTAGGGCATTTCATGTTCAGATGCCTGGAAAAACAGTGACTTTGCCTGCCTTTTGGCAGGTCTTTTGCATCTGGAAGGCCTATGGAACCGCACTCTCCACTTCCCGTCCTGTTCACCCATTTCGGCGATCAATGGATTCGCGGAAGTGAAACCCTGCTTCTGGATCTGCTCCGGTATATCGACCGGTCCCGCATCCAGCCCATCGTCTGGTGCAACGGCGCCGAGATGGCGGATGTCTGCCGCGACAGCGGCTACATCACCCACAGAACCGATTTCGAATATTATCTGGATTACGGTTCGCCACGCTTTTCCTTCCGCAAATATTCCGCCCTTGTCCGCGAGGCCAAGGCGATTGCGCGTCAGCATGACATCAAGGTCCTGCACGCCAACAGCGCGGCGCCGACCCAATGGCTGGTCCCCGCCGCGCGCTCGCTGCGCCTGCCGCTGCTGACCCATATGCATATCGATTATCTCAGGCGCAGCCGCTTTGCGCTGTTGCTGCACCAATCCGATCTTCTGGTCGGCGTCTCCGCGCAGGTCCTGGAAGGCCCTCTCGAAGACGGCGTGCCGCAGAACCGCACGCAGGTGATCTATAACGGCATCGATTTCAAACGCCTGATGGCGACGCCCGCCACCAATCTGCGCGCCACACTGGGCATCCCGGCGGATGTTCTCACGGTTGGCGCAGTCGGTTCTCTGATCCGGCGCAAGGGACATGATCTTCTGGTGCGCGCCATGGCGCAGATGGCGGGCGAAAAAGCGCCGCATCTGCTGATCGCCAGCGACGGGCCCGAACGCGAGCCGTTGAAGAAACTGGCGGCGGAGCTGGGGATTTCGGATCGGGTTCATTTTCTGGGCTATCACGATCCCATCGTGGATCTGTATGAGACCAGCGATGTGATCGCCTTGGCGTCGCGCGCGGATGCTTTCGGACTGGTCCTGGCCGAAGCAGGCTATTGCCGCCGTCCGGTGGTCGCAACACGGGTGGGCGGCATTCCCGAAGTCATCGTTCACGAAAAAACCGGCCTTCTGGTGCCGCCGGACAATGTCGAGGAACTGGTGAAAGCCTTTACGCGCCTCACCGAAAATCCCGATTGGCGGCGTCAGTTGGGAGAAGGCGGCTATGAGCGCGCCGTGAATGTGTTCTCGGCCGGGCGCATGGCCGGGGAATTCAACGACACGTATGAGAAGCTGGCCCGGACGCCGCAGCCGACTTTGGGCTGGCCGACTTTGCGCAAAAGATCCGGCATCTATCTCGATCTCCTCAGGGGATCTCCTCGCGCCGTTTCATCAGCTTAGGGTCGGGTTGGGCTGGGGGTCATGACACCGCGGATACTCTTCGCCACCGATCATATCCATTTCCCGCAAGGCGGTGGTGGCGGCGAACGCAATACGCATGAGCTGAGCGTCATTCTGTCCGAACAGGGTTTTTCACCCGCAGTCATGGCGGCCATGTGGGTGAACGGATCCTGGCTGAGCTGGCGCAACCGGCTGCGCCGCATTCTGCCGCCGCGCGTGGAATTTCCCTGCGACATGGTCTGCGGTTACCCGGTATTTCGCGGCTGGGACTTCGACCGTTGCGACGAAGTCGTCCGCCGCTTCAAGCCCGATGTGGCGGTGGTGCAATCCACCGCCCCCGCACCTCTCATGCGCACCTTCGCGCGCACGGGGGTGCCGATGGCGCTTTACGTTCATGAAGTCGAATCGCTGGATTATCTGCGCGAGCTTGGCGGCTTCAATTTCACCCTGATCGCCAATTCCGATTTCACCGCACGGCGCATCAAGGATTATGTCGGCTTGGAGTCCCAGGTCGTGCTGCCTCTGATCGATGCGCGGTATTACAAGACGCGCACCAGCCGCAACCGGGTTCTGTTCGTCAACACGGTGCCGCGCAAAGGCCTGGACACCGCATTCGCCATCGCCGAACACCGCCCCGACATCCAGTTCGATTTCGTGCTGAGCTGGATTCTGAAACCCGAACGCATCGCCGAACTCGAAGCGCGGGCCAGCCGTTCGGGCAACATCACCCTGCATCCGCCGACCGACGATATGCGCTCGCTCTATGCCACCGCGAAACTTCTGCTGGTGCCGTCGCAATGGGAAGAAGCCTGGGGTCGTGTGGTGACCGAGGCGCATCTGAACGGCATTCCGGTTCTGGGCAGCGACCGCGGCGGCCTGCCGGAATCCATCGGCACGGGCGGACTGATATTGCCGCCCAAAGCACCCATCGAAGATTGGCTGGCGGCTTTGTCGCGCATCTGGGACGATCCCGACCGGTATGAGAGTTACGTCCGTGCCGCGCGCGCCTGCAGCAACCGCCCGGAAATTCAGCCCGCCGCCATCGTCACCCGGCTCAGCGCCATCCTGGAGGATGTGATCGCATCGGCCAAAACTAAAAAGCCCACCCTGCATCTGGAACGGAGCGCGCCATGATGTCGGTCCTGATGGCAACCCATAACGGAGCCGACACAATCGAGCGCAGTCTGGCCGCGATGGCGGCGCTGGACCCGCCGGACGGCGGCTGGGAATTGATCCTGTTGAACAATGCCAGCACCGACGATACCGGCGCGCGCGCTCTGAAATGGCAGGACCGCCTGCCGCTGCGCATCCTCGCCGAACCGCGGCTGGGAAAATCCTTTGCCCTCAACACGGGGCTCGACACAGCCAAGGGCGAGCTCATCGTCATGACCGATGATGATGTCCTGCCCAGCCCAAACTGGCTGACGGAATTGCAGCGCGTCGCGAAGGCCTATCCGCATTGCGCGGTTTTTGGCGGCACCATCGTGCCGGAATTTTCCGAAGGCCCGCCCCGCGATATTCCCGATTGGTGTTATGGCGTGCTTTACGGCGCAAGCGCCGCGCACATCGAAGGCGACATCGCGCCGATGCGCGGCACCGACCTTTATGACGTCTCCGGCGCAAACCTCGCCATCCGCAGCAGCGTTCGCGATGCGGGGTGCCGGTTCGACAACAGCTTCCTGGTGGGAAGCAGCGGCTTGATGGGCGAAGACACCGAATTCGTCCGTCAGGCGGGCGCCAAAGGATTCAAGGTGGCGTTCGCGCCCGGCGCGCGCATCGGACATATCATCCACCGCCACCAGACCTCCTGGCGCTGGATTCATCACCGCTTTTTCCGTCACGGTCATACCGCGTTTCTGCAGGCGCAGGCGCGCGGCGAAGTATCGGGCTTTCCCTGGTCCCGCATTCGCGGCGCCCTGGGCTCGTCGATCCGCTATCTGCTGGCGCGGGCCGGAAACGACAAGAAAAGTGCCTTCAAACAGTCACGCGCCTTTGCTTACGATCTGGGCGCCATTCATCAAGCCCTGTCTTCTTCGAGTCGCACACCATGATGAGCGTTATTCTGGCCACCCATAACGGCTCCGATACGATCGAGCGCAGCCTGGCGGCCATGGCGGACATGGATGCCCCGGACGGCGGATGGGAATTGCTGCTGGTCGACAATGCCAGCACCGACGATACGCCAAACCGTGTGCGTGCCTGGTCCGACCGGTTGCCGCTGGTATATTTGACCGAGCCGCGTTTGGGGAAATCCAACGCCATCAATCTGGGCCTCGCCCGCGCCAAGGGCGATCTCATCGTCATGACCGACGACGATGTTCTGCCGGACCGCGACTGGCTGGTGCAGTGGCGGCGCATTGCCGATATTCTGCCCCAATGCGCAGCCTTTGGCGGCGCCGTGGTTCCGGAATTCGAGAGCACACGGCCGCCCGATTATGTTCCGCACTGGTATTATGGGGCGCTTTACGGCCTCACCCATGCCTATGAGGAGGGTCAGATCGTGCCCGATCCGGATAACGGCCTCTTCCATATTTCGGGCGCCAATATCGCCATTCGCAAAAGCGTCTATGAAGACGGCAACTGCTTCGACACCAGCTTTCTTGTCGGGTCCCAGGGCATGATGGGAGAGGACACCGAATTCGTGAAGCGGCTCGGCGACAAAGGTTATGGCGTCGGCTTTGCGCCCCGCGCCAGGCTGCGTCATCTGGTGCATGCACGCCAGACATCCTGGGGCTGGATCCGTCACCGCTTTTATCGCAATGGCCGCGCTGCCTTCATGCTTCTCAATGCACACTGGGACGCTGATGCCGAAAAATTCCGCTTCCGGTTTCCCTGGGAGCGTTTGCGTCCCGCGCTGGGCTCTTCCCTGCGCCTGCTGGTGGCGAAGGCCAAAGGAGACAGAAACGGCGCCTTTAAACAATCGCACGGCCTGACCTACGACATGGCCGCAATCGAGCAGGCGATCAGCCTGTCCTGGAAGCAGGCCTTCCGCGGAAAGCCGCGC
>DASYDX010000100.1:0-2972 GCA_036499345.1 Rhizomicrobium sp.
TTGCAGTCGCCATAGGCATTGGTGAGCGTCCAGTCCGGATCGTGGGGAACAAAGCCGCCCACGCCCAATTCGATGGCGACATAGCGAATATGCTGGCTCACCCAATCATACAGCGCACGCGCCTGCGCCTTGGGATCGGCGATACCTTGCGTGATCGCATCGGCCTGCTTCTGAATTGCGGGCGTTACCACGATCTTGTCCAGCGCCAGCGGGGCATAGGCGTGGCCCAACTCGTCATAATCCGCCAAGCTGGAAATGCGGAAATGCGGCTTGGTGTCGGGGCGCGGCACCGGCGAGGTCGGGCGCGGCTGCGCTTTGGAATTGGAGAAGCTCCAGCGATAGACCGTCTGATCGCCTTCCTGTGTCACGCGTTGGTTCATGTCTTTGGAATCGACATGCAGGCTCATGCTTTTGGGCACGCGAAGCGTGTATTGGCTGTCGTCCACTGCCAGCATCTGGCTGGGATAATTCGCCATCATGAACTGGCCTGAAATGATGGGCTCTTTGCTCCGCCGCCGTTCGGTATAGACCAGCGTGTCGCCCGCCTCGACATTCGGGAAGATGATTACCTTCTGCTCGATGTCGGTATAGACCGGCGCCAGCCCTTGCGCGGGTGCGTGCTGGGTGAGGATGGCGGCAGGATCGACGGGAATTTTGCGGCCATCCGCCTTCTGGGTATAGGCGTTGGAAATCTGCACGTCTTCCAGGCCGGCATTGTAATTGACCGGCAACTGGCCCGCCGGACCCGTGGGCGATACGCGCAGGATCTGAAGCGCGGTGGTGGCGGTGATGTCGGTGCGGCCTTGTGCATCCACCACGATCTCGTCGCGGAACTGCTTGATGCGCAGCGGCGGTTCGGAATTGTCGGGCGCGGTCTGTGCGGCGGCGGGAAGGGTGGCGCACATCCCGGCCAGGAAAAGCCAGCGTCTGCCAATGGCTTTCGTCATGATCTTGTCCACGCCATCGCCCGGTTGGATTTCCCCGATCATACAGGCATTGGCGCCAAGACGTTGAGAGAAATTGCGACGATGCCTTTCGCCGATGTAATCGGCCAACGACTTGGTTTCGGCATCGGCCGGATTACGCTTGCCGGTGTCGATATGGGCTTCGGGGGCTTGTTGTGCGCGCAAGGATTGGCGGTCTGGCGATGGCGTTGGGCATAGTGGCGATCTCGCCCGCATGGGCCGACACCACGGTGACGATCACATCCACCACTGTGGATTGTCAGGTTCCAACGCCGGCGGACGTGCCGGCACCGGCCACGCCCAGCGCCGCAGCCGGTAATGCCGCGATGCAGAACCGCAATTTCGCATTGGCGCGCGCCAATTTCAGACCCTTGGCGGAAGCCGGCGATCCGGAAGGCGAGCGGTTGTACGGCGCGCTTCTGATGCAGAAATGCACGGGACTTCAGGACAAGGAGGCCGCCGCGTCCTGGCTCGGAAAATCGGCGGACGCGGGCGATGCGAAAGCGCAGGCCGCGCTGGGTCACGCGTATATGAATGGCGAAGGTGTGGCCCAGGACGACACCAAGGCGTTCGCGCTTCTGTCGCGCGCCGCCGCCGCCGATCGGCCCGCGGCCCAAGTCGATCTGGGCTATCTTTACCTCACCGGCCGCGGTGTCGCGATGGACCGGTATCAAGGCATGGTCTGGACGGTGAAAGCGGCGGAACAGGGCATGCCCGCCGCGTTGTTCAATATCTCGAACGCCTATTTCAAGGGTGAGATGCTGCCCCAGGATAATGACCGGGCGGCCTATTTCATGACGGCGGCGATGCAGCGCTCCACCCTGGCTCAGCGCAATCGTTTTGCAGGCGACATCAACCAAGTCACCCGGGCCATGAGCATGGCCGATCTAGCCCGGGCGCGTATGAAGGCGCTCCGCTGGTCGCCGGGCCAGGGCAGTCTCAGCGACGTGCTGGACGATGCCCGCCGCGTCCAAGCGCGTACGGCCAAAAACTGAGGCCGATCAAGGGTTTTTCCGGCATTACCCCAAGGCTTGGCCGCCATCTCCCAGCCTTCTGGTAAAGGGGTGCCGCTTCCCCTATATCCCAAGACCAACTCGAACGGAGATGTCGCGTGGCCCACCCCTGGACCCCGCAAAGCTGGCAGTCCAAGCCCATCCGCCAGGTACCGGAATATCCGGACAAGGCGGCGCTGGACCGTGTTTTGACGCAACTGAAGAGCCACCCGCCGCTGGTTTTCGCGGGCGAGGCGCGCAATCTTCAGGCGGCGCTGGGCCAGGTGGCGGAAGGCAAGGCTTTCCTGCTTCAGGGCGGCGACTGCGCCGAGAGCTTCGCCGAATTCCATCCCGACAATATCCGCGACACCTTCCGCGTGCTGTTGCAGATGGCGGTGGTGCTGACCTTTGCCGCTGGCGTGCCGGTGGTGAAGGTGGGCCGCATCGCGGGCCAATATGCCAAGCCGCGCTCCGACGATTTCGAGACCCAGAATGGCGTCACCCTGCCGTCCTATCGCGGCGACAATATCAACGGCAGCGAATTCACGCCCGAAGCGCGCATTCCCGATCCGGCGCGGCTGATTCAGGCCAATGCCCATTCGGCGGCGACGCTCAATCTGCTGCGCGCTTTCGCGTCGGGCGGCTATGCCGATCTGCACAATGTCCATCGCTGGATGCTGGGCTTCATCGACGACAGTCCGGCGGGCGAGCAGTATCGGGGCCTGGCCGGTCGCATCTCCGAGGCGCTGGACTTCATGGCGGCCTGCGGCGTCACGTCGGAATCCGTGCCCCAGCTGCGCACCACCGATTTCTACACCAGCCATGAAGCGCTGCTGCTGGCCTATGAGCAGGCAATGACGCGCGTGGATTCGACCAGCGGCGATTGGTACGACACCTCGGCGCATATGGTCTGGATCGGCGACCGCACCCGCCAGCTCGACGGCGCGCATGTGGAATTCTGCCGCGGCATCAAGAATCCGGTGGGCCTGAAATGCGGCCCGTCGCTGGAGCCCGA
>DASYDX010000101.1:0-23798 GCA_036499345.1 Rhizomicrobium sp.
ATTGCGCGCGAGTCCGCGCGCGAGGGCATCAAGTACGGCCATGCGGATGGCGACGCCCATTTCCACTTGCTCGGCAATGACACTGACCGCCAGATCGTCGGCGATATCGGACGCGATCTCTACGCCCCGGTTCATGGGGCCAGGATGCATCACCAAGGCTCCGGGTTTGGCGCAGCTCAGCTTCTCCCGGTCCAGACCATAGAAGCGGAAATATTCTCGCGCCGAAGGAATGAAAGCTCCGGTCATGCGCTCCAACTGCAAGCGCAGCATCATGACGATGTCCGCGCCCGCCAATCCCTGTTTCATGTCGGTGAAGATTTCCACGCCGAAGCGGTCGGCTTCCGCCGGCAACAATGTGCGCGGCGCGATGAGACGAACCCGCGCGCCAAGCATGGCCAGGAGGCGGATATTGGAGCGCGCGACGCGTGAATGCAGAATGTCGCCGCAGATCGCGACTGTGAGGCCTTCGATGCGGCCGAGGCGCCGGCGGATGGTGAGGGCATCCAGCAATGCCTGGGTCGGATGTTCGTGCGCGCCATCGCCGGCATTGACCACGCTGCAATCCAGCTTGCGCGAAAGAAGTTCGGCGGCGCCGGAATCCTGATGCCGCACCACCAGGATATCCGGGCGCATGGCGTTCAAGGTGGAGGCGGTGTCGATCAGCGTTTCGCCCTTGGAGACGGACGAGGTTTTAACCGACATGTTCAAGACATCGGCACCCAGCCGTTTGCCCGCCAGCTCGAAGCTGGACTGGGTGCGGGTGGAGGCCTCGAAGAACAAATTGATGAGGGTGCGCCCTTTGAGAAGGGCGGCCTTTTTGTCCAGCGCGCGGCTCTGGGCGACATAGCTTTCGCCCAGATCGATAAGTGCGGTGACTTCAAGAGCGGAAAGGCCCTCGATCCCAAGCAAATGGCTTGTCTTCAGGATCGGTGTAAGGCTCGCGGATGTCATCAAAGCCCGTCGTATAGAGGTCGATTCTCCAGGGGGCAAGATGCCATTCCCCGGTCGGTTAAGCAGCCATTTCTTCCAGTTTGCGTCCGGCCGGTTCCGGCAGGAACAGAATGGCGACGAGGGTAATAGGAAGTGCGGCCAGGAGCAGCTGGATCGCGGGGCCGTGGCTGTGGAAATGGTCGTAAAGCAGGCCTTCCAACGCCAGTGCCACGGCGCCCATCAGGATCTCGATCAGATAACGCAGGCCCGAAACGGTGGCGCGATATTGGGTCGGCACGATCTCCAGCGCAAACCCGGCCAGAAGCGCATCGCCCGCGAAGAAGCCGAAGAAGGATAAAACCCACAAAAGCCAAAGCGCGGGGCCGCTAACGCCAGAATAGAACAGCGCGAACGCCACGCCCGCGAATGCGATAACGGCAAAGGTGACGGGCTTGCGGCCCAGCCGGTCGCTGAGGCGGCCGGTCAGGATGGTCAGCGCCAATCCCACCAATCCGCCGGGAATGAACAGCATGGTGATCTGGCCCGGTGTAAAGCCGTGCGCGGTCTGGAGATATTTCGCCGCCAATACGCTGGCCGAAGACGCCCCAAAGCCGAATGCGCCCACGGCGATCAAGATGGCGGCAAGCCGTGCAGGATATTCCCGGGCGAGATCGCGCAGCAATGTCAGAGCCAGCGCCAATTTGGAGCGGGTCTTGTCCAAATCCTCGCGCGCCGCAAAACGCTCGGTTTCGGGAAGGCGGCGGCGCAGATAGGCGACCAGGAAAAGCGGGATTGCGCCGATCACATACAGTGCGCGCCAGCCATAAGGCAGGAAATTGACGGCGGCGAATATCAAAGAAGCGAGCCCCGCGCCGGTGTAATACATGCCGCTGAGTGCGCCGCTGCCCCAACCGCGTGCGGCGGCGGCGATTTCTTCCGCGATGACCACAAAACAAAGCATTTCCTCGGCATAGCCAAATACGCGCGTGCAGAATTGAGCCCAGACGAATTGCGCATAATTGTCGGCGAAGGCGGTTGCTAGGGTCGCGAGTGCTTGGCCCAGAATGGTGATCAGCAACAAACGCCGCCGCCCGACCAGGTCGGCAGACGCGCAGAGAATAAGCGCGAGCAACGCCGCGAGCCGGAAATAAGAAACCGTAAGCCCGATCTGATTTTCGGGAATATGCAGGCTCGCTTGGATCTGCGGGATCGCGAGGCCGTAGATATTAAGGTCGTAGCCCGCGAACAGTGCGGCCGTGCCGACCAACAGGAAAACCCGCTCCTGCCGCCAGGTCATCGCAGCAGGGGGCCGCAAGCCGGGCGGGAGCCAGACGAAGCGGGCGGGTTTGCTGTCGCCGCTCATCGGGCGAACAGTTTGATGTGCCGCAGCCGGTCGAGTGCGCCTTGCAGGATGTAGGCGGCAGCCATCTTGTCCACCACTTCTCCCCGGCGTTTGCGGGAGGCATCGGCATCCAGAAGCGTACGGGTCACGGCCATGGTGGAAAGCCGCTCGTCCCAAAAGACCAAGGGGATTTCGCTGCGGCCGGCCCAGTTGCGGGAGAAGGCCCGGGCGGATTGGGCCGAAGGGCCATCCGATCCATCCAGGTTCAGGGGCAGGCCGACCACGAGCCCCCCGACTTGCTGCTCACTTATTATAATGTCCAGGCGGGCGGCATCGGCGCCGAACTTGCCCCGTTTCAGGGTCTGCATCGGGGTCGCCACCGTCAACAGACGGTCGGAAAGCGCCAGCCCGATGGTCTTTTCCCCCAAATCCAGCCCCAACAGCCGCAAGCCGTCGGGCAGGGCCAGGCGGTCCAGTTCCGTTACCGCCATCCGATATCGCCCTTTTTCATGGCCCCCGCGCTTGCCCGGTTCGGCTTCTTGCCAGCCCCGTCCCCGATTGCTAGCAAGTCCGGCGTTTTTCTAACAGATCGGGACGCCCAAATGTCCGTCGACAAGGACACCGTGCGACGCATCGCCAAGCTGGCCCGGCTGGCCGTGCCGGAATCCCGGCTCGAGCCGCTGGCCGGGGAACTGAACGGCATCTTCCAATGGGTGGAGATGCTGAACGAAGTGAATGTCGATGGCGTTCCGGCCATGACCTCGGTTGCCGCGCAAAAAGCGAAATGGCGCAAGGACGAAGTCACCGATGGCGGCGTCGCCGACGCGTTGATGCGCAACGCACCGGAGCGGGAAGATACGTTCTTCGTGGTGCCCAAGGTGGTGGAATGAGTGCCGCTGTCGAAAATCTCCTTTCAGTTGGCGTGATCGCATGAGCAACCCAGCCTCCATGACTCTGGCCGAAGCGCGTGATGCGCTGAAGGCCCGCAAACTCTCTTCCGCCGAATTGACCGCATCACTGGTCTCTGCAGTCGAACAGGGACGCGGCCTCAATGCCTTTGTGACGGAAACACCGGAGCGCGCCATGGAAATGGCAAAGGCGTCGGATGCCCGTCTCGCGAAAGGTGAGGGCGGCGCTCTCGAAGGCCTGCCGCTGGCGATCAAGGACCTGTTCTGCACCAAGGACGTGAAGTCCACGGCCGGTAGCCGCATCCTGAGCAATTTCGTACCGCCCTATGAATCCACCGTGACGCAAAATTTGTGGGACGCAGGCGCGGTGCTGCTCGGCAAGACCAATCTGGATGAGTTCGCCATGGGCTCGTCCAACGAAACCTCCGCCGCAGGGCCGGTCTTCAATCCCTGGCGTGCGCAGGGCAGCAACACCAATCTGGTGCCGGGCGGATCGTCCGGCGGATCGGCCGCGGCGGTCGCGGGCGATCTTTGCCTTGCCGCCACCGGGACCGATACGGGTGGTTCCATTCGCCAACCCGCCGCCGTCACCGGAACGGTCGGCCTGAAGCCGACTTATGGCCGTTGCTCGCGCTTCGGCATTGTGGCGTTTGCCTCTTCGCTGGATCAGGCGGGCCCGATGACCAAGACGGTCCGGGACGCGGCCATCCTGCTTGGCAGCATGGCGAGTGTGGACCCCAAGGATTCCACCAGTGTCGATATTCCGGTTCCCAATTATGAGAAACTGCTGGAAGGCGGCATCAAGGGGTTTCGGGTCGGTATTCCGAAGGAATACCGGATCGATGGCGTGCCCGCTGACATCGGCGGGCTGTGGGATAAGGGGGCCGAGTGGTTGAAGGCCCAGGGTGCGGAGATCGTCGAGGTTTCGCTGCCGCACACCAAGTACGCGCTCCCGACCTATTATATTGTGGCGCCCGCCGAGGCCTCGTCGAATTTGGCGCGCTATGACGGTGTGCGTTTTGGTCATCGTTCTCATGACGGCATCCGCGACATCACCGATCTTTACGAAAAAAGCCGGGCCGAAGGTTTCGGCGCCGAAGTGCAGCGGCGCATCCTGATCGGCACCTATGTGCTTTCGGCGGGCTATTACGACGCCTATTACGCCCGCGCCCAAAAACTTCGCACCTTGATCAAGCGGGATTTCGATCAGGCGTTCGAGCGTTGCGATGTTCTGCTGACGCCCGCCACGCCCGGCCCCGCCTTCGGTGTGGGCGAAAAGACATCCGATCCGGTATCCATGTATCTGAACGACGTTTTCACCGTCACGGTGAATTTGGCTGGGCTTCCGGGTCTGGCGGTTCCCGCCGGTCTTACCGATAGCGGGCTGCCGTTGGGATTGCAGTTGATCGGCAAGCCGTTCGACGAAGGCACCGTGCTTAAGGCAGGCCTGGCCATCGAAGAGGCTGCCGACTTTCATCACAAACCCGCCCATTGGTGGAGAACGGCATGAGTGCCCCGCAGCCCAAGCTGATCAAGGGACAGACCGGCGACTGGGAAGTCGTGATCGGTATGGAAGTCCATGCGCAGGTTCTTTCTGAATCCAAGCTCTTCTCCGGCGCTTCGACCGAATTCGGCGCCGAGCCCAACGCTCAGGTCTCGTTCGTCGATGCCGGCATGCCGGGCATGTTGCCGGTCATCAACGGCAAATGCGTCGAGCAGGCCGTGCGCACCGGGCTCGGCCTGAAGGCGAAGATCAATCACTGGAGCCTCTTCGACCGGAAAAACTATTTCTATCCGGATCTGCCCCAGGGTTATCAGATCAGCCAGTACAAGAACCCCGTTGTGGGGGAAGGCGAAGTCACGATCGACCTCAAGGACGGCGAAAGCCGGGTGGTGGGGATTGAGCGTCTGCATCTGGAGCAGGACGCGGGCAAGAGCCTGCACGATCAGCATCCCGACAGTTCCTATGTCGATCTCAATCGCTCGGGCATCGCCCTGATGGAGATCGTCACCAAGCCGCACATGCGCACCAGCGAAGAGGCGGCGGCTTTTCTGCGGAAATTGCGCGCCATCGTGCGTTATCTGGGCACTTGTGACGGCAACATGGACGAAGGCTCGATGCGGGCGGACGTCAATGTGTCCGTCTGCCGGGTGGGCGGCTACGACAAATTCCGCGAGAGCGGCGATTTCAAGCATCTGGGCACGCGCTGCGAGATCAAGAACGTCAATTCCATGCGCTTCATCGCTCAGGCGGTGGAGTATGAAGCCCGCCGCCAGATCGAAATCATCGAAGGCGGCGGTGTGATCCGCCAGGAAACGCGGCTGTTCGACAGCCGTCAGGGCGAAACCCGCTCCATGCGCTCCAAGGAAGAGGCGCATGACTATCGTTACTTCCCCGATCCCGATCTTCTGCCGCTGGAACTCGATCCCGCTTGGGTGGATGAGATCGCAGCGTCCTTACCCGAACTGCCGGATGAGAAGAAGGCCCGCTTCATGGGGCTGGGGCTTTCCGCCTATGACGCGTCGGTTCTGGTCACGGAACGCGATCTTGCGGATTATTACGAGGAATTGGCCAAGGGTGTGGACGCCAAAGCGGCCGCGAACTGGCTGAACAACGAAATATTGGGGCGTCTCAACCGCGACGGGCTCTCTATTGCACAGGCGCCGGTCAGTGCCGCCGCCAACAACGCGATTGTGGCGATGATCGCGGACAAGACGATCTCGGGAAAAATCGCCAAGGATCTCTTGGATATTGTGTGGAGCGAAGGCGGCGACCCGCGTGCGGTGGTCGAAGCGCGCGGATTGCGGCAGGTCACCGACACCGGCGCCATCGATGCCGCCATCGAAGCGGTGATCGCCGCCAATCCCGAAAAGGTCGAAGAGGTGAAAGCGAAACCGAAACTCGCTGCCTGGTTTGTCGGTCAGGTGATGAAGCAGACCGGCGGCAAGGCGAACCCGGTGGCGGTCAACGCCGCGCTCAAGCTGCGACTCAATTTGCCCGACGAAGGGTGATTCGTTCAAAAATGCGCAAACGCGTCAAATCGACTTCCGATTTGCGAAAAAAACGTCCGTATACAGAGTGTTGCATATAACCCAATAAAAATGCGGGTTTTATGCAATTTCGAAAAATCAGCCACTTTCAAAAGTCAAGGCGGATTTGCAATTTCAAATGCAAGTCTTTCATATTGTTCGCGTTTTGGGGGGCGGCCTCGAGTCGCTGGACCCGAACAAACGATAGAGGAGTCGAACATGCCTGTTACTGCGAAAAAGAAGGCCGTGAAGAAGAAGGCCAAGAAGGTTGTGAAGAAGAAGACCGCGAAGAAGAAGAAGAAGAAATAAGTCGAATTGACCTAAGGTCAATTCGACGCCCACGTTTCGCTCCCTCGGGAGCGTTCCGATGGCGACGGTTATGGCCGCGGATCTCAAGCGCTCAGCGCTATCGGGGTCCGCGGCCAAGCCCATTCTAGGGGGCATGGTTACAAGAGCGCACCCGCCCGCCCGATACCCTTCGCGGCGCTAGAGCGTCTCCCGGAAAAATGACAGCATGGCTCCGCAACGTTATTGGAGTTCTGTCATGGCCGCGCGCCGCACCCCGAAAAAGCCTGCCCGTAAGAAAACCGCCAGCCGCAAAAAGCCCGCTGCCAAAGCGGCAAAGCCCATTGAGCTATATTATTGGCCGACACCCAATGGCTGGAAAATCTCCATCGCCTTGGAGGAAATGAAGCTTCCCTACGTCCTGAAGCCGATCAATATCGGCAAGGGCGAGCAGTTCGAGCCGGCTTTTCTGAAAATCTCGCCGAACAATCGCATGCCCGCGATCGTGGACCCTGATGGTCCCGGCGGTCGTCCGGTTTCGGTCTTCGAGTCCGGCGCGATCCTGCAATATCTGGGACGCAAGAGCGGCAAATTCTATCCCGAAGACGAAAAGGCGAAGATCCAGGTCGAAGAATGGCTGTTCTGGCAGGTTGGCGGCCTCGGGCCGATGACGGGTCAGGCCTTTCACTTCCTCAATTACTCCAACGAAGACCTGACTTACGCCAAGAAGCGCTATGCCGATGAAGTTCACCGGCTGTTCGGCGTGATGGACAAGCGGCTGGCAACCCGCAAATACCTGGCGGGCGCCTATTCCATCGCAGACATGTCTTGCTGGGGCTGGGTGATCGCGGCGATGAATTTCCAGCCGCTCGACGAATTTCCCCATCTCAAGGCGTGGCAGGAGCGGATGGCTGCCCGTCCTGCGGTCAAGCGTGGCCATGCGCTGGGCGCCGAACTGCGCAAGCCGATGACGGAAGAGCAGAAGAAAATTCTGTTCAATCAGAGAGCAAGATAGGGCGGGGACGCTCCGGCTTTTTTCTCCGCTACCGGCTTTTCCGTGCGGGGAAACAAAGCTCGCGTGCAGGCCTGCGACGCAATCCCTAACGCTCATTAAGAGTTAGGGCTAATTTCCGTTTACTGCGTATTAGTTTCTTCGTCTTCACCATGTCCCCCGCGAACCCGAGAGTGTTCCCGGGGGCATGGGAGGCGAAGTGTCGTGGCATGCATCGATGTGGATAATCTCGCGCAGTATGAGCGCGATGCGAAAGTCGGACGCGCGGAAGCGCTCTATAATCTCGGTTTAGCCTATTCGACCGGGCAGGGCGTGACGCGCGATTACGTCGCCGCGCACAAATGGTTCAACCTCGCCGCTATGCGCGGTAGCGACGAAGCAAAAGGCTGGCGCAATCAGATCGCCGAGGAAATGAACGCCGGCCAAATCGCCCAGGCGCAGCGCCAGGCGCGTGAGTGGATGCTGTATTTCCGCTAACCGGTCTTCTAGTTCGCCCGTGTGCGGGGCGCCGGTGATGGCGTCAGAATGGGCGCGGCCGGTGGCGCAACCGGCCCATAAAGATCGCTGAGAATCGCGAGCGGCTGATCCTTGCCGCTGAGCCGGTTCCGGTAGACTTCCATATTTTCCAGAATGCGTTGGACATAGTTGCGGGTTTCCCCGAACGGAATCTGCTCGATCCAATCAATCGGATCGACTTTTCCGGCGCTGGGATCGCCATTGGCGGCGACCCATTTGCGCACATTGCCCGGGCCGGCATTATAAGCCGCCGCCGTCAGGGCGATGGAGTTGTTCCAACTGGCATAGTGGCGCGCCAGTTCGATCATGCCGAGCTGCATATTGTAATTCACGTCGCTCAGAAGATCGTCAGGGCGATAGGGCAGGCCACCAGCCCGTGCCGACGTCTTGGCTGCGGCCAGCATCACTTGCATCAAGCCGCGCGCACCGGCGCTTGAAACCGCTTCTGCGTTGAATTCGGTTTCCTGCCGGATCACGGCATGGACCAGCGCAGGCTCCGGGGCTGGACCCGACCCCACAAAACCGGGCAGAGCGCGCACCGGATAGGCGAAATCCAGCATCGGGGTGCCGGAATAGCTCGATGATTTGGCGAGGCGGACCGCGATCTGCGGATAACCCCAATCGCGCAAGGTCGCGAGGAATTGCTTGAGATGGGCGGGCGAAGCATGGTCCGCCGCGCGTAGGGCGAACAGACGCAGATCATTATCCTGATCCAATTCCGCCAAGACCCGCATCTGGGGCATCAAGGCGTCATTCTCGATCCGGGCTTTTGGCACGGCCTCGACCAGCGTATCGGCGAGATGGAGAACGGGTGCGGCTTCGGTGCGTGCGATGGCGAGCTGGCCGTAAAAGGTATCGGAATAGACTGCCGCCAGCCGGTAATGGTCATAGGCCGCTGCCGTATCGCCGGACGCTTCATAGGCGCGGGCCTGCCAATATTCGGCGCGTGATTTGCTGATCGGGCGGGTGACGTTGGCGCCCAGACGCTGGAAATAGACCTGAGCCCCTGACGCATCCTTCAGAAGACGCAAGGAAATAAATCCGGCCAGAAACTGCTGCTCGGCATATTGATCGCTCACCGGCAGGCTGGCGTGGTTGACCAGCTTCAAAGCCAGGCGCGGATCGCCCTTCGCCAACGCGTCACGGGCCTGGATCGCCACTTCGTTCCACCAGCGCTGAGTATGATCGCGCGCCAGCGATGCCGGATCGATCCGCAACAGCATGGCGTGCGCGTCGGCGTCCTTGTCGGCGGCCCTCAAGGCCCGCGACCAGTCATACAGCAAGGAAGGGTCGTCGGCGCCGCCGACCTTGGCCAGTGCCGTCTTGGCTTTGGCAAGACCGGAGGCGAGTGCCAGCCGCGCCTGCGCCAGTTCGGCAGTCCGCCGGTCCACGCGCGCCATCTGCCGGCGCGCGGCTCCGATTTCGCTCCGCCACAACAGGCTGTCCAGCCGCGCGCGCTGGGTGTCGGGCGTGAGAAGAGCGCCATCCCTGATCAGGATGGCGGCTTCGGTCGCTTCATCGAAGCTGCCTTCGCTCCAGCCCTGGCGGATCAACGTGGCACCGCGGGTTTTCTCGTCACGCGCGACCAGCGCTTCACCCAAGCGGACGCGCCCGATGGGTGATACCGGTTCGCGGGCACCGAACCATCGCACGATATCGGCGGCCGCCATGTCGAGAGGTATGGTGGCTTCCGCGCGGGTCAGCAGGGTGCCGCGTTGCGGCCAGTCGGCAGCCATTTTTAAGGCTGCGTCGATCTCGGCAAAGTTGGCGCCGCTGTTGCGGTCGAGCGCATAGCGCCATTGCAGCAGCTGACGCGCTGTCGTGTCCTGGCCCTGATTGCCCAAAGCCATGGCCGTCACCCAATCGGACCTGCCGGCCGCCGAAAAGGCGCGCAGAAAGATGTCATGGTCCGCGGCGGACAGAACATGGATGCTGCTGCCTGCCTGTACGGGAACGCCCGCCATCGACGCGGCCGGGGTCTGGCCGCGGCTTGCGGCGATCCCGCCGGCGAGAAGCGCCAAAGCGGCGAACCCGATATGCTTCAAACCCATGGCCGCGCGCTTGTTGAATCCGCAACTTCAGCTTAGACGGATGCTGCGGCTTAAGGCCATAATGGAAAACGGCCCGAATTGAGACGGGCAGTATACGGAACCAGACTCCATGACCAGCATGCGCGAACGCATCAAAGGCTCCATCCCTGCACTGATCACGCCGATGAAGGATGGCAAGGTCGACGAAGTCGCTTTCCGCAAATTCGTGTCCTGGCAGATCGAGCAGGGCAGCCAGGGCCTGGTTCCCTGCGGCACCACGGGCGAATCGCCCACGCTCAGCCATGAAGAGCATATCCGGGTGATCCAGATCTGCGTCGAGGAAGCGGCGGGCCGGGTGCCGGTGATCGCGGGGGCGGGCTCGAACTCGACCGAGGAAGCGATTTCGCTCCATCGCCATGCCAAAGACGTGGGCGCGGACGCCGTTCTTTCCGTCACCGGCTATTACAATAAGCCGTCGCAGGAGGGCCAATATCGCCACTTCAAGGCGCTGGCCGAAGCGGTGGATATTCCCATTCTTCTCTACAACATTCCTGGCCGTGCTATCGTCGAGATCAGCGTCGAAACCATGGCACGCCTGTCGGAGATCCCGGCCATCATGGGCGTCAAAGACGCTACCGCGAACCTGATGCGGCCCACCCGCGAGCGCAATGCCTGCAAGAAGGGCTGGCGGCTGATCTCGGGCGAAGACGGCACGGCGTTGGGCTACATGGCCCATGGCGGCCATGGCTGCATCTCGGTGACCGCCAATGTGGCGCCCAAGCTTTGCGCCGAATTCCAGGATGCCTGTCTTCGGAGCAATTTCGACCGTGCGCGCGAACTGCAAGATAAGCTGATGCCGCTGCATGACGCCATGTTCTGCGAGCCGTCGCCCGCGGGCGCCAAATTTGGCGCTTCATTGCTTGGCCATTGCACGCCGGAAGTCCGCCTGCCGCTGGTGGATCTGACAGAGACCGGACGCGCCCAGGTCAAGGCCGCGATGAAAGGCTGCGGCCTGGTCGCCTGACGGCCCCGGCATTGCGATGGCGAAAAAGAAGGACGACGGGACCAAGTTGATCGCCGAAAATCGCAAGGCGCGGTACGCCTATGCGATCGAGAGTGTCGTGGAAGCGGGGATCATGCTGACGGGCTCGGAGGTTAAAAGCCTTCGCAGCGGCAAGACCACCATCGGCGAGAGCTATGCCCATGCCAAGGATGGCGAGCTTTTCTGGGTCAATGCCTATATCCCGGAATATACCCAGGCCAGCCGCTTCAATCACGAACCCAAGCGCACCCGGAAGCTGTTGATGCGCAAGCATGAGATTGCCAAGCTGGCGATCGCAGCCCAGCGCGAAGGCATGACGCTGATACCGCTCAAACTCTATTTCAACCCTAAGGGCACCGCGAAGCTGGAGCTGGGCATTGCCAAGGGCAAGAAGCTTCACGACAAACGCGAAACCGACAAACAGCGCGATTGGCAGCGCGACAAGGCGCGGCTGTTACGCAATCGCGGCTAGTTTTTTCGCTTTCGCCACCACGGTCTCGAACATTTCCGTGGTCAGAACGCCCGTGTTGGTGTTGTAGCGCGAGCAATGATAGCTCGAGATCAAGCGGAATTTTCCGATCTCATAAACCGCGCCATGTTTGAAAGGATGCGCCGCGATCCGGGCGTCCAAGGTCTTCAGCACGCTGTCATGGGCGATTTTTCCCAGAGCTAGGATGGTGGTCACATGGGGCATTGTTTCCAGCTCGCTGATGAGGAACTGGCGACAGGTCTTGATTTCTGACGGCTCGGGTTTGTTTTGCGGTGGCACGCAGCGCACGGAATTCACGATCCGGCAATCGACCAGCTCCAGCGTATCGTCGATCCGTTCGTCGTAAACGCCCTTGGCCAGACCCAGCTTGAGCAGAGTGGCGTAGAGAAGATCGCCCGCCCAATCGCCCGTAAAAGGCCGCCCGGTGCGGTTGGCACCCTGAAGCCCGGGCGCCAGACCGGCGATGGCCAGGCGCGCGTCCATCGGGCCGAAACAGGGCACCGGGGCGTTGAACCAGTCGGGATGCTTCTTGCGGTTGTCTTCCCGGAAGGCGGCGAGCCGAGGGCAGAGCGGGCAGTCGGGCGTGGGGGCGAGGGGGCATTTCATACGCCCGGGCTTTAAACGAATTCAGACCGTAGGCGCAAACTGCCCCGCCTTGCTTGCATCCCGCGCGATCTGACTTTTCAAATCATCCAGTTCGATAAAATTGTCCGCCTGGCGGCGCAGTTCGTCGGCCACCATGGGCGGCTGGGTGCGAATGGTGGAAACCACCGAGACGCGGCGTCCACGCCGCTGCACCGCTTCGACCAGGCGGCGAAAATCGCCATCGCCGGAAAAGATCACGACATGGTCCACCGCAGCCGACATCTCCATCACATCGATGGCCAGCTCGATATCCATATTGCCTTTGACCCGGCGCCGGCCCTGGGCATCGGTGAATTCCTTGAGCGGCTTGGTCACCACCGAAAAGCCATTGTAATCCAGCCAATCCACCAGCGGGCGCAGCGGCGAAAATTCCTGGTCCTCGGCGACGGCGGTATAATAGAAGGCGCGCACGAGGGTGCCTTTGCGCGCGAAAAGCTCCAAAAGGCGCTTATAATCGATATCGAATTGAAGCCCCTTGGCGGCGCCGTAGAGATTGGCGCCATCGATGAACAGGGCGAGTTTTTCGGACGGGTAGAAAAGCATAATGTCCTCCAATCTGCCGGACCGGAACGATCCGCCGGGCGAGTTGCCCAAAATCTTCATTGCGCTGGGCGCCAATATTTCGTCTTCCGCCGGTGCTCCCGAGGCCACGCTCAAGGCCGCCATCGCGGCGCTCCGGCTTCGGGGTGTGCAAGTCCTGGAAGTTTCCAGCTTCCATCAGACACCGGCCTGGCCCGACCCCTCCGACCCACCGTTCACGAATGCGGTGGCGCGGATCGAAACAGCGCTCCAACCTCTTGCCTTGTTGGAGCTTTTGCACGAGGTGGAAACTGATTTCGGGCGCAAGCGTTCCGCCCACAATGCACCGCGGACCTTGGATCTGGATCTGATCGATTATGGCGGGCGGGTGGAGACGGGCCGGGTTCAGCTTCCACACCCCCGGATGGCGGGTCGCGGATTTGTCCTGGGGCCGTTGGCGGAAATCGCGCCGGGCTGGGTGCATCCCGTGACCGGGGCCCCGATTGGCCGCCTCCTGGCTGCCCTGAGTTAGGGGAATGTCTATTTTCTTGCCGTATCAGGGGTTTTTCTGTATGTGGCAGGGTAATAAGCGCCGCACCTAACCTTTTATTCCACTTTTGGAATTCGCGGCAACGTGCTGATTCAAAGGAACTTTCATGGCTCGCGTGACCGTCGAAGACTGTGTCGACAAGATTCCCAACCGCTTCGATCTGGTGTTGGCAGCCGGTTTTCGCGCCCGCCAATTGTCCGGCGGGGCCGAGCCGCTTCTGGAACGCGACCGCGACAAAAACCCCGTCGTGGCGCTCCGCGAAATCGCGGCCCGCTCGCTGAAGCCGGAAGACGTCAAGGAAGACTATATCCGCTCGCTGCAGAAGCACGCCGAAGTCGATGAGCCGGAAGAATCCCGCCCCGAGGCGGATGACCGTGAAGATCCTTCGCATCGTCAAGTGACGGAAGAAGAGCTGCTGCGCGCCCTGACCACCGAGGCCCAGCGCCGGGCTGAGCCCCAGCCCGAGCCCGAAGCGGATTACGAGGAGTGAGCCACGACCGCCTTTAGGCGGACGAAACGGTCCGGTGGACCGTTTCGAGTGGCAAACGCCGCGAGCACGGGCGAGCGGCCTCGCACTGTCTTTTTGAGCCCTGGCGACGTCGCGCGTGCTCACGGCCTACCGGCCGCTCCGCGCGACGCTCCTTGCCATGGCTCAAAAATCCTAGCGCTCTGCCGGTGCTGGAGCCGCATGCCGAGGTACTGCTCGGATGGCATCGTTCTTGGTGACGACATCATGTCATAACCCGAAATTTCCGGCTTTTTAGCCGGGTTTTTGGCGCGGGCGTAACGAACTTCCTATATAATGGGGCAGATGAGTGCCCCATCCGTTCCCGACGCGGCTTCACCCAAGACCGCGAACGCTTCTCCCGTCCCGGCGGTCGCCCGCGGGCGCCGGCGCCTTATGCGCCAGACCGATCTGGTGGAACGGGTGTTGGCCTATGACCCGGGCGCCGACGAGGCCATCCTCAACAAGGCATACGTCTATGCGATGACGGCGCATGGCAAGCAGTTCCGTGCCTCGGGCGATCCTTATTTCGCCCATCCGCTGGAAGTGGCGGCGATCCTCACCGAACTCAAACTCGATGTTCCCACCATCGCCACGGCGCTGCTGCATGACACGATCGAAGACACGCTCGTCACCTATGACGATATAAAGACGAATTTCGGCGAGGAAATCGCGTCTCTCGTCGATGGCGTCACCAAACTGTCCCAGCTGGAACTGTTTTCGGAGCGCACCAAGCAGGCGGAGAATTTCCGCAAGCTGATGCTGGCGATCACCAGCGACATTCGCGTGCTTCTGGTCAAGCTGGCGGATCGCCTGCACAACATGCGCACGCTGGGTTATATTGAAAAACCCGAGAAGCGCCGCCGCATCGCGCAGGAAACGGTGGACATCTATGCGCCGCTGGCCGGGCGCATCGGCATGCAGAATATGCGCGAAGAGTTGGAGGATCTGGCCTTCGCGGAACTCGATCCGCGCGCGCGCAACTCCATCGTCACGCATTTCGCACGCCTCGATATGGTGGGCGGCGACCGGGTGGGCCGTATCGCCGATCAGATCAAACGCAAGCTGGCCGAACATGATCTCGATGCCTGGGTCTATGGCCGGGGCAAGCGGCCTTTCTCGATCTGGCGCAAATTGCAGACCAAGAAACTGAACTTCGAACAGCTTTCGGACATTTTCGGTTTCCGCGTCATCGTGCGCGACATCGCCGATTGCTACCGGGCGCTGGGCATTATCCACACCAGTTGGCAGATGGTGCCCGAGCGTTTCAAGGATTTCATCTCCACGCCCAAGACCAACGGCTATCGTTCCATTCACACCACAGTGATGGGGCCGGAAAAGCAGCGCGTGGAAATTCAGATCCGCACCCAGGACATGCACGATGTCGCCGAGCGTGGCGTCGCCGCGCATTGGCGCTATCGCGAGCATGTTTCCGCACAGGGAGACGAGGGCGCGGCCTATGGCTGGTTGCGCGACATGGTCGATCTTCTGGAGCGCGGTGACAGCGCCGAAGAGGTGCTGGAGAATTCGCGCCTCAATATGTATGCCGATCAGGTCTTCTGCTTTACGCCCAAGGGCAGTTTGATTTCGCTGCCCCGCGGCGCCACGCCGATCGACTTCGCTTACGCGGTGCATACCGATCTGGGGCATTCGGCAGTGGGCGCAAAGGTGAATGGCGGACATGTGCCGCTGCACACGCCGCTGCGCAATGGCGATCAGGTGGAAATCATCGCCACCAAGGAGCAGGCGCCGTCTCCCTTGTGGGAACAGTTCGTGGTCACCGGACGGGCGCGGGCGGAAATACGGCGCTATCTGCGTCACGCCAAGCGGGGCGAGCATGTCAAACTGGGTCAGAAGATTCTGGAAAAGACCTTCGCCGAACAGAATGTGGAGTTGAGCGAAAAGGCTATCGGCGAAGTCGCCAAGAAATTGCGCCTCGCCAAGGCGGAAGATGTCTATGCCGATGTCGGCCGTGGCGCGCTGCGCGGCCATGAAGTGCTGGAAGCGGTGTTCCCCGAACTCAAACGTTCCGAAAAGAAGCGCATTAATTCCGGTGGTCCGGCGGACCAAGCGGTCAAGCCAATTTCGATTCGGGGATTGCGCGAAGGCATTGCGTATAATCTCGCGCCTTGCTGCCATCCGCTGCCAGGCGACAGGATCGTCGGCTTGATGACGCCGGGAGAGGGCGTGATCGTGCATACCATCGATTGCGCCGAACTGGACAAAGCGCAGAATATGGACGACTGGCTGGACGTCAGCTGGGGGCTGAACGCCGCCGACAGCGGTCCATCGGTGGGCCGCGTCGCAATCCGGGTAAAGAACGAGCCGGGCAGTCTTGCCGCCGTCATGACCGTGATCGCGGCCAATGGTGGCAACATTTTTAACATGAAAGTCATGGGGCGGAACCCGCTCTTCTTCGAGTTCCAGATGGACATCGAGGTGCGCGATGTCGGGCATTTGCAGAATATTGTGGGTGCGCTACGGGTGAACAACGCGGTCGAATCGGTTGACCGTGTGCGCGAGGCGGATGCTTCGCCAAGTGATGAAGGACCGGGACGGTGAATGTCGATCAGGTACTGAAAGAGTTCAAGAAATCCGGCGCCTTGCTCGAAGGCCATTTCATCCTGTCCAGCGGACTTCACTCCGACAAATTTCTGCAAAAGGCCCTGGTGTTCCAGGATGCCAAGCGCACCGCAAAATTGTGCAAAGCGCTCGCCGCCAAAGTGAAAGCGCAAGTGAAGGACGAGATCACGGCCATCGTCTCGCCCGCGGTGGGCGGCATCGTTCCGGGATATGAAATGGGACGCCAGCTGGGTTTACCCGCCATGTATGTCGAGCGGGTCGATGGAACCTTCCAGCTGCGCCGCAACTTCACGCTGAAAAAAGGCCAGAAGGTTTTGATGGTGGAAGACATCATCTCGACCGGCGTCTCATCGCGCGAATGCATTGCTGCCATCAAAGCGACCGGCGCCAAGGTTGTGGCCGCTTGCTGTCTGATCGACCGTTCGGCCGGCAAGGCCAAGGTCGGAGTTCCCTTGATCGCACTGGCGGAATGGAAGGTTTCGGCCTGGCCGGCGGACAAGCTACCGCCGCATCTGCGCAACATTCCCGCGGTAAAACCGGGAAGCAGAGGGCTTTCCTGAAGGAGACGGCGTGAAATCGCTTCGGCTTGGTGTCAATATTGACCATGTGGCCACCGTGCGGAATGCGCGGGGCGGCACGACGCCGGATCCGATCCGCGCTGCGCTGATCGCGCAAGCGGCGGGCGCCGACGGCATCACGGCCCATTTACGCGAAGATCGCCGCCATATTTCGGATGAGGATATCGCGCGGCTGTCGCGCGACCTGGAAATTCCGCTCAATCTGGAAATGGCTGCGACGGAAGAGATGTTGGCGATCGCGCTGAAAGCGCGTCCTCATGCCGCCTGCATTGTGCCGGAGAAGCGCGAAGAGCGCACGACCGAGGGTGGTATCGATGTCGTTGGTCACTTTACCCGTCTCAAGCCCATCGTCGCGGCTTTGATCGATGCCGGTATCCGGGTTTCAATGTTCATCGAGCCTGATCGCAAGCAGCTTGATGCCTGTCGTGAACTGGGTGCGCCTGTGGTTGAGCTCCATACTGGTGCGTATGCCAACGCCACAGGCATTGAGCACGAAAGACTTTTGAAGCACATCCACAATGCCGCGGAATTCGGTGCCGATCTGGGACTGGAGATTCATGCCGGTCATGGACTGACCTATGAGAATGTCAAACCGATCGCCACGATCGCGCATATCCGCGAACTCAACATCGGTCACTTTCTGATCGGTGAAGCGATCTTTGTCGGTCTGATCGATGCGATTCAAAAAATGCGGCGGCTAATGGACGAAGCGCGCGCATGATTTTGGGACTCGGAAGCGACCTGATCGACATCCGCCGCATCGAGAAGACGCTCGAACGGCATGGCGAGCGCTTCATTGCCCGGGTCTATACCGATTTGGAGCGTGCCAAATCCGAGGCCCGGGCGAGCCGGGCGGCTTCCTATGCCAAGCGTTTTGCTGCCAAGGAAGCTTGCGCCAAGGCGCTGGGCACCGGGCTCAGCCAGGGCGTTTTCTGGCGTGATATGGGGGTGGTCAATCTGCCATCTGGGAAGCCCACCATGAAGCTGACCGGCGGTGCATTGGCGCGGCTTCAGGCGCTGACGCCGCCCGGCCACACGGTGCAGATCGACCTGTCCATCACCGACGATTTCCCGCTGGCCCAGGCCATCGTGATCATTTCGACGCTCAACGGGAATTAACAAGGAAATCCTTGACAGCCGGGGCGGGCGGTCGTTTCTGTCCCGCATCTCCTCACGTAGCGGAACTCATGGCCGACACTCCGACCCAGCCCAATTCGCCAGCCCAGGCAAAGCAAGGGGAATCCTGGACCGAATTGGCAAAGACGGTGATCTATGCTGGCCTGATCGCCATCGTCATCCGCACCTTTTTGTTCCAGCCCTTCAATATTCCCTCCGCTTCGATGGAGGGCACATTGCTGATCGGCGATTATCTCTTCGTCGAGAAATTCGCTTATGGTTATAGCCGATATACCTTCCCGTTCGGCGGCTGGCCCTTTGGCGATGCGTTGCATGGCCGTATTCTGTCCCGGGCGCCGCAGCGCGGCGATGTCATCGTCTTCAAATTTCCGCAGGACAATTCCACCGATTTCATCAAGCGGTTGATCGGGCTTCCGGGCGATCACATCCAGATGAAGGATGGCGTCTTGTGGCTGAACGGCAAGGCCGTGCCCAAGGTGCGGGTCGAAGATTATGTCGAGACCATCGACGGGGAAGAGCACCACGTTCCGCAATATCGCGAGACCCTGCCGGGTGGAAAATCCTATCTCACCTTGGACCGTGATCCCGAAGGGCCTGCCGACAACACAGATGTCTATGTCGTGCCGGACAATCATTATTTCATGATGGGCGACAATCGCGACAACTCCGCTGATAGCCGTTCCGAAGTGGGATATGTCCCCGCCGACAATCTGGAAGGCAAGGCGGAATTCCGCTTCTTCTCCACCAATGGCAGCGCCCATTTCTGGGAAGTCTGGAAATGGCCTTTCACGATCCGCTATACGCGCTTGCTTACGCCGATCAACTGAGCCATTGCGCGACCTCGGCCAACTCGAAGAAAAACTCGGTCATCGTTTCGCCGATCGCGGGCTGTTGCAGCGCGCGCTGACCCATGCGAGCGCCACGGCAACCCAATCCAATGAGCGGCTCGAATTTCTGGGCGACCGAGTGCTTGGCCTTGTCGTTGCCGAAACCTTGCATGCGCGCCACGCCAACGAAAGCGAAGGCGCGCTGACCGTTCGTTTTCATGCCTTGGTGCGTGCCGAAGCGTGCGCCCGGGTGGCGGAAGCAGCGGGATTGTCAGCTTTCGTCAAACTCGCGGGGACCGGTTTTGAAAGTGCGCGTGCCCGCGCCGCGATCCTCAGCGATGTCTGCGAAGCCATCATCGCTGCACTCTATCTGGATGGTGGTATGGCCGTGGCGCGCGATTTCATCAATCGCTATTGGGCTGAGATGTTCGAAGATCCCGGCCAGGGCGCACAGATGCGCGATGCCAAGACGCGGCTTCAGGAATGGGCGCAGGGGCGCGGATCGCCCGCGCCAGTGTATCGGGAAACCGCACGGTCCGGACCGGCGCATGCGCCGCATTTCGTGGTAGAAGCAATGGTGGAAGGCGAGCCGCCGCAGTCCGGCGAAGGCGGTTCCAAACGGGAAGCCGAGCAAGACGCGGCGGCGAAATTGCTGGCATGGGTGGGTGTATGACGACGCGTTGCGGCTTTTGCGCGGTGATCGGCGCTCCAAATGCAGGAAAATCGACGCTCACCAACGCATTGGTGGGCTCGAAAGTGGCGATCGTCAGTCCCAAGGTTCAGACCACACGCATGGCGGTCCGAGGGGTTGCGATGGCCGGCGAAACCCAGATCGTTTTCGTGGACACGCCGGGTATTTTCCGGCCCCGGCGGCGGCTGGACCGGGCCATGGTTGGTGCGGCCTGGGCCGGCGCCGAAGATGCCGATGGCATTCTTCTGGTGGTGGATGCCGCCGAGCTTTCGGATGGGGCCAATTCACTTGGCGCGCGTGACACCGCCACGATCGTTGCCGGGCTCAAAGATGTGAAGGGCAAGAAGACGGCGCTTGTGTTGAACAAGATCGACGGCATGAAACGCACCGATCTTTTGCCGATGGTCGAGAAATTCCGTGCCGAAGGCGTGTTCGAAGATATCTTCCTGGTTTCAGCATTGAAAGGCGACGGCGTCGCCGACGTCCAAGCCTGGGTTTCGGCACGCATGCCGGAAGGTCCCTTGCTCTATCCCGAAGATCAGGCCGCGGACATTCCGATGCGCCTTCTGGCGGCGGAAATCACGCGCGAGAAAATCTATCACCGTCTGCATGACGAACTGCCCTACGCCAGTGCTGTCGAAACCGAAAAATGGGAAGATCGCAAAGACGGGTCCGTCCGGATCGATCAAGTAATCTTCGTTCAGCGCGATGGTCAAAAAGGCATCGTGCTGGGCAAGGGTGGTCAAACCGTCAAGATCATCGGCGAGCTTGCCCGCAAGGAAATGGAAGAGTTGTTCGACCGGCGTGTGCACCTTTTTCTTTTCGTGAAGGTCCGCGAAGATTGGGCGGAGAACCGCGAGCATTATCGCGAAATCGGTCTGGAATTTCCTGAAGAGTAAGAAACACCGGCTTTCTTCTCCCGCAAGGCGAAGCCTTTGGCGGGGGAAGATGTGCGCTAGCGGGCTTGCCCGCGTGGCGCACAGATGGGGGCCATAATATGGAATGGACTGACAGCGGCATCGTGCTTTCCGCTCGCGCTTATGGCGAGACAGGGATCATTGCCGATCTTCTCACCCGCGAGCATGGCCGACATCAGGGCTTGGTGCGCGGAAACAAGGCGCGGGCGCTTTTTCAACCGGGAAACGGTCTTTCCGCCACATGGCGGGCGCGGTTGCCGGAGCAGTTGGGCAATTATTCGGTGGAACTGGCGCGTGCGCGTGCGGGCGCCTTGATGGAAAACCGGGACAGTCTGACTGGATTGAATGCCTTTTGCGCCGTTACCGGA
Source organism: Rhizomicrobium sp. (assembly GCA_036499345.1). GTDB lineage: Bacteria > Pseudomonadota > Alphaproteobacteria > Micropepsales > Micropepsaceae > Rhizomicrobium. The sequence continues at coordinate 20,906 of DASYDX010000101.1, forward strand.
GCGGCATTGCCGGAACATCAACCGCATGTCGGTCTCTATGATGCCGGCGAAATTCTGCTCGACGCCATGTCGGAGGAGGACTTCGCACATTGGGGTCCGCTGTATGTGCGCTGGGAAGCCGGACTTTTGGACGCGTTGGGTTTCGGCTTGGATCTTTCGCAATGCGCGGCCACGGGTGCGGTTGACGATCTGATCTATGTTTCTCCGCGCACGGGCCGGGCCGTGTCGGCGGGGCCGGGCGCCGATTACGCCGCGCGGCTTCTGCCGCTGCCGCAATTTCTTCTGGGAGGGGCGAAAGCGCCGGACCTCGCCCAGACCCGCGCTGGGCTGAAGCTGACGGGATATTTTCTGCTGGAACGCGTATTGGCGCCGCATGGCCGGGAGATGCCGCAAGCCAGACTACGTCTGGATGCGCTAGCGGCATAACCGAATCAGATTAGAACGCCAGTACGGGTGCGCTGGCCGGGCGTGCCCACAGACAGGCATCAAATATGCCGGGGCAAATCCCGGCGGAATGAGCAAAAGCTTCGCTATGGGCGCTGAAATCAAACCCGACGATATCCGCTCCGAGCCGCTGGAACGCGCGCTGGCCGAGCGCTATCTCGCCTATGCGCTTTCCACCATCACCCAGCGTGCGCTTCCCGATGCCCGCGACGGGCTGAAGCCGGTTCATCGCCGGTTGCTCCATGCCATGCGGCTTCTTGGGCTCAACCCTGCGGCCGGCTTCAAGAAATGCGCCCGCGTGGTCGGCGATGTCATCGGTAAATATCATCCGCATGGCGATCTGGCGATCTATGAAGCCTTGGTGCGCCTGGCCCAGGATTTCGCGCTGCGCTATCCGCTGATCGAGGGGCAGGGTAATTTCGGCAATGTCGATGGCGATAACGCCGCCGCCATGCGTTACACCGAAAGCCGCCTGACCGAAGCCGCACAGGCGCTTCTGGAAGGGTTGGACGAGAACGCCGTCGATTTCCGCGCCACCTATGATGGCGAGGAAGAAGAGCCGGTGGTTTTGCCGGCGGCCATTCCCAATCTTTTGGCCAATGGCTCGTCCGGTATTGCGGTGGGCATGGCGACGTCGATCCCGCCGCACAATCTGGGCGAATTGTGCGGAGCGCTGGTCGCGCTGATCCAAAATCCCGACATCCAGGATCGCTCGCTGCTGAAATTCGTCAAGGGGCCGGACTTTCCCACTGGCGGCATCGTGGTCGAGGACCAGGCCGCCATTGCCGAAGCCTACAAGACCGGACGCGGCGGTTTTCGCCTGCGCGCCCGTTGGGAAAAGGAAGAGGGCGCGCGGGGCGTCTACCAGATCGTCGTCACCGAAATTCCCTACCAGGTGCAGAAAGCCAAACTGATCGAGCGCATTGCCGAATTGCTCGACCTAAAGAAGCTGCCTCTGCTGGACGATATTCACGACGAGAGTGCTGAAGATATTCGCATCGTGCTTTCGCCCAAGAACCGTACGGTCGATGCCGGTCTCCTGATGGAGCAGCTTTTCCGGCAGAGCGATCTGGAAGTCCGGGTACCGCTCAATCTCAACGTGCTGGACAAAGGGCAGGTGCCCGGTGTGATGAGCCTGAAGCAGGCGCTGCAGGCGTTCGTCGATCACCGCCGTGACGTTCTGGAGCGGCGCTCCGGCTATCGGTTGGAGAAGATCGCGTCCCGGTTGGAAGTGCTGGAAGGCTATCTCGCCGTCTTCCTGAACCTCGACAAGGTGATCAAGATCATCCGCACCGAGGATGAACCCAAGCCGAAATTGATGAAAGCGTTCGACATCAATGAGAACCAGGCCGAGGCCATCCTCAACATGCGGCTGCGCTCCTTGCGCAAACTCGAGGAGATGGAGATCCGCCGGGAGCATGCCGATCTGACCAAAGAGCAGAAGGAGCTCTCCAAGCTGCTGGGGTCTGAAAAGCTCAAATCCGAGAAGCTGATCGAACAGGTGCGCGAGATCGACACCAAATTCGGCGGCAAGACCAAACTCGGCAAGCGGCGTACCGAGATCGCGGGCGCACGCGATGTGGCCGAGCTTTCCGCGCTCGCCGAGGAAGCGGTCGAACTGGCGACGGCGGTTGAAAAAGAACCCATCACTATCGTCTGTTCGCAGAAGCTCTGGCTGCGCGCCGTGAAAGGCCATCCGGAAGAGGGCGACGCGATCAAATATCGCGAGGGTGACCGCCGCCGCTTCTGGATTCATGCTCAGACCACCGACAAGCTGATGATGCTGGCGACCGACGGGCGGTTTTTCACCCTGGACTGCAGCAAGCTTCCGGGCGGACGCGGCAATGGCGAAGCGATCCGGACCTTTATCGATCTGCCGCCCGATGCCGATATCGCGGCGATGTTCGTCCATGTTCCGGGGCGCAAATTGCTGCTCGCGGCAACATCCGGTCATGGCTTCATCACGACGGAGGACGACGCCATCGCGATGACCAAGAACGGCAAGCGCGTGATGAATGTGAAGCCGGGAATCGAAGCGGCTGTCGTGCGGCCTCTTACAGGGGATCAGGTCGCGGTGGTGGGTGACAATCGCAAACTGCTGATCTTCCCGCTCGCGGAGATTCCGGAGATGACACGCGGCCAGGGCGTTTATATGCAACGCTACAAGGATGGCGGGCTGCTGGACGCAATTTCTTTCACTTGGAAAGAAGGCCTGGCGGACGAGAATAATCGCAATTTCTCGCCGTCGGAACTCAAGGAATGGAAGGGCGAGCGTGCGCAAGCCGGCCGGATCGTGCCGCGTGGCTGGGCCAAATCCGGGAAATTCTCGGCCTCCTAGCTTCAAGGTCTCAGACGTCCGCCCGGCGGCATTAACCGAACCGTCTCAAAACGAGACAGTTTTGCCCCGCTTGGCTATAAAAGCCGGAACCCACTCTTCCGGCGGTTATGT
>DASYDX010000102.1:0-3529 GCA_036499345.1 Rhizomicrobium sp.
GCCCGGACCTTCGGGCCGAATAGGCTCCCGGCCATCTTTGGTGTATGTGGTAGAATTGCATCGCGGCTTTCTTGCAACATGCGGCTCTGTTGCTAGAATGCCTCAAAGCGGGCGACCGCTTCGAGCCCAACCCCAAGACGGATGCCTGTCATCGGAAACGGGTCTTTTATAAGCCGCTGGCGCGATCTTATCCGCGCGGTTTCGCGACCTTCGCGACTGGCCCTGAGTGCGGGCTTGCTTGCGGCTGTTTCCGGGGCGGTGACGTACGCCATTCTTTCGGGCCTGACGCCGTGGACGCCCGGACGGCTCGGCTTGATTGTCCTGCTTCTGGTCAACCTGACATTGGGCCTTTCGCTGGGCGCGCTGATTGCCTGGCGTCTGGTCCGGCTTTGGGCGGAACGCAAATCCGGACGGGCAGGGGCACGGTTGCATGTCCGGCTGGTCGCCTGGTTCGGCACCATCGCTGTGGTGCCCGCGATCCTGATTGCGATCTTCGCGGCGGTGACGCTCAACCTCGGTCTTGAGGCCTGGTTCTCCGGCCGGGTGAAGGATGCGCTCGGCAGCGCCGTGAATGTCGCGCAGCATTATGTGAAGGAGCATGAGCGCGGCATCATCGGCGACGCCTATGACATCGCCAACAATATTCAGCACGATCAGACCTTGTACGATGCGGACAAGCATGTTCGCCCGGCGCAATTCTTTTCCAAGCTCAATTCGCTGACCAAGGATCGCGGCCTTCAGGCGTCTTATATCGTGGACGGGCACGGTAAAATCGTCGCCTCCACCAAGCAGCAATTCCTCAAAGATCCCAAGCCGCCTTCATCCGCCGACATCGCGCAGGCGCGGGCGGGCTCAATCGTGGTCGATGCGGCACCGGAGGGCGGCACTGTCACGGCGCTGATCCAGATGCAGGCGTTGAACGACGCCTATCTTTTGGTTGTGCGCTTGGTCGATCCGCAAGTCTTTGGCTATTACCGCCGCACCGTCGATGCGGTGTCAGAATATAACCGGCTGGATCAGAACCGGCTGGAAGTGCAGCTGGTCTTTGCCGCGCTCTATACCGTCGTGTCTCTGGTTACGCTGCTGGGCGCGGTGTGGTCGGGTATCTGGGCCGCGAACCGGCTGGTGCATCCGATTTCGAATTTGATCGAGGCCGCGGAGCGGGTTTCCGAAGGCGATCTCACCGCCCAGGTCAAAGTCTCGCGCGAGGATGACGAGATCGGGACCCTTGGCCTTGCCTTCAACCGCATGACCCAACAGCTTGCCGCCCAGCGCGGCGAGCTTGTTACCGCCAATCGCCAGAATGAGGAGCGGCGGCGCTTTACCGAAACGGTGCTGTCGGGCGTCAGTGCTGGTGTGATCGGCGTGGACCGGGACGGCAAGATCACCATCGTCAATCGCGCGGCGGCACGGCTGTTGGACGCCACGCCGGAAGAATTGGAAGGACGGCATTATTCCGAATCCGTCCCGGAACTGGGGGCACTGATCCGGCGCGCGCTTTCGGAGCCGGTCGCCCGCGCCGGTGGCGAGGTGATGGTCAAACGCGCCGGTGCACCGCGAACGCTTTCGGTTCAGGTTTCCAGCGAACGCGGCAATCCGCACGGCTTCGTTGCCACCTTCGACGACATTACCGATCTGGTCGGGGCGCAGCGCACCGCCGCCTGGGCCGATGTCGCGCGGCGTATCGCTCATGAGATCAAGAACCCGCTGACGCCGATTCAGCTTTCCGCCGAGCGTCTCAAGCGCAAATATATGGACGAGATTTCGTCCGATCCCGACACGTTCCGCCAATGCACTGACACTATCATCCGTCAGGTCGGCGATATCGGCCGGATGGTGGATGAATTCTCTTCCTTCGCGCGGATGCCGTCGCCGGTGATGAAACGCGAGAATGCGGCGGAGCTGCTGCAGCAGGCGGTGTTTCTGCAGCGCGTCGCGCATCCCGAAATCACGTTCGCGGTGGAAAGCCCGAAGGATGCGGTCTATTTTGAAGGCGATGGCCGGTTGATCAGCCAGGCGCTGACCAATGTGCTGAAAAATGCGGGCGAGGGGATCGCCGCGCGCCATGCCAAGGGCGATGAAGCGCCGGGCCGCATCGCCGTAACGTTGCAGCCCAATGGCGGCACCTTTGCATACAAAGTGAGCGACAATGGCATCGGCCTGCCGGCCGAACACCGGCACCGGTTGACCGAACCTTATGTGACGACCCGGGCCAAGGGGACAGGGCTTGGATTGGCGATCGTACGCAAGATCATGGAAGACCATGGCGGCGAGATCGTCCTGAACGATGCGGAAGGTGGAGAAGGCGCGCAAGTCACGCTGACATTCCCCTTCACGCAAAAGAATTTGCGTCAGAAAGGCAGTGAGGATGAACAAAAACGGATTGCTGATCGCGTCTGAAATTCTCGTCGTCGATGACGAGGAAGACATTCGCGATCTGATTTCGGGAATATTGCGGGACGAAGGCTATGACACCCGCATGGCGGGCGACAGCGAATCCGCGCTGGCGGCCGCGCGTGCCCGCCGCCCGCAGCTTATCATCCTCGACATCTGGTTGCAGGGATCCAAGCTCGACGGCATTCAGGTTCTGGACGCGCTCAAACGCGAATTGCCGGACGTGCCCGTGGTGATGATTTCCGGCCATGGCACGATTGAAACGGCGGTCTCATCGATCAAGAAGGGTGCTTATGATTTCATCGAAAAGCCTTTCAAGGCCGACCGCCTGTTGCATGTGGTCGAGCGGGCGCTGGAATCGGCGCGGCTGAAACGCGAAGTTCAGGAACTGAAGTTGAAAGCCGGTGACGATGGCGAATTGATCGGCCAATCCTCGGTGATTGCGCAGTTACGATCTTTGATCGAAAAGATCGCGCCGACCAACAGCCGGGTGTTGATCTCGGGTCCCGCAGGTTCGGGCAAGGAAGTAGCGGCGCGTCTGATCCATGTCCGCTCCCGGCGCGCGGCCAACGCGTTCGTTGCGATCAACTGCGCCACAATGGCGCCGGAACGGATCGAGGCAGAATTGTTCGGCACCGAACAGCCCGATGGCTCGCACAAGACCGGCCTGTTCGAACTTGCGCATAACGGCACGCTCTATCTGGATGAAGTGTCGGATATGCCGCTGGAAACCCAGGGCAAGATCTTGCGCGTTCTGATCGATCAGACCTTCTCGCGCATCGGCGGTACCAGCCGGGTTCAAGTCGATGCGCGGGTGATCTGTTCCACCACGCGCGATCTGCGCAGCGAAACCGAGGCCGGGCGTTTCCGCGAGGACCTTTATCATCGTCTCAACGTCGTGCCGGTTCGCATTCCGTCGCTGGCGGAACGCCGTGACGACATTCCGACTTTGATTTCGCATTTCATGAAAAGGCTGTCCGCCGCGGGCGGTCTGCCCATGCGCCAGATCGGAGACGATGCAATGGCGGTGCTGCAAGCGCATGGCTGGCCGGGCAATGTCCGTCAGTTGCGCAATATCGTGGAGCGATTGCTGATCCTGGCGAGCGACGATCTTAGTGAGGCGATCACCGCCGAT
>DASYDX010000103.1:0-7199 GCA_036499345.1 Rhizomicrobium sp.
GCCTTACCGCGCGTCCGGCCGCGCTTCGATCATCTTCCAACCATTGCCGGACGGATCGCGGAAGCTGGCGTCAACCGCGCCGTAACGCTCTTCCGGCGCTTGCGTGAATTCCACCCCAAGCGCGGCATAACGCTGATGCGCCGCGCGGCAATCGTCCACCACCAGAACCAAGGGCGGCATCGCGCCTTTGGCCACGATTTCCTGCACCGTCTGGGCTGTCGCCGCATCCAGCACCGGCGCTTGCGGCTTGAACAGGCCCAATTGGAACGAGGTTTGTTTGGGATGTTGCACCGTCAGCCAGCGATAATCGCCATTGCGCATATCGGTGTGAATCTTGAAACCAAGCTTGCCAACATAAAATTCGACGGCCTCGTCCTGGTCGCGCACATAAAGACCGACAACTCCAATACCTTCACTCATGGGACCTCCGTTTTGCGGTCCCGTTCCTAGCGGTCTGCGCCAGCCGGCGCTTCTCCGAAACTGCGATCTTGAGATCGGGCCGCTCGGCGGCGCTGACGAAACAAGGCGGGATCGCCTCGTTTTCTTGCGGGGCTGCCCTTTCCTGGGCCCGCAATTCGCTGGGACTGGCGCTGAGAACATCGCGGAACGTCCGGCCGAACGTGCCCAGACTGTCCCACCCGGTTTGAAAGGCGACATCGATAATAGGGATGTCCGTATCGCGCAGCAGCGCCTTGGCGCGTTCGAGCCTGCGCGTCAGCAGATAGCGATGGGGCGGAACACCGAACGCGGACTTGAAGCATTTGGCGAAGTGCGTTTTTGAAACGCCACTCACGTCCGCCAGCCGCGCAACCGGCCAAGCTTCGTCCGACGCCGCATCCATCCGGTCTTTCGCCCGCAACAGGCGGCGAAGGAGCTGGGGGTCATGACTTTTGGTCACGCCCCTTTCTTTGCTCCGTTCCGTCATCGCCTCAATAGAAGACGTCTGGAATAACGTCTTCGATCCGGCGCGTGCGTTGATTGACCAGCACCAGATCGGGCCCATAGCGGACCCAGCGCCGGCCCGGCGGCGGACGGTCGATGCCCAGACCGCGCCAATCGTCGAAATAATAAGCCGTTCCCAGGAAGAGGCCCGGAAGAAGCGCGCCCACCGTCCAGCGCCGATAGGCATAGCCCGGCGGATAGCGGAACGCGGGACCTTGTCTGCGGGTGTAGTAACGGCCGCGCCAGGAAAATTGCGGACGCGGCGGTGGACGCATTCCCGGACCCGGACGTTGCGGCGGCGGACGCATGCCCGGACCGCCCGGCCTGTTGCCTGGACCACCCGGGCCTGGGCCGTTGCCAGGACCACCAGGGCCCGGGCGATTACCCGGACCGCCGGGACCTGGGCCCGGACGATTGCCGGGGCCGCCAGGGCCGTTGCCTGGGCCACCCGGACGATTGTCCGGCCTGCCATTCATATTGGGTTGTGCCAGTGCAATTGAGGGAAGCAGGAAAGAAACACTCGCACCGAAAAGAAAATCGCGCCGCTTCATTCGATCCTCCAGATCAGGCTTTCAAATTCGCCGGGGACAGATTGCCAATGCAGCGATATTGTTCCCGCACCTGTCCATGGTCAACCAGCGAGAGATGCATGCAAAGCCGCGCGGCGCTGTTTCTCGCTATCATCGGTGCGATCCTGGGATGGATGGCGCTGTCGCTGCAATTGGGATTGACGCTGACACTGGTCGCAACGCAAGGCGGCACAATCTGGGACGGCGTGTGGCGCTATCTCGGCTACTTCACCGTCGTCGCCAACATTTTCGCCGCCGCAATTCTGACATGCGCCGCTTTGCGACGGAATCGTTACAATGGTGAGTTCGCCGCCGCGACGGCGATGATCCTGGTCGGCGTGGTCTATTCGCTTCTGCTGCGCGAAACCTGGGATCCAAAAGGCTGGCAGAAGATTGCAGACGTCGCGCTGCATGACGCCATGCCGGTGATCGTGACCTTGTTCTGGTTGTTGCAACCACACGGGCATTTGCGCAAAGGCGCCGTCGCCGCCAGCCTCGTTCTGCCGCTGGGTTATTGCGCCTATGCGCTGGTGCGCGGCGCTTTCGAGAATTGGTATCCCTACGCGTTCCTCGACGTGGCGCATTTGGGCGCATCCGCCGTGGCGCTCAATTGTCTGGGAATTGGGATCGCGTTTCTCGTCCTGGCGCTGTTGCTGACCGCACTGGACCGCATGCTGGCACGCAGCGCGCCGGTCAGAGCGCCTTTGGGGCCGTGACCGTCACATCCAGATCGTTCACCAAGCCCGTCGCCAGCGAATAGACCCAGCCATGCACGGACAATTGCTGGCCCCGCGCCCAGGCATCGAGCACGAAAACGTCGGACGCAACATTGCGCACCTGACGCATCACATTCAATTCGCAAAGCCGGTCGTTGCGCTTGTGCGGATCGGCGATTGCCGCCAGTTCGGCACGATGCTCTTCCGCCACTTCGCGGATGGGATGAAGCCAATGATCGATCAGACCGCGGCGCTTGCCATCGACCGCCGCGGCGATACCGCCACAGCCATAATGGCCGACCACGATGACGTGACGGACCTTGAGCACATCGACCGCGAATTGCAGCACTGACAGATAATTGGCGTCCTGCGGCGGCGCGAGATTGGCGACATTGCGGTGGACGAAGACTTCGCCCGGCGCCAGATCGATGATTTCGTTGGCAGGCACGCGGCTGTCGGCGCAGCCGATCCAGAGATATTGCGGGCTCTGCTGATTTTCCAGCCGTTTGAAGAATTCCGGGTCCCGCGCGACCATGCGGTCGACCCAGGCGCGATTATTGGCTTTCAGATCGTCGAGCATGCGCCCTCTCTAATCGAAGCAGGCAGAGGGGTCAAAAACCATATTCGGGCCGGCGCCAGACCAGAAGCTTGACCGTCAGCCGCTGAAGCACATCGCCATGCTGATTTTTGGTTTCGCTTTTCAGGGTCGCGAAGCCGCGCTCTGGCCGGGACTTGGACGGCGTGATTTCGGTGATCTCGCTTTCCACCTGCAAGATATCGCCAGGGCGGGTGGGTTTGGGCCAGGCGATTTCACCGCCTGCGCCGATCATGCCGCCCGCGATCGGCGGGCCGCTTTCGATCTGAAGGCGCATGGTGATGGCGGCGGTGTGCCAGCCCGACGCTGCCAGGCCGCAAAAGAAACTGTCCTTCGCCGCCTCTTCGTCGGTGTGAAACGATTGCGGATCGTAATCGCGCGCAAACGCCTTGATGGCGTCGGCGGTCAGGGCATGCGTGCCGGTGACGAAGCGCTGCCCGACAAAGATATCTTCCAGATAAAGTTTTTCGCTCACAAAGGACCTCCCGCGGGGGTTTGATGGAAACCCCCGCGGCGATCCGCGGTCAACCGTTCAGGGTGCGCAAGGCGTTTGCGACTTTTGCAATACGGCGGCCTTGGAAGCGGGCGACATCGAGTTCCTCGGTCGTCGGACCTGCCGGGGGATTGCCGGAAACGACGCTGGGGCCATAAGGCGTGCCCGCGCCCTTGAACATCACGCCATCGGCAAAGCCGGTGGGCACGATGATCAGGCCCAGATGCGCCATCGGGTTGAACATGGAGATGATGGTGGATTCATTGCCGCCATGGGGCGTCGCCGAACCGGTGAAGGCCGCGCCCGCCTTGCCGTTCAAGGCGCCCTTCGCCCACAAGCCGCCCAGCCCGTCGATATAGGCTTTCAACTCCGAAGCGACTGAGCCGAAGCGGGTGGGGGTGCCGAACACGATGCCGTCGGCCCAGACCGCATCTTCCGGGGTGGGGGCGGGATAGCGCGCATTCATGGCTTCGGCGCTTTCCTTCCAGCCCGGCACCGAACTCATAATGTCATGGCCGATCAGTTCGCGGGCGCGGGCCAGCCGCACTTCCGCGCCTTCGGACTCGGCGCCCTCGGCCACGGCCCGGGCTAGCGCCTCGATGGTGCCGGTGCGGGAATAGAAAGGAATGAAGATCTTCGCGGCCATGTGAGCCTCCCGAATGTTGAGACAGGAATATGGGGGATCGGCTTCGTTTCGAAAATTGGTATAATTTTGAATATTGTGTTCTGATAATGTGAACATGGAGCCGAAATCCCCCACCCTGGACCAGATCGCTGTCTTTCTGGCGATTGTGGAAACCGGCAGCTTCGCCGGGGCAGGCCGCAAGCTGGGCCGGGCCACTTCGGCGGTGAGCTATGCCATCGCCAATCTGGAGGGCCAGCTCGGCCTCGAGCTCTTTCTGCGCGCGGGGGCCGCCAAACCGCGGCTCACCGATGCCGGTCAGGCGATCCTGTCGGACAGTCGGGGGATCGCCATGGCCCTGGATGGGTTGATCGCCAAGGCGCGCGGCCTGACGCAAGGGCTGGAAGCCGAAGTCAGCCTGGTGGTCGATGTGATGCTGCCGGCGAAATTGCTGGTGAAGGCGCTGGAGGAATTCCGTCAGAAATTTCCCACCGTCGCCTTGCGCCTTCGGGTCGAAGCACTGGGCGCGGTGACGGAGACGGTTCTGGGCCGTCAGGCACAGTTCGGCGTCTCCGGTCCCCTGGAATTGAACAATGATTTGCTCATGCGCGGACCCGCCGGTTCGGTGAAGCTGATCCCGGTCGCCCACCCCGATCATCCTTTGGCGAAATTCGAAGCCATCACCGCCGCCGAAGCCCGCGATCATGTCCAGCTGGTGCTGACCGACCGCTCTTCGCTGACGGCGGGGCGCGATCTGGGGGTTGTATCGGTCAAAAGCTGGCGGCTGGCGGATATGGGCGCCAAGCATGCGTTGCTGCTCGCAGGCCTGGGTTGGGGATCGATGCCCAAACCCATGGTGTCGGACGACATCAAGCGCGGCCGTCTGGTGCGCCTTGCCATCGATACCTGGGACGACGCGCAGTACCGTTTCCACACCGTCCATCGCACCGACACGCCCCTCGGTCCCGCTGCCGGTTGGCTGATGGAACGGCTGGCGATGGCGCATTGACGAAACGATCTGCCCTCTCGCGCATAGTCTTCAACGCGCCTAAGGTGCCGCACCCTTTGAACGGAGAGATCCATGGCCAAAGCCAAAAAATCGAAAGCCAAAAAATCCAAGGTCAAGAAAACCAAGACCAAAGCGTCCAAGACGAAGAAGCCAGTCCGGCGCGCTGCCGCCGCTTCGCGCGGCGCAAAGAAGAAGAGCAAAGCCAAACGCGCCGCGCCCAAAAAGGCGAGCAAGAAGGCGGCCCGCAAACCCGCTAAGGCCGCCAAAGCCAAACGCCCGGTAAAAGCGTCAAAGCCCGTGAAGGCCGCGAAGAAAGCCGCGCCGAAAAAGAAAAAGCAGATCGTTGGCGAAGGCGACTATCAAGCCTCGCGCAAATTCCTGAAGGACCAGGGCGATTTTGTGAAGCGGCACAATGCCGAAATTCCCCAGATGGGCCGGGACGCAGAAGCCGCATTGGACGGACCGCAAGGCGCAGAGTTGCGCGCAGCGGAAGAAGAAGCGCGCCGCCATTCCCATGCGGGTGGTTCGGAGTCCTGAAGAAATATTTGTGAAAGATGCCGCGGTCCCATCGGGACCGCGGTCTTTTGCTGCCTGAGCTCAGTCTTGCTCGGGCTTGAAGTCCAGCGCCGCGCCGTTGATGCAAAACCGCTCCCCGGTCGGATTCGGTCCATCGGGAAAGACATGGCCCAGATGGCCGCCGCAACGGGCGCAATGCACTTCGGTGCGCACCATGCCGTGGCTGGAGTCGGTCGTGGTTTCCACCGCATCCGGCATCGGCGCGTAAAAACTGGGCCAGCCTGACCCACTTTCATATTTGGTGTCCGACCCGAACAGTTCGGCTCCGCAACCGGCGCAGAGAAACTCGCCTTTGCGCTTTTCATAATTGAGCGGACTGGTTCCGGCTGGTTCGGTGCCGTGCTGACGCAGCACCCGGTATTTTTCGGGAGACAGATCGCGCTTCCAGTCGCTGTCGCTTTTGTCCATTTTGTTGGTCATGGGGGTATCCTTTCGTCGAATGCTCGGCGCGAGCGGTAGATGGCTATTCAGGGCGCCTGGCTCAAGACCAGCTTGAGCGTATCGCTGAGCTTGCCTGTGTTGCCGAACTGGAACCCACCGCCATAGACGATGTCGTCGATCCGCCAGCCTTGCGGCGTGTTGGCCAACAGCAGCGTGTCCGTCCAAGCTACCGGCGGACGGCCTTTCTGAGCATGGGTGAAAGCGACGGGACAGCGCGCCACCGCGCCCGCGACGGTGCACGCACTGACATTCCAGGCGGAAGCGCCTTCGAACATGGAGGTGAAGAGATCGCCTTCGATCAAAGGCGGGGCGCCCTTCACCTTGGCCGCGAAACGCGCCTCGGCTGCCGCACCGTCGGCCAGCATCTTGTTCAGCTGCGGCGACAGATACGGCGCAAGCTTGGCCCGACCGCCCGTATCGGGAATTCCATCGGAGGGATGAAAGGTGCCGTAAGCACCCAAAAAGCCGTTGGCGAGGTTTGCCGGATCGGTCTGGGCTGTGGCGGGCAATGCCGCCGTCAGCAACACCAAAGCCAATCCCAGACCGGTCCGTGCAGACATCTCACCGCGTCTTCAGATTGTCGCGGATTTCGCGCAGCAAAAGCACTTCTTCAGACGGCGGCGGAGGCGGCGCATCTGCAGCCGGCTTCGGCACCACCAACTTGTTGATCTGGCGGATCAGCAGAAACAGAACGAACGCGACGATCAGGAAATTGATCACGGCATTGACGAAGAGGCCGTAATTGAGCGTCACATCCTTGGCGGCCTTGGCGGCAGCGAGGGTGTCGACATTGGCATCGCCCTTCAGCACCACAAAGAAGTTGGAAAAATCGACGCCGCCCAGCGCCAAGCCCACCGGCGGCATGATCACGTCATTGACCAGCGATGTCACAATACCGGTGAAGGACGCACCGATGATGACACCGACCGCCAGATCCAGCACGTTGCCGCGCATCGCGAATTTCTTGAATTCTTCGAACATCGATCCTCCACCCGGAAAGTCCCGGCGCGGAGGTTATCGGGCGGCGCGGCGCGCAACAAGCGCGGGATCTCGAAGAAGGATATGAATCACGAAAGCCGCGAAATATCCGCAAGCAACGCCTGCGCTGTTGGCAACGAAATCCAGAAACTCCGCATCACGCCCGGTAAAGAACTGAACCAGCTCCAAAAGGCCACTGAACGCGGCAATGCCCAACAGAATTGCGATCAGCCGGGGCTTCGGGCCCGTGATCATGCT
>DASYDX010000104.1:0-6694 GCA_036499345.1 Rhizomicrobium sp.
CGCTTATATTCTCCATGACGGCCGCGTCCTGAAAGAAGGCACGCCCGCCGATATCGTGGGCGATCGCGACGTGCGCCGCGTTTATCTGGGCGAGAAGTTCTCGTTGTAGGTACGGGTCATGGCGCTGGGGCAAAGACTCGAGATACGGCAAGGCCAGTCCCTGGTCATGACGCCGCAATTGCAGCAGGCGATCAAGCTGCTGCAATTGTCCAATATCGAACTGGCGGAATATTGCGAAGCGGAGCTGGAAAAAAATCCACTTCTGGAACGCGACGAATCCGCGCCACGGGACGCCGAACGCGAAAGCGTCGAACGCGAGAAAACATCCGAGAAGGCCGATGAATCACTGGCGCGGGAGGATTTTTCCAAGCTCGACGACATGGACAATGCCGCGCGCGAGAATTTGTACGATCGCGATCCTGCGGAAGGCGCATCGCCAAATCAGCCTTTGACGGATTGGACGACCTTGCGTTCGGGCAATCGTTTCGAAGGCGATGAGGATCTGCTGGAATCCACTGTCGCCGCGGGCGGCACGCTCAAGGATCATCTGGAAGCGCAGGTGTCGATCGCGGCTTTGCTGCCCGACGACCGGCTGATCTGTATGGCTTTGATCGATGCCATCGACGAAGCCGGCTATGTCCGCGCCGATCTTGGAGAGATCGCGGAACGGCTCGGCACGGAGATCGAGGATGTGGAAGCCGTTCTGGGTGTGCTGCAGGGCTTCGATCCCATCGGGGTGGGGGCGCGCGATCTTGCCGAATGTCTGTCGTTGCAATTGAAAGCGCGCGACCGGCTCGACCCCGCCATGGCGGCGCTGCTCACCCGTTTGGATCTTCTGGCGCGCCGCGACATGTCCGGCCTGTCGGCGGTTTGTGGCGTCGATGCCGAAGATATCGCCGACATGGTGGCGGAAATCCGTGACCTTAATCCCAAGCCGGGGCTTGCCTTCGGGACGGAGCAGGTCGCGCCCGTTATTCCCGATGTCTTTGTCCGCGTCGGTCCCGATGGCGCCTGGCTGATAGAGCTCAATTCCGACACGTTGCCGCGCCTTCTGGTCAATTCGCGCTATTACACCAAGGTCAGCAGCGGCGCGCGGGACAAGGATTCCAAGACTTACATCACCGACTGTCTCAACAATGCCAATTGGCTGGTGAAGAGCCTGGATCAACGCGCCCGCACCATTCTCAAGGTTGCGAGCGAGATCGTGCGTCAGCAGGATGGCTTTCTCACTTACGGTGTGCGCCATCTGCGCCCGCTCAATCTGCGCGCCATCGCGGACGCTATCCAGATGCATGAATCGACGGTGAGCCGCGTCACTTCCAACAAATATATCGCCACACCGCGCGGCTTGTTCGAGCTGAAATATTTCTTCACCGCCTCGATCCAGGCCGTGAATGGAGCGGAGTCGCACAGCGCCGAAGCGGTGCGTGACCGCATCCGGGAGATGATCGCAAACGAAGAAGCGCGCGACATTCTTTCCGACGACCGTATCGTTTCCTTGCTGACCGCCGATGGCGTGAACATCGCGCGGCGCACCGTTGCCAAATATCGGGAGGCCTTGCGAATCCCGTCTTCCGTGGAACGCCGCCGCCTCAAAGCGGGTGTGTAAATTCTTCCGAATGCTGCCTTTTCCGCGGCATCGGGGCGTAGTTTGACTTTCGGGGAGCCCCGGCCTATGAACCCGCCGCTTTTCGGCGGGACAGGGCGGAGCCCCCGAAAAGATGCCCGTAAATCCTTTTGGGAAGCTTGATGAACATCTCCGACCTGCTCGCCCCCGAAGCGGTCCTCGCTTCTCTCAAGGCTCAGTCTAAGAAGCAGTTGCTGCAGGAACTCGCTGCGCGTGCACATGCACGTACGCAGCTTCCTGAGAAGCAGATTTTCGAAACCTTGATCGAGCGCGAACGCTTGGGAACCACGGGCGTTGGCTCGGGCATCGCAATTCCGCATGGCCGCATGGCGGGCGCCACGGGCATCACGGGCGTCTTCGCGCGGCTGGAAAGCCCGATCGATTACGAAGCGGTCGACGGCCAGCCCGTCGATCTGGTTTTCATGCTGCTGGCGCCGGAAAATGCCGGTGCCGACCATCTGAAAGCACTGGCGCGTGTCTCGCGCCTCCTGCGCAATCAGCAGACTTGCGAGAAGCTGCGCGCGGCGCAAACCGCCGAAGCGCTGTACGCGATCCTGATCGACCAGACCGGCTCTTCGAGCCAGGCGGCCTAACTAGTTTTTCTTTTTCGCGGACGCTTTCGGCGCGGGCCGTTCCGGATCGCCCACGATCGATACTTTCTTGATCAGTATCGGATCGACCGGCGCTTGCCCGGGCATCGGCCCGTGATCGCCTACGGGCACAGCGGAAATAGCGTCCACCACATCCATACCGGAAGTCACTTGGCCGAAGACGGTAAAGCCGGTGACGTTGAATGTGTCATCCGCCAAATGATCCAGGGATTTGTTGTCCGACAGGTTGATGAAAAAATCGGCCGACGCCATCAGGTCGGCGCCATGGGCGAGGGCCACCGTGCCGCGCAGATTGCTGAGGCCGTTATTGGCTTCCAAAGGTGTTGGGCCATGCCCAGGTGGGCGGCCTTTGACGTTGGCGTCCCAGCTGCCCATCTGGACCACGAAGCCTTTGACGACCCGATAGACCACCGTGCCGTTGTAATGACGGTCCCGGACAAAGCGCAGCACGCTGGCGACGCTTTTGGGCGCGCGGACGGAATCGAGTTGCAGTGTGATATCGCCCATGGAGGTGGAAATCAGGATTTGCGGGCCGGTCATGGGCGGATTGGTGGGCGCGGCGGGCTCTACCGGCACGGCATCGGCGGGTGGTGGCGATGCGGCATTGTCGGCGGGGGCGGGCTGGGTCTCGGCGCCGGGCGGCGGGGCGGCTGTCGTCGCATCCTGCGCCGAAGCGCCCGTCGCGGTCAGGAAAAGAAATGCGGCGATGGTCAGGTAACGCATGATGCCCTCCGTTGGCGGGACTCTAGCAACGGCGCGCACAACAAAAAAGCCGGAAGCAGCGCTTCCGGCTTTTCTCGGTCGCAAATAGTGACCTTGTCAGTGCACGCTCACCGGCGTGAGCTCGTTTTGGACCGCCGCGCCATAAGCGGACGCGTAAGCGTCGGTGTAGCCCAGCACGCTGCCGTCCTCGGCATGGACGACATAGAGCTTTACGCCCTGCGGAAGCTCGACGTTGGCGGGGATCAGACCCAGGCGATGCGCTTCTTCGCTGCCCGTGGGTTTGATGTAGGCGATACGGCCCAGGCCGTTGCCCAATTCCATGTCGAATGTGTCCGTCATGATATGCCTCCAGTCTTGATTTCTATGACCCGCACGCTGGGTTGAATGGCGGGACGTGCCAAAGCGATTTTCAGCAATCCATTTTCCAACGCGGCAGATTTGACTTCGATGCCATCGGCCAGCACGAAAGCACGCAAAAATTGTCGCGCCGCGATGCCTCGGTGAAGGAACGTTTTGCCACCGGCCTCATTCTGTTTTCCCCGGATGACCAATTGGCGGTCTTCCACCGTGACCGCAACTTCGTCCTTGGCGAATCCGGCAATCGCCAGGGTGATGGCGATACCGCCATCCTCGGTCGTCTCGATGTTGTACGGCGGGTAGCTGTCGGCCGCGCTTTTCGCGGTCCGTTCCAAAAGCCGTTCCAAGGGCTCAAAACCGAGCAGGAAAGGGCTGTCGAAGTATGCATTCCGTGTCATTTCAGCCCTCCTTTCGAGCGGCTTGCAAATCCCAGGCCCAATTGGCGCCAAGGTTCACAAGAGAGAAATGGTGGCTCTTTGTTCTTGTTCAAGTCCCGCTCGCGGCGGGGCTATCGCGCTGCCGGCGGCGTAACCTGGGCGGCCAGGGCGGCGTATTGCGCCACGCTTTGCGGCACCAGCCAGCCGCTGACTTCTTGAACATGGCTGGCGGCGGGTTCGCTGGCGGCACGCGCCGCCAATGTCCGGCCATCGCGGCGAAGATCGGCGGCAAGGATGTCCGCCGCCGGAAATGATCCCATGGCTGTCCGGCCAAAGAGGATTGCGGGTTCGCGGTCGGTGATCTGAGCAAGCAGATCGTCATACGGCGTGCGCGGATAGTGTTTGCCGAAGAGGCGCAATTGCCAGGCGGCGCCGCTCGCCGCGCCGGCCACTGCGACCGCCAATCCGATAAGGATGCCGCGGCGCTTCATGCCAGCACCTTTTTCAGCTTGTCCGCCAACCGCAATGTCAGCGCCACCAGATTCAAGGTGGGATTGGACGAGCCATAGGTGGGAAAAACCGAACTACCGGAGACATAGAGATTGGCGATGCCATGAACTTTGCTGTCGGCATCGACCACGCCCTGTTTGGCGTCGGCGCTCATGCGCGTAGTGCCCAGATGATGGTTGCCCCAATCCATGCCCGCCATCCATTCATGACGCTGCTGGTAAGTCAGGTGGATCATTCCAGTTTTTGACGTGAGCAGTTGGCGTCCCAATTCCGCCAGGGTCTGACGGAAATGCGCAAAATCATCGTCCGAAATCGTCATATGGAGATTGGAAACCGGCACGCCAAGCGCGTCGCGTTCCGCGCCCAAGGTAATACGGCGCTCCGGGTCCGGGGCCAGCTCCATGCCGCATCCCAGCGAGAAGGCGCGGGCGGATGATGCGTCGACGCCAAGCGCCTGTGCGGTCGTTACCACCGCGGCGGTGCCGAGTTCATCGAGTTTGACCGGATTTTCCACTGTGGTGAGCGAGCCCGCGAGCCCTCGCGTCCGCAGAAATTCCGGGTGCGGGGACAGGGCGGCGCGCATCACCGCGCCTTCCGCTGTGGTCTGGGAGTTGGAATAGAAAGGCGCGAGCTTGCCGTCGAACACTACCAAGGTCGCGACATTGCGGGGGATGGGATGATCGGCGAAGAACCGGCCCACCAGGTCGTTTCCGTTGCCAACCCCAGCCTGCATCACGTCGTTGGACGCCAGCAACAGGCGCGCATTCTCGATCGCACCGGCAGCCAGCACGGTACAGCGCGGCTTCACCGTGAGCCGGTTGCCGGAAAGGGTGGCGACGTCCAGATGATCGACATGGGTGCCGTCTCGCGACAGCCGGATGCCGGTAACGTTCGCATTCAGAAGCGGCGTCACATGCGGCGCCCGCTTCAGATCGTCCAGATAGCGGTCGCCGAAATGGGTGGGCAGCGTGCCGCCCTGGGTTTTGGAGAATTGAAACCAGGTCGTATAGACGCCGCCGGGGCCCAGACGCAGCGCCGGGCCTTTTTCCGAAACCGTGGTGCCGGTTTCGTCATAGATCCAGGGCCCAGCTTCCACCAGCGCCTGGGCGCGCGCGAAATAAGGCTCGATTTCGCCGCGCGCAAACGGCCAGCCCGAATGGGGCAGGGCATCGCGGCGTTCGAAATCGATCTCGTCCAGAGGGCGGCACCATCCGCCCCAATGGTTGGTGCTTCCGCCGAGAAAGCGCAGGCGGCCGCCATCGAGCGCGATATAGGGCACGCCGCTTTCGGCGCCCTCATAGAGTTTCTGTGTGGGCGCCTCGAAGGTCTGGGCGCCGGATTCCAGCAACAGGATGCTGCGGCCGGTCTGCGCCATCGCCAGCGCCAGGGTGATGCCCGCGGGCCCGCCGCCAATGATGGCGAGATCGGGCGTGAGGACTGTGTCCTTGGGAAGCGAGCGGGCGTCCTGGAAAGCGCTCAAAAAGGGGAAATCCGTTTTGTGACGGCGAACTTTAGCCCCGTCCGGCAGATCATGTCTGCTGCAAATGTCGCGAAGCGTGGCGGGGGCGTGAAATGGGTGTCAGGGGAGCGTGCTGGGGATGATGATTGCCGCCTGCGCCCAGCGATTGGGCTGATACGGAGCTTTTGAACGGACCGAGCAGGCCTGCGCGCCTCGTGCGCCTCAAGTCGCTGACGCGCGGCGCACTCGGCCGCTTGTCTCCGCCATTTTTCGCCAATGGCGGCGGTGAATTATGAGATGGGGTGGTGAAGGTGAAAAATGGTGGAGCCAAGCGGGATCGAACCGCTGACCTCCTGCATGCCATGCAGGCGCTCTCCCAGCTGAGCTATGGCCCCACTTCCACAGCGCGCCCTCTGGTGGTGGGCGCGCGCGACTCTAATACCTAACTTTCGTCCTTGGCGATATCGGTATCGATGATACCTGCGACATCGTCTTCATCTTCTTCGACTTCGGCGAGAAGATCGTCATCGCCGTCTTCATCGTCTTCGTCGTCTTCCACTTCGATGTCGTCGATAGCGACGTCTTCATCGCCTTCCACAACGCTCATGCCCGAATCCGACTCCGCTTCTTCTTCTTCTTCAGCGGTCTCGTCTTCATCTTCGCCCGTGGCGGCGACGTTCAGCGGTGCTTCCTCAACGGTTTCGGCTTCCTCTTCTTCATTCTCGGAATCCGAATCTTCATTCTCGTCCTCCTCGTCTTCCGCATCGGCGGCGGGGATCACTCCGGCCGCGGGTTCCGGCTGACGGCCACGGCGCTGCTTGTAGAGCGCCTCCGGCTCGAACGAGAAGCCGCATTTCGGGCACTCGATGGGACGCTTCGAAAGGTCGTAGAAACGGGCGCCGCAACTGGGGCATCCGCGTTTCGTTCCAAGATCCGCCTTGACCAAGGTTCTCGTTCCCATAAAGAGAGGTGGTAGGAGGGGCGCGTTTGCCACTTCTCGCTCCGCCTGTAAAGGTCCTTGAAGCCTGCC
>DASYDX010000105.1:0-9952 GCA_036499345.1 Rhizomicrobium sp.
CTGGGTCATGGCGGCAACGACGCGCAGAAAACCATGGGCATCATCGCCGCGCTGTTGTTCGCGCATGGGCTTTCGGGCGATCATTTCGTGGTGCCCTTCTGGGTGGTCCTGGCCTGCCAGACGGCGATGGCGCTGGGGACCCTGTTCGGCGGCTGGCGGATCGTGCGTACAATGGGTTCGCGAATCACCCACCTCACGCCCATGCAAGGCGTTTGCGCGGAGACCGCCGGATCGATGACCCTGTTCCTTGCGACATTCATGGGTATTCCGGTTTCCACCACCCACACCATCACGGGCGCGATCGTTGGCGTCGGCACGGCACGCCGCGTTTCCGCGGTGCGCTGGAATGTGGCCAAGGACATTGTCGTCGCCTGGGTCGTGACCATGCCGGCGGCGGCGCTTCTCAGTGCAGGCTTCTATCTGATCGCCAACGCGGCCGGCATGTGATGGCCCAGCCGCAACCCGGTCTGGCGCCCATACGTGGCAGCAGACTGCAGGTGGCGGCTTTGTGCTGGCGGCGCGCGCCGGGGCTGGAAATTCTGCTCGTCACTTCGCTACGCACCCGGCGCTGGATATTGCCCAAGGGCTGGCCGCATACGGCGATGTCGCTGGCGCAGTCCGCTGCGCGCGAAGCTTTGGAAGAAGCAGGCGTGACCGGCGAGATCGCCGCCGAGCCATTCGGCCATTATCACTATCTGAAAGAGAAAGCCGGTAGCGCGCTGCCCTGCCGGGTGGAAATTTTCCCGCTGCATGTCACGGGCAATCGCCGCACTTTCGCGGAACGGGGCACGCGCGAGCTGCTTTGGCTGCCGGCGGAACAGGCCGTGGCGCGCGTGGACGAAGCGGGTCTGAAGCGCATTCTGCAAAGCTTCAACAAAGCGCATAACGTCACTTGAAAAGTTGTACATTCTCCTTGTTACAACCAAAGGTATATTTGCCTAAGTCTTTACCACTCGCCACCTAGGGTAAATGCCGGTCCGTTGACGTGGTGTGGCGTATGAAAGGCATTGTCTTCAATCTTCTCGAGCAAGTCGTGGTGAACCACCATGGCGAAGCGATTTGGGACGAATTGTTGGATCAGACCGGCCTCGCAGGCGCCTACACTTCGCTGGGTAGTTATCCGGACGATCAGGTTTTCGCGTTGGTTGGCGCTGCATCGCAAGCGCTGGGCAAGCCGCCCAATGAGATACTGCGCTGGTTCGGGCGCGAGGCGATGCCGCTTCTGGCGCGGCATTATCCCGCTTTCTTCGCGGCTCATCGCACCACACGCAGCTTCATTCTCAGCGTCAACAGCATCATCCATCCCGAAGTGCGCAAGCTTTATACCGGTGCAGGCTGCCCGCATTTCCATTTCGAGGACGGTGCGGATGGCGCATTGCTGCTGGGCTATAATTCGCCGCGCAAACTCTGCGCGTTGGCGCATGGCTTCATCGAAGGCGCGGCCGATCATTTCGGCGAGACCATGCGGGTTGAGCATCCGTCCTGCATGCATCGCGGTGACGAGCGGTGCCAGCTTGCCATTCATCCGGTCGCTGGCGCCAAGATCGTGAGCGATGCAGCCTGATTACGAAGCTCTGCTGGCGGAAAATCAGCGGCTGAAACGCCGGCTAGAGCGCGAGCGCGCCACCCGCCTGGAAGCCGAAGCCATCGCCGAAAAAGGCCTGCGCGATCTTTATGAGCGCCAACAGGAGCTGCAATTGCTGGAGCGCGTCGCCACGATTTCGAACCAGAGCCGCGATGCGCGCGACGTCCTGCAATTCGCGGTGGAGGAGGTCGGCCGTTTTCACGGTTGGGATGTCGGTCATGGTTTTCTGAATGGGCCTGACGGCGAAGAACGAATGCTACGCAGCGCAGGCATTTGGTATGCCGCCAATCCGGACACAATGAAGCCGTTCCGTCGCGTCAGCCAAATATCGCAATTTGGGCATGAAACCGGATTGCCGGGACGGGCGCATCGAACCGCGAAGCCCGTTTGGATCGCAGATCTGGAGACAGACACGAACTTTCCGCGCTCGGGGGTCGCCCAGGCTTGCGGATTGCGCAGCGCTGTCGCCTTTCCTGTATTGAGCGGCCAGGATGTGGTCGCGGTGCTGGAATTTTTCGGCAGCGAACCGCGACAGCCCGATGGTGCCGTGCTGGATTTGATGGCGCAGATCGGCACTCAGCTTGGCCGCGCCCTCGAACGCCAGCATGCCGAACAATCGCTGCGGGCCCAAACCGAACAGCTGGCGCGCGCAAGAGACGAGGCCAAGGATGCCGACCGGGCCAAATCCGCGTTCCTGGCCAATATGAGCCACGAATTGCGCACCCCGCTCAACGCCATCATCGGCTTCGCGCAGATGATGCAATATCAGATCGCCGGGCCGCTCAGCGCGAAATACCGCGACTATGCCGACGACATTCAGCGGTCGGGCGTGCATCTGAAGGATGTGGTCAACGGCATTCTCGACCTCTCCAAGATCGAGGTTGGCGCATTGGAATTGCACACCAGCCCGGTGGTGTTGGCGAGCCTTGCCGATAGCTGCCGGCGCCTGATTTCGCCTTTGGCAGAGGCGGCGCAGGTGCGGCTCGTTTTCGATGTCTCCCACAATCTGCCGATCATGATGGCGGATGAGATACGGCTCAAACAAGCGATGCTGAATCTTCTGTCCAATGCGGTGAAGTTCACTTCGCCCGGCGGCGAAGTTTCGCTACGGGCATCTATCGCGACTTCCAATATCATCATCGCGATCGCCGACACCGGCATCGGCATGGCGCCCGAAGATGTGATCGTTGCCCTGAAGCCCTTTCGTCAGATCGATAGCGCCCTCAACCGGCGTTACGAAGGCACCGGTCTGGGACTGCCGCTCGCCAAGGCGTTCACCGAATTGCACGGCGGCCGGCTTGAGATCGAAAGCGAACCCGGCATCGGGACCCTGATCCGGATGGTGATTCCGTTGCGCCTTATGGAACAGGCCGCCTAAGCCAGCTCAACGCGCCAGGTTCTTCAACACCGCCAGCAGCGGCTTTTGCGCCTTGGCATAATCCTTCCAGGGTGCGGTCTTGCGCAGCAGTGCGGGCGCGGTGCGGATGGTGAAACGCTTGGGATCGAGGCCCTTCTTGATCGCGCTCCAATCCAGCGGCATGGAGACGGTGGCGCCGTCCCGCGCGCGCGGCGACAAGGGCGCGACTGCCGTGGCCATGCGGTCGTTGCGCAGATAATCGAGGAAGATTTTTCCCTTCCGTTTTTCCTTGGACATGTTGACCAGATATTTCTCCGGACTGTCTGCCGCCATGCGGGCGCAGATCTCGCGTGCGATGGCTTTGGCTTCTTTCCAGCCGAGAGTCTTTCCGGCATCGAAGGGTGTCACCACATGCAGGCCCTTGCCGCCTGTGGTCTTGACGAAGGGCATCAGTCCCAATTCTTCCAGCCGCGTCTTTAATTCCTTGGCCGCCGCCACGACATCGTCGAAACCGAGATCGGGCGAAGGATCGAGATCGAAGACGAAACGCCCCGGTTGGTCGGGATGGTCGGGCGCGCAATTCCAGGGATGCAATTCCAACCCGCCCGATTGCGCCACCGCCGCCAAAGCTTCGACCCGGTCGATCTGCAGATAAGGTTTGCGGTCGCCCGATACCTTGACCTGTTTCAACAGGCTGGAATGCCCCGGCATGGCGTGGCGCTGGAAGAAGCGTTCGCCCGCAATGCCGTCGGGCGCGCGCACGATGGAGCAGGGGCGGCCTTTGATGTGCGGCAGCATCCATTCGCCGATTGCTTCGTAATAGCGCGCCAGCTCCAACTTGGTGACGGGTTCGCCATCGCCCGCATCCGGCCACAGCGCCTTGTCGGGATGCGAGATGGGGATGTTCATCACCACCGCCTCGCTTTTGGCGCGCGCTTTGGCCGGCGCTGTTTTCGCGGGCGCAGGCGATGCGAGTTTTTTGGCTTTCCGGGGCGTCTCAGCCTCCACATCCTCGGCGGGCTTGTCGGCGCGCAGGCCCTTGAAGGCAGCCTGACGCACCATGCCGTCGCCCGTCCAGCCCGCGAATTCGATTTCCGCCACCAGCTCCGGCTTCAGCCACTGCACGCCGGGCTCGCGGCGGGGCGCATTCTTGCCGCCAAAGGGTGAGGTTTTGGCCGCCATCGCCTTCAGGCGGGGCAGCAAGGCTTTGACCTTGGGCGCGGAATAGCCGGTGCCGACGCGCCCGACATAGACCAGATGATTGCCGCGATGCACACCCGCCAGAAGCGAGCGGAATTTGCCGTTGGTGGTGGACCAGCCGCCGATCACCACTTCGTGTCCCGCACGGCATTTGGCCTTGGTCCAACTGTCGCCGCGCCCCGATTTGTATGGCGCGTCGGCGCGTTTGGAGACGATGCCTTCCAATTCCATGCGGCAGGCCGACAACAGCACCGCATCGCCGCCGCTGGTGAAATGCTCGACATATCGCAAGGGTGCGCTGCTTTTTCCCAAAAGCGCTTCCAGCCTTTTCTTGCGCTCGATCAGGGAGAGCGGGCGCAGATCTTCACCGTCCGCGAACAACAAATCGAAAGCGAAAAAAATCAGAGCATCGGTCTTGCTGTCCGACAGCGCGGCCTGCAATCCTGCGAAATCCGGTGCGCCATTGTGGTTCAAGGCGCAGATTTCGCCGTCGATGATGCCATCGGGAAGTTTGGCGCCCGCCTTGGCGATGGCGGCGAATTTCGCGGTCCAGTCCAAACCGTTGCGGGTGAGAAGGTTGGCTTTGCCGTTCGCCACCCGCAGCTGCATGCGATAGCCGTCGAATTTGACTTCATGCACCCAGCCCGCGCCGCCGGGCGGCTGATCGACCAACTGGCTGAGTTGCGGCGCCACGAAAGCGGGAAGTGTTTTGACCTTCTTGGCTTTCGCTCGCGCAGGTTCCAGTTCTGCGTCCGGATCGGACTTGCGAGCTTTGGAACTCCACACCGCATCGGCCTGGAAGGATTTGGCCCGCATGAACGCTTTCGGCTTTTTGCCGCTGCCTTTTTCGATGGCGGTCATGGCGCGGCCCGATGCGACGGAATGATCTTTTTCCAGGATCGCTTCGCCCTCGCCATCGCGCGCGAATTTGTCGTGATGCTTGATCAACAGCCAGTTGCTGCGCTTGTTTTTGAATTTGTCATGGCGCATGCGCACCAGCACCCAACTGCCATGCAGCTTCTCGCCTTCCAGGGTGAATTTGAGATCGCCCTTTTCGAGCATGGCGTCGGCATCGCCTTCCGGCTCCCAATAGCCGCGATCCCACAGCATCACTGTGCCGCCGCCATACTGACCCTTGGGAATGGTGCCTTCGAAATCGCCGTAATCCAGGGGATGGTCTTCCACCTCCACCGCCAGCCGCTTGTCGGTGGGATCGAGCGAGGGCCCGCGCGTCACCGCCCAGGAGCGGAAGGTGCCGTGCCATTCCAGCCGGAAATCGTAATGCAGGCGGGTGGCGGCGTGTTTCTGAATGACATAGCGCAGGCGCCCGGACGGTTTGACCCCGCTTTTGCGCCCGCTGGGCTCGGTGGTGACGGCGAAGTCGCGCATCGCCTGATATTTCGCCAAAGCCTTGCGGGCAGCGGTTTTTTTGACGGGCTTGCGGGGGGCTTTCGTCTTTTTCGCGGGCATGACGGTCCTTTCTGGAAACATAGGTCCGGCCTGGCGTTTCCGTTCCGGTTCCCGGAGAAAATGCCATGGCCGCCAAGAAAAAAGCCAAAGCCCCCCGGCGCAAGGCGCGGACTCGCAAGGCTGCCACAGCCCGCGGCCATCACAAGCCCGCCAACTCGAATGAGGGCCATCTGTCGGCCCGGCCCACCTGGCAGGGTCAGCTTAGGCTGTCGCTGGTGTCGTGCCCTGTCGCGCTGTATGGCGCGACCACCCGCGCGCACGACATCTCGTTCCATCTGCTCAATCCCGACACCAACAACCGCATCCGCATGGTGCCGACCGATCCCGATACCGGACCGGTAGAGCGCGCCGATCTGGTCAAGGGCTATGAGATCGCCAAGAACAAATATGTCGTTCTCAGCAATGAAGAGCTGAACGCGGTCAAGCTGGAGACC
The DNA here is from genome assembly GCA_036499345.1 of Rhizomicrobium sp. GTDB lineage: Bacteria > Pseudomonadota > Alphaproteobacteria > Micropepsales > Micropepsaceae > Rhizomicrobium. Next base: position 6,047 of record DASYDX010000105.1, read on the forward strand.
ACGCACGTCATCGATATCGAGCGCTTCGTGGACGAGAAAGAGATCGACCGGCTTTATTGGAACGATCCCTATTATCTGGTGCCCAATGAAGACAGCGGCGTAGAAGCCTATACGGTCATCCGCGAGGCGCTGGCGGAAGCGGGGCGCATCGCACTGGGCCGGGTGGTGATGCACACCCGCGAGCGTTTGGTGGCGTTGGAGCCGCGCGACAAGGGCATCGTCGTCTATACCTTGCGGATGGGCGACGAAGTGATTTCCGCCAAGAAGGCTTTCGCGGATATTCCCGCCGCCCGGCCCGACAAACAGATGATCGAGATCGCCCGCAAGATCATCGAACAGCGCGAAGGCGATTTCGAGCCCGACAAGTTCGAAGACCGCTACGAGAATGCTCTGCGCGATCTGATCCGGCGCAAGCAGAAGGGCGAAAAGCTGGTCACCGCCGAGCCAGTGGAAGAGGACAATGTCATCGACCTGATGGCGGCGTTGAAGAAAAGCCTCAAAGCCAAGGGCAAAGCCGCACCCAAGCGCGCGCGGGGCTGATCAGCCCGCTTTGCGCAAATGCAGATGCGTGTGCTTCTTGCCGTTATGGCTGTGGCTGTGCGGCGCGGTTTCTTCCGCCGGGAACATCACCAGCCGTCCGTGATGGATGCCGCGTTCGGCGATCACATGTTCGGCCAGATGTCGCACATCTTTCGATTTGCCGCGCAGCACATTCACTTCCAGACACGAGTCGTGATCCAGATGCACATGCAGGGTCGAGACCGCCAGATCGTGATGATCGTGGAAGGTCTGAACCAAACGCTTGGGCAGATCGCGGGTGTGGTGGTCATAGGTATAGACCAGGGTGGCGACGCAATCGCCATTGACGTTGGTGCTTTCCGCCGCCTGGCGCAGGCCGCCGCGCGTCAGATCGCGGATCGCTTCCGAACGGTTCTGATAGCCGCGCGCCTTCATCACCTTGTCCACCTCGGCGAGCAATTCGTCGTCCAAGGTGATGGTCACGCGATTCATGAGAGGCTCCAGCCGATATTCTGTCAGCAAGTTTGGAGCATCGGTGGAACCTTGTCCAACCGGGCGTGAAAAGCCTCATGCGACATTGCGCCAATAAGATAAGCCATCTGTAACTTGCGGGTATGATGATTATTTGAAATCATCATACCCGCGGGACGGTTGGTTTTCGGGGCGGGGATGGCATTGCGGGGATTGTTGCTGGGGACTGTAGCCGCGCTGGCGGTTGTGTCGCCCGCATGTGCCGCCGACGCAGCGGATTCCTTTGAAACCGTGATCGTGACCGGCCGCGCCGCCGATCTTACCGGCATTGCATCTTCCGCTAACCAGGGCTCGGTGGGGGCCGCCGATCTCGATCTGCGCCCGATGCTGCGGCCGGGTGAGATCGTGGAGAATATTCCCGGCGTCATCATCACCCAGCATTCGGGTAGCGGCAAAGCCAACCAATATTTCCTGCGCGGCTTCAATCTGGATCACGGCACTGATCTGGCCATCCAACTGGACGGCATGCCGGTCAACATGCCCAGCCATGGTCATGGCCAGGGCTATTCGGATCTCAATTTCGCGATCCCCGAACTGATCCAGAAGGTGGATTACAAAAAGGGTCCCTATTACGCCGATGTCGGCGATTTCGGCTCGGCGGGCGCGTTCGATATTCATTATTACGATGTGCTGCCGTCCGGCATCGCGCGGGTGGAAGGCGGGCAATATGGCTATGGCCGCGCTTTCCTGGCGGACAATGCCGGTATCGGCGCGGGCAATATGATCTATGCCCTGGAGCTGGAGCATAATGATGGGCCTTGGGACAAGGGCGACGATGCGCGCAAGATCGGCGGCATGCTGCGCTATTCGCAAGGCGACGCGCAGAATGGCTGGTCCATCGCGGCGATGGCCTATCACAATATCTGGAATTCCACCGACCAAGTCGCAATGCGCGCCGTGCGCGGCGAGAGTGATCCCACCGGTGCGCCGCCGCCCGCGCCGCAATATCAAATCTCGCGCTGGGGCGAGCTCGACAATTCCGACGGCGGCAAGACCGGGCGTTATTCGCTGTCCGGCGATTGGCGTCAGACCACGGAAAACAGCCGGTTGCGCGTTTCGGCCTATGGGCTTTATTACGACCTGGATCTCTTTTCGAATTTCACCTATTTCCTTGACGATCCCATCCATGGCGATCAGTTCGAGCAGCAGGATGCGCGCTATATCTTTGGCGGCGCCATCGACCAGGCCTGGGATCACACCTTGTTCGGCGCGGCCTCGACCACCACGGTAGGTTTGCAGCTGCGCGACGATGAAATCCGCAACGGCTTGTTCCATACCGAGCGCCGTCAGCGCCTGTCGGCGGATGTGTTCGACCGGATTTCGGAAACCAACGCGGGCTTCTATATCCAGAATGAAGCGCATTGGACGCCTTGGCTGCGCTCCATCCTGGGTCTGCGCGGCGACGTCTTCCGCTTCGATGTTTCCAATCTGAAAGGTGCGGGCGATTCCGCCAATGTGACCGCCAGCATGGCCGAGCCCAAGGCCAGCATCATTCTGGGCCCTTGGGCCGATACCGAATTCTACCTCAATGGCGGCTTCGGCTATCACAGCAACGATGCGCGCGGCGTGGTGGACAGCGCGGCGCCCGCGACGCCGCTGGCCCGGACCAAAGGCGCGGAAATCGGTATCCGCACGACCGCGATTCCGAACCTGCAATCCTCGCTGACGCTTTGGACGTTGCACATTCAGTCGGAACTGACCTGGGAAGGCGATGCGGGCGATACGTCGCCGTCCGGCCCGACCGACCGTATCGGCGTGGAGTTCGCGAATTTCTACACGCCCACGCCCTGGCTGACCGTGGACGCGGATTTCGCCTGGTCGCATGCGCGGTTCACCGAATTCGATCCGGCGGGCCAGCGGGTGCCGGAATCGCTGGAAGCCACCATCGATGGCGGCATCGCATTTCACGATCTGGATGATTGGGCCAAGAATTGGTCCGGCGGTTTGCGGCTGCGCTATTTCGGGCCGCGCAATCTCACCCAGGACGGGGCGGTACATTCCAAGGCCACCACCCTGGTCTATGCCGATCTGGGCTATCGCTTCGCCGAGGATTGGACCATCGGTCTCAGCATCTTCAATCTGTTCGACAACAAGGCCAGCGACATCGATTATTTCTATGCGTCGCGGCTGCCGGGCGAACCGGCGGGCGGAGTGGACGATATCCATACCCACCCGGCCGAACCACGCGAACTCCGGATTTCGATCACCAAAAAACTGTAGGCGCGCTTTAAACGCGCTTGGACTCGATCATCGCGCGCTGGTTCTTGACGCTGCGGTCATAGGCGGCGGCAAAGCGGCGGGCTTTGCGCTCCTGCCGCTCGTCGCGCTCTGACACCGCTTGGGCGATCTACGCCTTGTTGTGAATCTCTTCCGCCAACGCGCTGTAATAGTCGCGCGCATTGCACAGCGCTTCGAGCTGTTCGGCGGGCGTGGTTTCGATGCGTTCGTCCGGCATGGGCGCGGCCTCCGTTATTGCAACGTCTCGTCCGCCCCGGCGATCCCGCGTTAACCTTTTAGCGCGGGGCTTTTATCGCCTGCCCAAGGTGAAGCATTTACGTTGATCTGGGCGAGAATGCGGCGAAGATGCTATTCCAGCGCGCCGGGCACCTGGATGACCCCGGCACGAAGCGAAGCATGCAGGCTCACCGATGCCGGTCCCTGAGATGACGGAAAACCGATTTCTCGCGGCCGCGCCCGCACTGACGGCGCTGGCCTATCCGTTTGTGCTGATGGGCTTTCACACCGAGATTTCCGGCAACCAGATCGCGCTGGCGGCGATCCTGCTTCTGGTCGCATTCGTTCTGCCGTTGCTGGGGTTCGTGTTTGCTTTGCGTCTGGCGGGCGGCACGACGGCGT
>DASYDX010000106.1:0-9705 GCA_036499345.1 Rhizomicrobium sp.
CCCTGATCCTAACGGAAGAAGAGGCACGCGAAGGCGTGGAATTGATGGGCAAGGCCGCGGCCGCCCTCGAAACAAAGGTAGCAGCGCAATGAACGCCCCCTTGAAACATGCTCCGAAGCATTTTCTCGATCTGTCGGACCACGACAGCGATACCCTGCGCGCCATCATCGACGACGCCAAGGCGCGCAAGGCCGCGCGCGTTGGCCTGCCCAAGGGCGTGGCCGATGCGGATTCGCCGCTGACCGGCCGTGTGCTGGCGATGATCTTCGACAAGCAATCCACCCGCACGCGCATTTCGTTCGATGTGGCGATGCGCCAGTTGGGCGGCACCACACTTATGCTGACCGGCAATGAAATGCAGTTGGCGCGCGAGGAAACCATCGCCGACACGGCGCGGGTGATCTCGCGCTATGTCGATGCCATCATGATCCGCTTGCTGGATCATGAGATGGTGGAAGAGCTGGCGCTGAACGCCACCATTCCGGTGATCAACGGCCTGACCAAATGGAGCCATCCGGCCCAGGTGATGGCGGATGTGATGACGTTCGAGGAACATCGTGGCCCCATCAAGGGCGCCACGGTGGCCTGGAGCGGCGACGGCAACAATGTGCTGACGTCTTGGATTCATGCCGCCAAGAAGTTCGACTTTACGCTGCGCGTCGCATCGCCCAAGGAATTGCCGTCCGATCCCGAAGTGGTGCAATGGGCCAAGGGTGCCAAGGTCGAATTCGGCAACGATCCCGATGTGGCGGCGAAGGATGCGGACTGCATCGTGTCGGATGCCTGGGTCTCGATGGGCGACGACAATGCCACCAAGCGGCACAATCTGCTCAAGCCCTATCAGGTCAACAAGCGCCTGATGGGCCTGGCCAAGAAAGACGCCATCTTCATGCACTGCCTGCCCGCACATCGCGGCGAGGAAGTGACGGACGAGGTGATCGACGGGCCGCAGTCGGTCGTGTTCGACGAAGCCGAAAATCGCCTGCATGCTCAAAAGGCGATCTTGGCCTGGGCGTTGGCTTGACGCGGATCTTTTGACCCTTGGGTTCGTCGCGCGTCCTCACGTGCTAACGCACGCTCCGGGCGACGCTCCTGCCCAAGGATCAAATCTCTCGCTACTTAGTCTTTCGCGTTATTTCAGTTCGTCTCGGACAGTTTCATCAACGCCAATCCCGCCACGATGAGCGTCGCTGCGGCGATGCGCATCGGGCTGGCGGCTTCGTGCAGCACGATCACGCCGACCAGGAACGCGCCCACCGCGCCGATGCCAGTCCACACCGCATAGGCGGTGCCCAGCGGCAGCGACTTCATCGCGATGGCGAGCAAGGTGACGCTGGCCAGCATGGCCACCAGCATGATCGATGTGGGCCAGATGCGGGTGAAGCCGTCGGACTGTTTCATCGCCGACGCCCAAACGACTTCCAGCAAACCCGCGACAAGAAGCAGAAGCCAGGACATGGCAGTCCCTTTCTCATAAACGCCGGGCCGTCCCGGGCATCATTCTCCGAAAGGGAGTGAGGACGTGGCCTCGAACCCAGAGATAGCCAAGCCTTTGGGCCGGTTCAAGCGCTGGGGTTCCGGCATGGTTGAATGCCGGGCCGTTCGCGGCCATATAGGGCCCATGTCCGAACAAACCCCAATTTCCTCCGCCCCTGCGGGCGATTTCGTTTTGCCGTTCGATATCGCCAAGGCGGGCGTACGCGGCCGTCTGGTGCGGCTCGACACGGCGTCCACACAGGCGCTGGACGCGCATCTGCTGCCCGAGCCCGCGGCGCGGGTGACGGGCGAGGCGCTGGCGATGGCGGCGCTGCTGGGTTCGGCGCTGAAGCTGGATGGGCGGCTGACGGTGCAGACCAAGGGCGATGGCCCGCTCGATCTCGTCACCGCGGATTATTATGGATCTTCGCCTGCACCGGGCGATGATGACGAGCTGCGCCCGCGTGGTGTGCGCGGTTATGCGCGTCTGGACGCAGAACGGTTCGCCAGTCTGAGCGGCAAGGAATTCGCCAAGCTGGCGGGTGAAGGCGTTCTCGCCATCACCATCGAACCGCAGCGCGGCGGCCAGACCTATCAAGGCATCGTGCCGCTGGCGGGCGAAGGCTTGGCGGCGTCGGCGGAAACCTATTTTGCGCAATCCGAGCAATTGCCGACCGTGATCCGGCTGGCGGCGGCGCCGCTATTCGTGGCGGGCGAGAAGACGCCGCGTTGGCGCGCGGCGGGCCTTATGCTGCAAATGACGCCGGAAGCCAGCAAGGCGCCGGGCCGCAACGAGGATGATTGGAACCGGTTATCGATCCTGGCGCGCACGGTCGAAGATCTGGAACTGGTCGATACCGGGCTGGCGGCCGAGAAAGTGCTGTGGCGTCTGTTCCATGAAGACGAAGTGCGGGTGCAGCCGGCAGAGCCGGTGAGCTTCCGCTGCGATTGCGACACCGCGCGCATCACGCAGATTCTGCGCGGGTACAATGTCGAGGAACGTGCGGGTCTCGCGGATCCCGACGGCATCATCCGCGCGCGGTGTGAATTTTGTGGCACGACGCATGAAATAGCGCCTGAGGCTCTCGCTTAAGGCCGCTTGTCTTTTGGCCTCTGGCGTTGTCGCGCGTGCTCACGTGCGTCCGCACGCTCCGCGCGACGCTCCTAGCCAGCGACCAAAATCCAGCGCGGCAAGGTGTTGCTTTGGCAAGCACTCTCCTTGTCATCCCCGGCGAGCGCGAGCGAAAGCGAGTGCGAGGGAAGGGATCCAGGTGTCAAATCAGGTTTGGTTCGAAAGGGCTAAACCGTCATTGCGGCCGAGACCTGGATCCCCTTCCCTCGCGGCTAACGCCGCTCGCCGGGGATGACATGTGGTGTTACGCGCTCGCCTTGGCGATGACTTTGCGTAAGAAGCCTTCGCACGCGTCGAATTCGCTGAGTTCGCAGAACTCGTCCGGCTTGTGCGCCTGGTCGATGGAGCCAGGGCCGCAGATCACCGCCGGAATTCCGTAAAGCTGAAACTGCCCCGCTTCGGTGCCATAGGCCACGGCTTCGGCCTGGTTGGCGCCGGTGATTTCGCGGGCCAGCGCGATGGCGGGTGAGTTCTCGTCCATCTTGAGGCCGGGATAGGCGGCATGCAGTTCGGTGTCGAACGCGGCTTCCGGGGCGCGGCGTGTATATTTGGGCAGGATTTCATCTTTCACCCGGCGCGCCACGGTTTGAACGATGGCATCGGCATCGCGGTCGGGCAGGGCGCGATATTCCCAAGTGATGAGAGCCTCGCGCGCCAGAATGTTCGAGGCGGTGCCGCCCTCGATCATGTTGGCCTGTACAGTGGAATGCGGCGGATCGAAACGCGGATCGGTGTCGGCGCGCAGCCCGTCCCACACGTCATCCAGAAGTTTGACGAATTCGCCCGCCATCATCACCGCATTGGCGCCTTTTTCCGGGGCGCTGGAATGATGCTCGTGCCCCTTGCAGCGGGTGTGGAGCACCGCGCCGCCTTTGTGCGCGCCCACCACTTTCATCAAAGTCGGTTCGCCGATGATCGCCAGCGCGGGCTTGATATTCTGCGCTTTCAAATCTTCCAGCAATTCGATCACGCCATTGCAGCCAATCTCTTCGTCGTAAGAGAGCGCGAAATGGATCGGCCGTTTGAGCTTCGCTTGCGCGATCTCCGGCGCCAGCGCCAGCGCCACGCCCAGAAAGCCTTTCATGTCGCAAGCGCCACGCCCATAAAGCCGCGTGCCGCGCACTTCCGGTTTGAAGGGATCGGACGACCAGTCCTGCCCATTCACCGGCACCACATCGGTGTGACCGGACAGCACATAGCCGCCATCGCCTTCGGGGCCGAAGGTGGCGAACAGATTGGCCTTGGCGCGCGTGACGTCATAGCTGCGGCGGCAGCGCGCGCCATGGCTTTTCAGATAATCTTCCACGAAATCGATCAGCACCAGGTTTGACCCGCGGCTGGTGGTGTCGAACCCGATCAGGGTCTTGATCATCTCCAGCGCGGTCATTGTTTATCGGTCCTGACGCGAGGCAGGATTGCCGATGATGTTGAGGAATTCGCGCCGCGTCACATCATTGGTGCGGAAATCGCCCAGCATGGTCGATGTCACCATGGTGACGCCGGTCTTATGCACGCCGCGCGTGGTCATGCATTGATGCGCCGCTTCGATCACCACGGCCACGCCCTTGGGCTCCAGCACTTTCTGGATGCATTGGGCGATCTGGGCGTTCATTTTCTCCTGCACCTGCAGGCGGCGGGCAAAGGCATCGACCACCCGCGCCAGCTTGGAAATGCCCACCACCTTGCTGTTGGGCAGATAGCCGACATGGGCGCGCCCGATGATGGGGGCGAGGTGATGCTCGCAATGGGATTCGAAACGGATGTCCTTCAGGATCACCATATCGTCATAGCCGGACACTTCTTCGAAGGTGCGGGCGAGATAGGCTTCGGGGTCCTGGGCATAGCCGGAGAACCAATCCTCGAAGGCGCGGGCGACGCGCGCGGGCGTGTCGGCCAGGCCCTCGCGCGACGGATCATCCCCCGCCCAGCGCAGCAGGGTGTGAATGGCCGTTTCGGCCTCTTCACGGGTGGGCCGGGTCTTGGGCTTGAAGTCGTTCATGAGGCGTCCAGGTTCAGTTGGCACTTTTGGGTCGCACGGCCGGACGGAAAACCGCTTCGCACTTTTCCTGGCCGATGCTCCACCATTAGATGCGGGAGCGCTGAAAAGTTGCAACCCGGCGGAACAATATTCCGCCCGGCCGGCCAACCAGTGCGAGCAGGCTAGTGAAGCTGGCGCTTTTCGTAGGGGCTTTCCAGCAGAAAGGCTGGAATCTCCGCCTCAAAGTCTTCGCCCGAGGCCGCTTTCATCTGATAACGGCCGCTCATCACGCCCGAAGCGGTCTCCAGCGGGCAGCCGCTGGTATATTCGAAGCTTTCGCCCGGTTCGATCACCGGCTGGGCGCCGACCACGCCGGGCCCGCGCACTTCCTGCACCCGCCCCGCCGCGTCCACGATATTCCAGTAGCGCGACATCAGTTGCACCGGTTCCGCGCCACGATTGTTAATGGTGACAGTGTAAGACCAGACATAACGGTCGTCCGATGGATCGGACTGGTCGTCCAGATAATTCGGTTTCACCGCGACATGGATGGAGCGAGTCTGGCGTTCATACATGCGCGGATTATCGCAAGCGGGTGCAATGCCGCGCAAGCGGTAACGACGTCACAGTTAATTCTGCACACAGGCGGTTCCGTGGCGGAAACTCCCGTGAATCGCAGTGAAATTTATGACCGCCGCAGAAAATATGTCGCGGTGGCGCCCAGCCAGATCAGAACGGCGATGCCGAACGCTATGCGCGTCCAGGGCTGCGGCCCGGCGGTGTAGACGAAAACCATCAATGCGACAGCAGCGAGAAACGACAAAAGCATCAGCCACCAGCAAAGCTTTTCCATCGCGCCCCCAAAAGCTGTTTCTATTGCGGCTCCACGCGGATATCGGTCTTGACGGAATTGGCGATGAAACATTGTTCGTGCGCCATGTGATGCATCTGATCGATGGATGCGGCGTCGGGCGCGGTCTCGAACACGATACGCGGCCGCAGCACCACGCGCGTCATCCACAATTTGCCGCCGTCATTCTCCAGCCAGCCCGAGGCGTCGTCGGTGTAAGAGAGAACGGTGATGCGCTTGCGTGCGGCGATGGCTAGAAAGCTCAGCATGTGACAGGAGCTGAGTGCGGCCACGAACATGTCTTCCGGGTCGCCCTTGGTGGGATCGCCGCGATAGACGGCGGCGGCGGAGAAGGTTTTCGCGACGCCGTCTTTGAACGTGATGTCGTGGTTGCGCGAATAGGTGTCGTAGGTGAAGGGCTCGTCGCCTTTCCGCCACTCGAGTGCGATCTTGTGTTCGGCCATGATTGCGCTCTCCAGATTTCACTCTAGCATAAAATCCGGCCGCCCGATGGGGCAGGGCCGCCGCTGCATGCCGGTTATGAGCGCAAAGAAAGCGCGAAGAACAAAGTGCCGGGAATGGGCGTGTCGTAATAGGCCGGAATGCGGACAAACCCCATATCGTCATACAGCGCGATGGCGGCCTTGAGCCGGGGCAGGGTATCCAGCCGCATCTCGCCATAGCCGATGCGCCGCGCTTCGGCCACGACCCGCTGCGCCAGCGCACGGCCCAGGCCCAGGCCGCGGCCTTCCGGCGTCACATACAGCCGCTTCATTTCGCAGGCGCCATCGTCCAGCGCCCGCAGGCCGACACAGCCCAGCGCCGCACCGTCCGCGCCCCGCGCCAACAGCAATTCGCCCTTGGGCGGGGCGTATTTGCCGGGCATCGCCGCCATTTCGTCGAGGAAATTCTGATAGGACAGATCGATGCCGAGCGAGGCGGCATAGGCCTCGAACAACAGCTTGGTCGCGGCCAGATCGTCGGGCGAGCGGACGGGTTCGATGGTGAAGGCGGAAGAGGGCATGGCGTCATGATAGGTGATGCCCAGTGGGGCGTCGAACCTTGCAAACACCATGGCCCCTTTGTTATCGCTGCACCCGTCCTGCAATTTCCGCACGCGACAGGGGCCCATGCCGAATATTCCCGACGATATTTTCACCGAGCCGGAAAACTCGCCCGACACGCTGGCCAATCTGGGCCCACTGCGCCGTCTGGCGGGCGAATGGCAGTCCGATAAGGGCGTGGATCTCAACCCCAAGGCGGATGGTCCCGAACGGCGCGTCTTCCGCGAGCATATCGTGATGGAGCCCATCGATTCCCAGGCCAACGGGCCGCAACTGCTGTATGGGCTGCGCTATCACATCCATATCAACACGCCCGAGGAAGCTATCACCTTCCACGATCAGGTCGGCTATTGGCTGTGGGAGCCTGCGACGGGCCTGATCATGCAATCCATCGCCATTCCGCGCGGGCAGGTGGTGCTGGCGGGCGGCTTCGCCAAGCCTGGCGACAAGCAGATTTCCGTGGAAGCGCGGCGCGGCGATCCGAAATTCGGCATTTGCTCCACCACCTTCCTGGATGAAGCCTTCCGCACCGACTATTACCGCATCGACATCACGTTCCATGATGATGATAGCTGGAGCTATGTGACGCGCACGGATCTGGCGGTGCGTGGCAAGACCCCTGCCTTCGATCACCGCGATACCAATACGCTGAAGCGGATCGCGGCGCCCAAGCCGAATCCGCTGGCGCTTTTGGCGAAGGAGAGTGAGGCGACTTAAGCCGCCTTGATCGCCTGTTCCAGATCTTCGCAGAGATCGTCGGCGTCTTCGAGGCCGACCGACAGGCGCAGCAGGCCCGAGGTCACGCCCAGTTCGGCGCGCGCTTCCGGCGTCAGCTTGGAATGGGTCGTGGTCTCCGGATGGGTGATGATGCTTTTGGCGTCGCCCAGATTGTTGGAGATGTCGATGATGCCCAGCGCATTGGAGAGTTTGTAGGCCGCTTTCTTGCCGCCTTCGATCTCGAACGCCACGATGCCGCCACCCGCTTCCATCTGGGCGCGCGCCAGATTGTGCTGCGGATGATCGGCACGGAAGGGATAGAGCACGCGCGTCACCTTACGCTGCCCGGCCAGGAAGTCAGCAACCTTGGCGGCATTCTCGCAATGCTGGCGCATGCGCATGTCCAGCGTCTCCAACCCTTTGAGATGCAGCCAGGCGGTGAAGGGGCTGATCGATGGGCCGGTGTTGCGGATCCAGGTCTGCAGATGCTTCTTGTAGAAATCTTCCGTGCAGCAGACCACGCCGCCCAGAGCGCGGCCCTGACCGTCGATATATTTGGTTGAGGATTGCACCGAGACATGCGCGCCCAATTCCATCGGCCGCTGCAGGATCGGGCTGGCGAAAACATTGTCCACCACCAGATAAGCACCAGCATCGTTCGCCACTTGCGCCACCGCGCGCAGATCGACGATCGAGAGCGTGGGGTTGGACGGGGTCTCCAGAAACAGGACGCGGGTGTTGGGCTTGATCGCCGCTTTCCATTGCGCCACGTCGCCGCCGTCCACCAATGTGTGGGTGACGCCGAAGCGGGGCAAAATGTCGGTCACGATGTTCAGGCAGGAGCCGAACATCGCTTTGGCCGCCACAATATGGTCGCCCGCGCTGAGCGCCGACAACAGCGCCGCCGACACGGCCGCCATGCCGGTGGCGGTGGCCTGGGCGACAGGCGCGCCTTCCAGCATCGCCATGCGCTCTTCGAACATGGTGACGGTGGGGTTGGCGTAGCGCGAATATTGATAGCCGCCGATCTCGCCCTTGAAGCGGGCTTCGGCTTCCTCGGAATTCTCATAGGCATAGCCGGAGGTGAGAAACAGCGCCTCGCTGGTCTCCTGGAACGGCGAGCGCATAGTGCCGCCACGCACGCCGATGGTGCGTTTACGCCATTTTCCCGGAGTTTTGTTCGTCGCCATCGGCTGTAAATCCCGTCGTAAAGCAGTTTTGTGACGCGGTTGCGGCCCCAGGGTCAAGGTCATTAGAGTCGCGGCTGACTTGCAGGGAAAGCGCGGAAAAACGGCATGAAACGGCTCTATATTCTGCGCCATGCCAAGGCGGCGCCCGGCGAGCCCGGCGGCGACGATCATGCCCGCGCGCTCACCCTGCGCGGCGTCTCCGATGCCGAAGCCATGGCGCGCTATCTGCGCAAGAACGGGGCGCGGCCCGACCGGGTGCTGGTGTCCACCGCCGCGCGCACGGTGCAGACCGCCGATCTGGTCTTGCGCGAATTGGAGATGCCGCCGCGCGCCGATTACAGCGATGCGCTGTATCTGGCGCCGGTGGGAAAAATTCTGGGCCTGATTCAGGCGGTGCCGGTGCGCTCCGAAAGCCTGATGGTGATCGGCCACAATCCGGGGCTGGAAGAATTGGCCGCCTTCCTGGCGCGCGAGCCGGTGCGCCGCAAGGAACGCGAGCGCCGCGACGTGCTGGAAGAAAAATTCCCGACCTGCGCCTTGGCCGTTCTGGACTTCGACATCGCGCGCTGGCGCGACATTCAGCCGGGTGAAGGGACTCTGGAGGATTTCGTGAGGCCGAAAGATTTGTAGCTTTACCTCGTCCTGAGCTTGTCGAAGGACGAGCAGCGCGGACCTCACCCTTCGACAAGCTCAGGGTGAGGATGTTTCCTAATCGTCGGCCTGCGCGCGCTAGAAAGAAGTGTTTGTAATTCAGTCGTCATGGCCGCTCCCACGCTGCCGCTAGGAGCTGTCCGGGCCATCCATGATCGCAGATGAGACGTATGGATCGCCCGAATAAATCGGGCGATGACGATGTGGGGTGGCGGGCTTTTTAAGTCGTCAGCTTGCGCGGGCTGAGCGCCAGCTTCTTCCAGCCATATGCGACTTCGTTGACGTCCTGGCCGCCCAGCATGATGCGCCGCTCGCCGGTCTGCTGGCCGCCCATCGCCTGATAGAAAAAGCAGGCGTGATTGCGGGCATGGCTCCAGATCACACAGGAGTGAAAGGCCCGTCGCTTCAACGACGCGAACGCGCCATGCAGAAGTGCGCGCCCCGCGCCCAGGCCGAGAAAGGCGGGCGCGACATAGAGTGTGTACACTTCGCCGTCGAAACCCAGGCCATTGTCGCGCGCCGCGCCAAAGCCGGTAAGGCCGATGACGCCATGGCGGCGGTCTTCGGCCATCAGCACCGCGCCTTTGCCGATGGCGCGGCCGATGCGGGCGGCGTGAACGTCCACCGACATGCTGGACAGCAAAGTG
>DASYDX010000107.1:0-7513 GCA_036499345.1 Rhizomicrobium sp.
GGTACTGCACGCAGCCCGCCAGGATATCGAGATCTTCTATCTCCAGGGCGGGGTCCTGCCCGATCCGCTGTTCGATACCCAGGTGGCCGCAATGGTCTGCGGCTTCGGCGACGCCGCCTCTTACGAAACTTTGGCGCGCAAACTGGCGAATGTGGAGATCGACAAATCCGCCCGTTTCACCGATTGGAGCCACCGGCCCTTGTCGAAGCGGCAGCTGGAATATGCCCTGGCGGACGTCACCCATTTGCGCGTCGTCTACGAAAAATTGTCGGCCCAGCTTGCCCGTACCGGCCGCGCCCGTTGGGTGGCGGAGGAAATATCGGCACTGCAGGACCCCAAGCTTTATCGCCTCGATCCGGATCTGGCTTGGAAACGGCTCAAGCCCCGCACCACCAACAAGCGCTTTCTGGCGATGCTGGCTTCACTGGCCGCTTGGCGCGAGCGTGAAGCACAGGCGCGCGATATTCCCCGGGGCCGGGTTCTGAAGGATGAAGCCCTCACCGAGATTGCCGCCCATCCACCGGAAAGCGATGAGGCCCTGGAGCGCATCCGTGCCGTGCCCAAGGGTTTTGCCAATTCGAAGCTGGGCAAAGGTCTGATGGAAGCCGTGGAAGCCGGACGGACCGCACCGCCGCCGGAAGGCGCCGCGCAGATGCCGGCCCGGCGCAAACGCGAGCCTTCGGCAGCCGCTGTCGATCTTCTCAAAACCCTGCTCCGGCTTCGTGCCGAAGCGGTCCATGTCGCGCCCCGCCTGATTGCCAATGCCGAAGACATCGAAAAGCTGGCGGCTTTCGAAGACGAGGATGTGATGGCCCTTCAGGGTTGGCGCGCGGAAGTGTTCGGCAATGACGCCCGAGCACTGCGCGAAGGCAACCTCGCCATCGCGCTGGAAAAAGGCGAAGCTGTCGTGGTCGAGCTGGAGGAAGAAGTATGAAGCGGATTTTGACCGGCATTGTTTTGGCCACGCTGATGGCATCCCCGGCGCTGGCCGCCGATATCACCACCATCGAACTCAGCACGACGGCAAACGCGACACCGCAAAAGGCCTGGTCACGGATCGGCGATTATTGCGCCATCAAGGACTGGCTGGGGTTGGCCTGCGCCATCACCAAAGGGGCCGGCGCGGTCGGCACGATCCGCGACCTCGATAATGGGCGCGTGGCCGAAATGATGGTGGCGAAGACGCCCTTCTCTTACACCTATATTCAGCCCAACAACCCGGCAAACCTGTACCACGGCACCTTGGCCGTCGAACCGGATGGGCCCGGCCGCAGCAAGATCACCTACACAATCCTGTACGATCAGGAGCCGCTGGGCAGCGACGACGCCAAGGCGGCAAACCGCAAACAGCGCACCGACCGCTTCAACGCCGCTCTGGCAAAGATGAAGTCGATGGCGGAAGCCCCCTGACGGCGGTTCCGGGCATCGCGTCTCGCACTTAGGCTTCGTCGAGGTGGACGCTGCCCGTAGCCAGGTCCTGCGCTTCTTCGCCCTCATACGGATCTTCGTCCGGCCCCAGACCATCGGAGGGGTTGGGAACGTCGAAGCCTGACGGCGGAATGGCTTCCAGGAAACCCGCTGCCTTGAGCTCGTCCACGCCCGGAAGATGACCGACGCTTTCCAGCCCGAACTGAACTAGGAAGGCCTCGCTGGTGCCGTAGGTGACCGGGCGGCCCGGGGTGCGCTTGCGGCCACGGATCTTCACCCAGCCGATCTCCATCAGTGTGTCGATGGTGCCCTTGGACATGGCGACGCCCCGGATATCCTCGATCTCCGCCCGGGTCACGGGCTGGTGATAGGCGATGATGGCCAGGGTCTCGATGGCGGCCTTGGACAGGCGCTTCTGTTCCGGCTGCTCTTTGCGCAGCAGGAAGGCCAAATCGCTGGCTGTCCTAAATTGGTACTTTCCCGATACACAGCAAAGATTTACGCCGCGCTTCTCATAAAATGCTTGAAGCGCCTCGATCACACCGGGCAAGTCCGCACCTTCCGGCAAAGATGTAGACAGCGCTTTCGCG
The DNA here is from genome assembly GCA_036499345.1 of Rhizomicrobium sp. Taxonomy (GTDB): domain Bacteria; phylum Pseudomonadota; class Alphaproteobacteria; order Micropepsales; family Micropepsaceae; genus Rhizomicrobium. Next base: position 2,019 of record DASYDX010000107.1, read on the forward strand.
TCCAGCGGTTCGCTGGCGGCAAACAGAAGCGCTTCGACCATCCGCAGATGTTCGGGGTTCACGGCGGCGGGGGTTTCGGTTTCGACGTCCATCTCGTTTTCGATTGTCGCTATCAACTTTGCTACGCGGTTCATGTCACGCCCCCGCTTCCGGTGCCAGTGGCGCGCGGGGTTCTGCCCGGTCGCGCACATAAATTTCCTCGAACGGCGCCCCCTGGCTCAGTTCGACCTTGCCGTCGCGGGCCAGTTCCAGGCAGGCCAGCAGGGTCGAGGCCAGGGCCGAGCGCCTCCGCTGGCCACCCTGCCAGTCCGTCGGCAGGAGGCGGCTGAGGCCGCTCCAGTCGCTTATCCGGCCCAGGATGCGCTCCAGCCGCTCGCGCGCTTCTTCGATCTGCAGGACGGGGGCGACAACGGGCTTGTAGGCCTTGCCACCCAGCTTGCGGGCGCGGTCGGTGGCATAGGCCGTGAGCAGGTCGTAGAGCGTGTCCTTGTAGGTACGGAGCTTGACCACATTCACGGGCTCCGGATCGCCCCGCCCAAACACGTCGCGCCCCAGCCGTTCGCGCCCCATCAGCCGGGTCGAGGCCTCGCGCATCGCGTCCAGCCGCTGCAAACGCCAGCGCAGCCGGGTCGCCATTTCATCGGCGCTGGGCTCGCCCTCAGGCGCTTTTTCCTGTGGCAGTACCAGACGAGATTTCAGATAAGCCAGCCAGGCCGCCATCACCAGATAGTCGGCGGCCAGCTCCAGATTGATCCGCTTGGCTGCTTCGATGAATTCCAGATATTGCTCGGCAAGTTTGAGCACCGAGATTTTGGCGATATCGACTTTCTGGTTGCGCGCCAGGGTCAGAAGCAGATCGAGCGGCCCTTCAAAGCCGTCGACCGTCACCACCAGCGCATCGTCGTTCGCCACCAACGCAACCGCTTCGAAATCGTCGAAATTTTCGGCGGTGCCGGTCATGCTTGCGCCATGAGTTGGGCCAACCGCGCCTCGCCAGCCTCGGGATCGAAGGCGTCCGGCTGAACCAGATGCGCCAAGGCAGCTTCGGCCCGCTTCAGGGACAGCCCTTCCAAAGCTTTTGTTTCCGACGCCACCAATTCCATCTCGTCCATTTTGCCATTGCAATGCAGAAGCACGTCGCAGCCCGCGAACAAGGCTGCACGCGCCCGCACTTCCATGGGACCGTCCAGCGCCTGCATCGACAGATCGTCGGACAACAACAATCCGTCAAATCCTATCTCACCCCGGATCACATCCCGAACGACTTTTGGGCTGGTGGTCGCAGGTCGCTGTGGATCAATCGAATCATAGACGACATGGGCGGTCATCGCGATCGGGCAAAGATTGAGGCTGCGGAAGGTGACAAAATCGCTCGCCGACAATTCTTCAGCGGTGGCGCTGACACGCGGCAGCGCCAGATGGCTGTCGGCGCCTGCCCTGCCATGGCCGGGAATATGTTTCATGACCGGCAATACACCGCCATCGATCAACCCTGCGATCTGGGCGCGGCCAAGATCGATTATAGTGGCGGGTTCCCGCGCGAAGGCACGGTCGCCGATTATATCATGCGCGCCAGCGACGGGCACATCCAGAACCGGCAGACAATCGACATTGATGCCGAGCTCCGCCAGTTCATGCGCGATCAGACGGGCATTGAGATAGGTGGCTTCGCGGGCCGTCTCCGGCTCGGATTCATGCAGCGCGCCAAAACGCGCCGCCGGCAAGCGCGCACGCCAGTGCGGGGATTTCAACCGCGCGACCCGGCCGCCCTCCTGGTCGATCAAGACCGGAGCGGACGCATCGCCGACCGTTTCGCGCAAGGCGCGAATCAGCGACCGCACCTGATCGGGTGTCTGGACGTTGCGTGCGAACAAAATAAAACCCCAGGGGCGCGTTTCACGGAAGAAAGCGCGCTCAGCGTCGGACAGGTCAAGCCCGCTGCAGCCATAGATCGCCCGCGACCGCATTATTTGCCCAGGAAACAGCTGCCGCCGTCTGCCTTAAGCCGGTCGCACAAGCCGGTTGCAACCTCCCGGCTGGGAAAGCCCGCGATGCGCAGCCGATACCAGGTTCCTTTTTCACCCAGATCCGCCTGCTGCACGTCCGGGGAATAGCCGGACAACAGCGAGGCATGCTTGGTTTTGTAAGTGTTCCAGGCCGTGTCCGCATCGGCACGCGATTTGTAGGCGCCGATTTGCAGAACCGTGCTTCCGCTCGCCGCCGGAGCGGCAGGCGTGGCCGTCGCAACGGGCTTGGCAGCTGGTGGTGCGGCAGCCGTAAGCGCGCGGGGCGGCGCGGTGGCAGGGCCGATTGGTGCGGATGTTTGAGCCGGCAATTGCGCAGGTTTCATCGCGGGCGCCGGCTTTGGTGTGGCAGCCGCCACTTTGGGCGTGGGCGGCGTGACCGTTGGCTTGGGCGCGGGTGTGGCAGCTACCGGTTTGGGCGCGGCAACTGGTGCCGCGGGCACAGCTTCGCTCAAGCCAGGCTTGGCGGCGGGCGCAGGCGGCGCCGCTTCCGTCAATGCGGGTTTGGTCGCAGGCGGCGGAGGCGCCGGATGCTGCGCCGGTTGCGCCTCTTGTCCGGTATCTTCATCGGGCGGCGCGGGCTGCTCGTAAATCTTGAATCCTTTATAGGGCTCCGCGGCGCCACCAGGATCCTGCGGCGCGACGCGCGCGGGGCCTGCGGCTGCTGTGATGACCGGCGTTTCGCCACGGCCACGCGCCACGCCTTCGCTATAGGCGAGCCAGACGAACCCCGCGAACATCGCCAGCACCAGAAGCGCCAGCACGATCAACAATGGCAGCCGGGAACCTTCGACGTCTTCGTCTTCCTCGGAAGCGTCATAAACCCGCATATCGTCGCCGGGTTCATAAAGGCCGCGTTCGTTCTGGGGCATAGGTTGAATTTTCCGAATCTGCGCCGGTCGAGCCTAGCATTGCCGATAGCGCGAATCATCCTGGCGCGCGCCATCCGTGTCTGTCCTTAACGCGGAAACGCGGGGGCCTGCAAACCGCCTGGCAAGCGCCGGTCGGTTAATCCAGAGAAACCTTTTTACCCGTGATCCGGGCATGTTCTGCGAGCGCGTAATTGTCGGTCATGCCAGCAATATAGTCGCGCACGACCTGGCGGGTTGTTATCGCGCCTGCCCCGTCGCATTGCGCGGCCCAATCCTGTGGCAGCAGATCCGGAGCCGCCACCAGTGCGACGAACAATTCCGACACCAGATCCTGGGCCCGGCGCATGGGCCCCATCACACGCGGATGCCGGTACATGCGCGCGAAAAGAAACTCTTTCAGGCTGCGCACCTCTCCCAGCATCTGCGGAGAAAAAGCGGCCAGCGCATGCGGGATGGCGCGGATCGCAGTGCCGGTTCGCGGATCGGCGGCAGCCAATCTCTTGCGCGTCTCGGCCAGCACATCGTCCATCAAAGCACCCATCAGTGTACGGATGAGTTCGCCGATGAAGCGGCTGAGCTCCAGATCGCCGCGGCGGGCCATAACGGCGCGGACATGCGCGCCCGCCAGGGGCGCCTCCGTGAGATCGCCGATATCGAACAGTCCTGCGCGCAGCCCGTCATCGATGTCATGATTGACATAAGCGATATCGTCGGCCAGCGCCGCGACCTGGGCTTCCAGTCCCGGCCAGCGATCCAGATCGAGGCGCCAGCGCGCATCGAAGCCCGCGATCGGCCCTGGCACGGCACCCGTGATCGGGCCGTTATGCTTGACCAGGCCTTCCAAGGTCTCCCAAGTCAGATTGAGCCCATCATAATCCGCATAGCGGTGCTCCAATTTGGTCACCAGCCTAAGCGCATGGGCATTGTGATCGAAGCCGCCGATATCGCGCGTCACCGCGTTCAAAGCTTCTTCGCCGGAATGACCGAACGGCGTGTGGCCAAGATCATGGGCCAGAGCCACCACTTCGGCCAGGTCTTCGTCCAGTGCCAGATTGCGCGCCAAGGTTCGGGCCAACTGCGCCACTTCGACGGAATGGGTCAGCCGGGTGCGGAAATAATCGCCTTCATGCTGCACAAAGACCTGGGTCTTGTGCTTGAGCCTGCGGAATGCCGAGGAATGGATGATGCGGTCGCGGTCGCGGCTATAGCAGGTCCGTGTCGGGCTTTCGGTTTCCAGGTGAAAGCGGCCGCGGCTTTCCGCCGGACGGGTTGCGAACGGCGCCATATCTGCCGGGGGCGTGAACAATGGCCCCAACAGGCGGCCCGGCGGCTGCGGATTGGCCGGAATCGGCCCCTTTGCGGATGGCATGGTCAGGACTACATAAGGGCTGCTACCGTTCCTGCCTAGTCGAGTTCCCATATGAATATGCCCGTGACCGTCTCTTCCCGCGCCGCCAAGCGCATCGCCGCCATCCTGACTGGTGAAGGCGGGGGCGCCATGCTGCGCCTGGCCGTGACCGGTGGAGGCTGTTCGGGGTTCCAGTATAATTTCGCCCTGGACGGAACCCGGATGGATGACGACCTTCTGATTGAGGAGGCCGGCGCCAAGATCCTGATCGATCCCGTGTCTCTGGATTTTCTGACCGGCTCGGAGATCGATTTTACCGACGATCTGATCGGCCAGGCCTTCAAGGTCAACAATCCCAATGCCACCGCCTCCTGCGGCTGCGGCACGAGTTTCTCGGTCTGATGAAAATCGCGACCTGGAACGTCAATTCCATCAAAGTACGCTTGGATGCTGCGCTGGCATGGCTGCAAGAGGCCAAGCCCGATGTGGTCGCGTTGCAGGAAATCAAATGCCTGGACGAAAATTTCCCAACCGAGCCTTTCGAAGCTTTGGGTTACAATTGCGCCGTACACGGACAAAAAGCCTATAACGGCGTCGCACTGCTCTCGCGCCGGCCGATGGAGGATGTCACGCCGCGCCTGCCCGGCGGTGATAGCGATGACCATTCCCGCTACCTGGAAGCTGTCATTGCCGGTGACAAAGGCACGCTTCGGATCGCATCGATCTACGCGCCCAATGGCAATCCCATCGGCACGGAAAAATTCACCTACAAATTGTCCTGGCTGGAACGGCTGCGTGTGCATGCCAAGGACCTTCTGAAAAATGAAGAGCCTGTGGCGCTGATCGGCGACTACAACATCATCCCCGAGGACCGGGACTGCTACGATCCCCAAGCCTGGGTGAATGACGCATTGTTCCAGCCGCAATCCAAAGCCGCCCTGCGCGCGCTGGAAAATCTCGGCTACAGCGACGGCTTCCGCGCCCGCAATCAGGCTGCGGGCCAATATAGCTTCTGGGACTATCAGGCAGGCGCCTGGCGCAAGAACCAGGGCATCCGCATCGACCATATTCTGCTCTCGCCGCAGGGCCTGGACCGGCTGAAGGATTGCGGTATCGACAAGCATGTTCGCGAAGGCGACAAGCCGTCCGATCATGTGCCGGTGTGGGCGGAGCTGGATATTTAAAGATGCCGGTACGGGCCGCCCGCGCCGCAGCACGGCACGCTGCATCCTCAAATGGCCGCATTTGGGC
>DASYDX010000108.1:0-3359 GCA_036499345.1 Rhizomicrobium sp.
CGCGCCGCCGCCAGATCGGCCAGCGCTTTTTCCAGCCGCGCTTTCCATTCCGCTTCCGCAGCTTGCAGAGATGCCGCCGCACGGGCGTCCGATGCGGCTTGCGCAGCGGCCAGGCTTGCGCCCGCCTCCTCCCGCACACGCGCCAGTTCGGTGCGAAGCCGCACAAGCTCGGCTTCGGCGTGCTGGTCCGGCGCTTTTGCATCCTGCGCCGCCGCCCATTCGACTTGCGCGGCGGCAAGTTTCTCTGCCGCGAGCGTCTCGGCCTGCTTCAGCGCATCCGCCAGCCGGGCATCGGCGTCCTGGCGCGTCTGCGCGATTTCACTCTCGCGGCGCGCGGCAATCTCGGTGGCGCGCGTTTCGCTCAACGCCTGCCATTCGGCCTTTGCCGCGGCCAGGACCGCAACCATCTTGGCTTCCGACGTTGCGCGAGCGGAATGGATTTCCGTGTCCCAATCCTGGCGCAGCCGCTCCATCTGAGCGCGGGCCCCCGACAATTCGCTGTCGCGCGCCGCCAACGCGTCCCCGGCAGCGGCGGCTTCCTGTCGCGCCAGACGCAGCGCGGATTCCTGCTGTTCGCGCGCGATGTCCGCCAAGGCCTTGCCGCGCATTTCCTGTTCGGCGAAGCGATGGCCGAACTGCTCTTCCAGGCGTACCTTTTCCGCGGCCAGCCGCGTCTCTTCCTCCTGCTTCCACTGGGCCCGCGCATCGCTCAGCGCGCTGTCGAGCTTTTGTTGCAGCATCACGCCCATGCGTTCGGCGGATTCGCGCAACTGCGTCAGTTCGGTCTCGCGCGCTTCCAGCGCGGCTTTCAGCCGATGGACTTCATCACGGACAGTATCGGGCAGCGTTGGCGCCGCGACGCCCGGCACAGGCGCGTCGGTGATCCGCACCGTGTAGTCGATCAATGCGATGGTGAAAGCTTCGGTCTCGTCTTTCGAGATCAACCGGATCGCCAGCGTATGATCGCCGTTGACCGTCTTGGGCGCGAAATAGACCAGATCTTCCAGTTCATCCAGCAACAGCGACCAGCTTGCATCGCCGTTGTTTTGCCCGGCGGAAAAGCGCGACCCTTGCGGCAATTTCTCGACACGCAGTTGGAAACGCCCGCGCCTGCGATAGGCCGAGATCACGGGCCGCAGATCGATGGGGATGGCGCGCGACGCCACGGCCTGATCCGGCAAGGCGCGCGCCGGCATTTCGGCAAGCTCCTCCGCCGTTTCCGGAACCTTGCGCAACCTGCTTGCGCCTTGCTTCATAAATAAGCCCGCCCTTGGAGCCGGTGACAGCACGCGCTCCGGTCTTCATTCTGACATTGCGCCATGTGACGCCGCGTTAGTGCGCCTTTCGCAATTTGTCTAAAAATCGCGCGAAATGGACGCAGCACGGTAACCAAGCGCCCTCGCAAAGTTCCCCGCAGTCAACTTGGCACGGCGATTGCTTCGCCTAGCGCGTCCAGGGAGCTTGCCATGCGCGCGGCGAAAGATTTTCTGCAGTCTCTTCTTCCAGAACTCGCTCAGGATGTGGTTCTGACGACCCGCGCCTACCGCCGCAGTCACGGCGCTTTTCCCAATATTTTCTTCCCCAAGACCTTCAACGAAAAGGTCCTGGCGCGCAGCCTGTTCGACCGCCGGCCCATCCTGCGCCAGTTCGCCGACAAATTTGCCGTCCGGTCCTATGTCTCGAAACGGCTCGGCGAAGCGGCCTTGCCTGAGCTATATTGGGTCACTCGCACCCCCAGGGACATTCCCTTCAAGCGCCTGCCCAAGAGTTTTGTGGTTAAGCCGACCCATGGCGCCAATTGGGTTCGGCTGGTCCGGGACAAGTCCCAACTCGATGAAGCGGAACTGATCCGGCAGTGCGAATATTGGCTGTCGCAGAATTTCTACAATTATCATCGCGAGCGCATCTACAAGGACATCGTTCCGCGAGTCATCGTCGAAGAGCTGATCGAGGATGGCGGAAAAGAAGCGCCCACCGACTACAAATTCATGGTCTTTCATGGCCGGGTCGAAATGATCGCCGTCATTGTCGATCGCTTCGTCAATACGCGCGGCTATTTCCTGGACCGCGACTGGAACATGCTCGATGCCGGCCTTGCCGACATGACGGCCACCAAGACCGATGTACGGGCACCTTGCGACATTCCCAAACCGCCGCATTTGGCGGAGATGATCCGCGCGGCGGAGATATTGGGCAAAGGCATCGATTTCGTCCGGGCCGATTTCTACGACACGCCGGAGAAGATTTATTTCGGCGAGCTCACCACCACGCCCGGCGGCGGGTTCGAGCCGTACGATCCGCCCAGCTTCGACGCCGAAATGGGAAAGCTCTGGTAGCGCCTATTCGGCAGGGCCTTCGATAGAAACCTGCGCCGCTTTCAATCGTTCGAGCACGCCGCCCCGCCGTAGCAAGGGGCCGATATCGATCACGGCAATCGCTTTGCCCGGCTTGTCTAGCGCCGCGCTGATAGCGGCGACGGTGTCGGCGACATTGCGCTCGTTGATATTGGCGACCGAATGCACCGCCGCCGTCACGCAATCCAGCAGCCGTGAGTCCCCGTAATGGGCTTTCACGGCACGGATGTCGCCCACCGCCCAGGCCTGCGCCGCCGGAATGGCGTTGGCATAGGCGCGGTCGATATCGTCCACCGATTGCGCCAGGCAGACCTTCTGCTGCGCGAGATCGAGCTTCAACACATCCTCCGCCGCATCCAGCACTTCATATTTGGCGATGGGAGCAAAGGGCACGCGTTTGCTGCGCGCCAGGCTGCGGATGGTGTCGCGCGGCTCGTCACGGGTAAGATCGAGCTTGTCGGAGAGATCCTGAAACAGCCGCAGCGCCGCCCGCAGCGGCGTGTCGGTGCGGTAGCGGCTTTCATCCTCGCCCAGCTTTTCGCGCAAAGCGACGAAGCGGGCGCGCAGATCGGGCGAAAGCGACGGCTCCAGCGATTGACCACGCGGCAGGCTGAACTCACCGCCATGGGTGAGAAGAAACCAGCCGCCTTCAAACACGCCGATGGACGCACGCGGCGGCAGAAGAATTTCGCGCGCGCCGTCCAGCAATTCGCGCAGATAGTCCTTGTTCCAGGACAGTTCGTCGGGCATCGCGCCCACAGTTCCCAAGATCCAGACTTCGGATGCCCCGCGCGTCAGATGCCACACCGCCGGTCCGGGCGCAGCTTGCACCTCCACGATTTCCGGCTCGGCCCAAGTCACCACCGGCGGTGTTTCCGCCGTCTGCGCGATGGCGCTCACAGGCAGAAGAAACATCGCCAGCGCCAGCATTTGCACTATGGGGTAACGCATTGACTCCGTGCATCTTTCCAACAAGCGCCACCGCACTGCAAAACCGCGTTGCGA
>DASYDX010000109.1:0-6394 GCA_036499345.1 Rhizomicrobium sp.
CAAAGAGGATGTGTTCGATGCGGTGCGCAAGGGCTTCGAGGACTTTCAGCTCTATCGCAGTGACGTGGTGCTGCTCTGCATCGTGTATGCCGTGGTGGGATTGATCCTGACGCGATTGGCCTTCGGGTCGGAATTGCTGCCACTTCTGTTCCCGCTGGCATCGGGCTTTGCCATTGTCGGTCCTTTTGCCTGCCTTGCGCTCTATGAGATGAGCAGGCTGCGCGAGCAGGGCGTGGCGGTGAGCTGGGCCAATGCTTTCGATGTGCTGAAAGCACCCGCTATTGGCTCCATTCTGGTGCTGGGCGCGGGGTTGGTAGCGTTGTTCCTGCTCTGGATATTCACGGCCTGGGTGATTTACGCCAACACGTTGGACGGGATGACACCGACATCGGTGGGTGCATTTCTGAGCCAGGTGTTCCGCACCGGCGCAGGCCAGACCTTGATCGTTGTCGGCGTGGGTGTGGGATTCCTGTTCGCGCTGGCCGCCATGATGATCAGCGTGGTGTCCTTCCCGCTGTTGCTCGATCACGATGTCGGTCTGGATACGGCCGTCAGCACTTCGGTGAAGGCAGTGATTGCCAATCCCGGACCGATGGCCGTCTGGGGCATGATCGTGGCCGGTGGTCTGGTGCTGGGGTCGTTGCCCGCTTTCCTGGGGCTGGTCGTTGTGGTCCCGGTGCTGGGGCACGCCACCTGGCATCTATACCGCAAACTTATTCAGCCGCGCGGGCAGTGAAGGCAATGCGGCTTGCGGAAACGCAAGCCGCAGCCGCCATTATATCCGGATATCGATAGGGCGGTGCAGCGCACCGTCCTCTTCGTCCGGATCGATATCCGTCTTCTGGCCGGAGAGAAATTCGGCGCGTACTTCCAGCTCTGCGGCGGCGCTGAGGAGCTTGCGCGCGTAATCGGGCTGCGAAGCATCTGCCGCAAAGCTGCGCAGCTGCGCCGCGAGTTTCAGCAATTTGCGGAGCTGCGAGACGGTATCGTCCATCACGTCGAAACGCGCAGTACCGGCTTATCGTGTCCGGCAGGATTTCGGCGTGGTTAGCAATTGGTTACGGACGGCTCAGCCCGTCAAATCCGCCGCTTCGGGATGGCGCTTGAACCATGCCACGGCATAGCTGCAACGCGGCGTCAGTTTGAGATCATGTGCGCGCGCGTACGCGACGATTGCATCCATCAACCGCGCCGCGGCGCCGGTACCGCGCAAGGCTGGATCGGCTTCGACATGGGTGAGAGTGTAGCGGCCGTCCTGTTCCCGGTAATTGGCGAAGACGATGAGGCCGTTTTCGGTTTCCTCGAACCGGTGCCGTTCCTCATTGTCGATCATCACTTCGGCTCCCGATACATCCAGGGCAGACCTAGGCCGATGGGAATGATCCAGCACACCCCCGTCACGGCATAGAATAGCAGGCTCACATACCAGGCGGCGTGCGGCAAGATGCGTACGGCCAGGCCGGTCACGAACAGCGCGTAGATCACCAGCCATAGCAGGATCAGAAGCGTGCCGATCAGTTTCTTGGTGTGCGGGGTCATGGGCGGCACCATCGCCGCAAATGCCGCGGCGGGCAAGAGTGGACCGGACGGCGCACAAACGGTATGGAAACGCCCATGCTGGCGTCGCGCAAAGCTGTGGGCGTATGGCTTCTGGCCATCGCAATTATCATTCTCGCCATGGTCACCATCGGCGGGCTGACGCGCCTGACCGGGTCGGGCCTTTCCATCACGGAATGGGACCCGATCATGGGCGCGATCCCGCCTTTGACCGGTGGCCAATGGGCCGAGGCTTTCGCCAAATATCAGAAGATTCCGCAATATGTCCTGGAGAACCGGGGCATGAGCCTGGAAGCCTTTAAAGGCATCTTCTGGTGGGAATGGACCCACCGGTTTCTGGGCCGCTTGCTGGGCGTGGCGTTTTTCGTGCCTTTTGTCTTGTTCGCCTGGAAAGGCGCGATCCGCAAAAGCGACTGGCCACGCATGTTGCTGTTGTTTGTCCTGGGCGGGCTTCAAGGCTTTATCGGTTGGTGGATGGTGCTGAGCGGATTGGAGACGCGAGTCTCGGTCAGCCAATACCGTCTGGCGATCCATCTGGGCGCGGCGCTGCTGTTGTTGATCGCGATCCTCTGGATTGCGCTGGAATATCTGCGCGACCTGAAGACGTCACCGAAGCCGGCCGGACGGGCCATCGGCTTGGTGGTTTTGGTCTATCTGCAAATGCTTCTGGGCGCGCTGGTCGCGGGCTTGCATGCCGGGTTGATCTACAACACTTGGCCCGACATGAATGGCGGCGTGTTTCCGGAAGATCCGTTTTTCGCCAAGCCCTGGTGGATCAATTTCTTCGAAAATCCCGGCCTGGCGCAATTCGACCATCGCATCGGCGCTTATATCGTGGCGGGCGTTGCGGTCTTTGTCTTCGCGCGCGGCGTTCGCCTCAGCGGCTTTGCCAAGAAAAGCGCCAAGCTGGTGGCGGCTGTCACCGCCTTCCAGATCGGCCTCGGCATCTTCACCCTGCTGCTACAGGCGCCCGAACATTTGGCGGCGTTCCATCAGGTGACGGCGGCGGTGCTATTATGCGCCGCCGTCTGGCATGCCTACGAACTTCGGCACTCGACCGTTTAGAGGTTCATCGCCTGTTCCAGATCGGCGATGATATCGGCCACGTCTTCGATGCCGATGGAAAGCCGCACCACATCATTGCCGGCGCCGGCCTTGGCGCGATCTTCATCCGACAATTGGCGATGGGTGGTCGAAGCCGGATGAATGATCAGGCTGCGCGTGTCGCCGATATTGGCGAGATGCGAGAACAGGCGCACGCCATTGACCATTTTGAGCCCGGCCTCATAGCCGCCCTTTAGTCCAAACGTGAAGACGCTGCCTGCGCCTTTTGGGCAGTATTTCTTGTGCATGGCATGGGATTCATTGTCTTCCAGCCCGGCATAGTTCACCCAGGCGACCTTCGGATTGGCTTTGAGCCAACGCGCCACGGCCAGCGCATTGTCAGAGTGCCTCTGGATGCGCAGCGGCAAAGTCTCGGTTCCGGTCAGGATCAGAAAAGCATTCATCGGTGACAGCGAGGGCCCCAGATCGCGCAATCCCAGCACGCGGGTGGTGACGGCGAACGCCATGTCGCCGAACGTCTCCCACATGCGCATGCCGTGATAGGACGGGTTCGGCTCGGAAAGGGTGGGGAATTTTCCGCTGCCCCAGTCGAATTTGCCGCCATCCACGATCACGCCGCCCATCGAGTTGCCATGACCGCCTAAGAATTTGGTGGCCGAATGCAGCACGATATCCGCGCCCCATTCGATAGGCCGGATGAGATAGGGCGAGGCCAGCGTATTGTCGATGATGAGCGGCACGCCCGCGTCATGCGCGATCTTGGCGAGCGCCTCGATATCGGTGATGAGGCCGCCCGGATTGGCGATGCTTTCGGCGTAAAGCGCCTTGGTCTTGTCGGTGATCAGCGGTTTGAAGCTGTCGGGATTGCGCGTGTCCGCCCACTTCACATGCCAATCGAACTTGGCGAAGCTTTGCGAGAATTGGTTGACCGAACCGCCATAAAGCTGGCGCGCCGAAACGATCTCGCTGCCCGGGCTCATCAGCGTATGCAGCGCCAGAAGCTGCGCGGCATGGCCGGAGGCGCAGGCAAGACCGGCACGGCCATTTTCCAGAGCGGCGACGCGCTCCTCCAGCACCGCATTGGTGGGGTTCATGATGCGCGAATAAATGTTGCCGAAGATCTGAAGGTTGAATAGCGCCGCCGCATGATCGGCGTCTTCAAAGGCATACGCCGTGGTCTGATAGATCGGCGTGGCGCGTGCGCCCGTCGCCGGATCGGGTTGCGCGCCGGCATGCACGCTCAGAGTGCTGAAACCATAATCGGCCATTTCAAAAATTCCTTTACTGGGGAGGAGGGGTGACGCCTTCGGCTTTGCAATCGCGCGCCTTGCAGTAATTCGCGAAGGAGGCGGAACGGATTTTGACCAGGGCATCGGTTTCCGTGGTCATGATCGCATCGGCGGCATCGTTGTTTTGGGCGGCGATGGCGGCGCGTTGCTTGACCATGGCATGAAACTTGACCAGCGCGGCGCTCTGTTCCGGCGTGACGTCGGAGGAGCCGGGATCGGGCCAGACCACCACGCCGAAGCTTTCCCGGCTCTTAGCCATGATCGCCTGCGCTTCTGGGCTTTCATAAAAGGAGACCTCGCGCTCCATCAGATCGGCGGGATAGCTTTTGGCGTAAGCCTTGGCGAGATCTTCATCCGCCGCCGCCAGCGCCTTGCCGTTGTCCGCTATCGCTTGGTCGAAGCTCTGTTTGAAAATATCGGGAGCGGCGGTCGATGCCGCCATGCCGCCTTCGAAATTGCGCAAGATCAGGCTGACGCCGCCGGTATAGCCCACCAGCTTGCGGGCGAGGGCCAGCGCATCGGCGGCGTGGGCGGCTGATGCTGTGAGCGCGAATGTCACCGTCCATGCGAAAATGGCATTAGGCCGCATGGTCTAGCCCCAATTCGCTTTCGATGCGCCGCACCCAGCTGCGGACATGGGGTGGTAGATCGAAGCCGCCTTCTCCAGCCCAGCGCGTGTAAGCGACAAGCGCGATGTCGGCGAGGGTAAGGCGGCCGTCCACGAAATATGAACGCGTGGCGAGATGACTGTCCATGACGGCCAGAATTTTTTCGCCCTTGGGCAACAGCGCCGGATCGATCTCTGCGTCGGATTTTTTCAGAAAGGCTTTGTGGAAGCGGCGCACCGCGATCACGGTCTCATGGCTATACTGTTCCCAGAACAGCCATTGCAGCATCACGGCGCGTTCATAAGCGTCTGCTGGGATGAGATCCGAACCCTCCGCGAGATGGAGCATGATGGCATTGGACTGCGACAGCACCCGCCCATCGTGTAATTTCACGGTCGGGACCTGTCCGGCGGGATTCATCGCCAGAAATTCCGGCGTGCGGGTTTCTGCTTTCAAAACACTGGTCTCGATCCAGTGATAGGGAATGGAAAGCCGGTCGCAGACGAATTTCACTTTCAGGCAATTGCCGGAAATGGAGTCGCCATAAACGGTCAGCATGGTCATAGCCGCTTCAGGCTGCCGCCCTTGCCGAAGAGCAGTGGTTTGCGATTGTCGATGACGCGGCGATTGACGCCCATCCATCCCAACTCGCCGGAAAAGCGGCCATGCTCGATCTTGGGGCAGCGATCCATCACCACGGTAAGCCCGGCATCTTCCGCCAGCTTGGCGGCTTCCGCGTTGATCACACCAAGCTGCATCCAGACATATTGGAAGCCCAGGCGATCCTTTTCGGCCAAAGCCTCGCGCACGATGTCCGGCGCATATTTTGCTTCGCGGAAGATATCGATCATGTCGACCGGCCCCGGCACATCTTTCAGGCTGGCATAAACTTTCTGGCCAAGGATTTCCTTGCCCACCATACCGGGGTTCACGGGGATGATTTTGTAGCCCTTGTTCAAGAGATACATCATCGCGAAATAGGACGGGCGGATCTCGTTGCCGCTGGCGCCCACCATGGCGATGGTCTTGACCGAGCGTAGAATGGTTTTGATCAGAACGTCGGGATAGTTCAGGCCGGCCATTTGGGATCCCGCTTTTCCAGAAAGGCGCAGATGCCTTCTTCGGCTTCGGCGTTCAACATATTTTCGGTCATGACACGCGAGGCGTAATCGTAAGCATCCGCCAGCTTCATTTCGATCTGGCGATAAAAAGCTTCCTTGCCGGTGCGAACGGTGACGCGCGGCTTGCTGGCGATTTTTTGCGCCAATGCCATGGTCTCGCTTTGAAGCTGATCGGGCGCGACCACGCGGTTTACCAGGCCCAGAGCCTTGGCTTCGTCGGCGGACACCATCTCGCCGGTCAGCAGCATTTCCATGGCTGCCTTGCGGCTTACGGCGCGCGATAGCGCCACCATCGGGGTCGAGCAGAACAGGCCGATATCCACGCCCGGCGTGGCGAACTGTGCGAGAGATGAGGCTACCGCCAGATCGCAGCTGGCGACCAGCTGGCAGCCAGCTGCCGTGGCGATGCCCTGGACTTCGGCGATGACCGGCTTGGGGCAGGCCACGATCTGCTGCATCAGAGCGGAGCATTGGGTGAAGAGGGCGGCGAAAGCCTCCGCGCCATCATCATCCTCGCCGCGCCGCGTGTTCATCTCCTTCAGATCGTGCCCGGCGGAGAAAACGCTCCCTTCGGCGGCGATTATCACCACCCGCACACCGGTGTCGGCCGCCGCGGCCTCCAGGGCGTTGGCGAGGGCGCCCATCAGAGCGGAACTGAGCGCGTTGCGGGCTTTGGGCCGGTTCATCGACAGCCGCAGCACGGCGCCGGCGCGGGCCGACTTCAGGGGAGAATCCATCTGGTATAGGGTCATGG
>DASYDX010000110.1:0-9029 GCA_036499345.1 Rhizomicrobium sp.
GCTGGCAAAATGGATTTGCGCTGCCACCATGGCGGTAGAATCGAACAGCGGCGTGTCGAGCATGCGCGTGCCTTCCAGCGCGAGCTGAACCAGGATCATCGCCAGCCTTACCGGCACCATCACGGCCAGCAGCACGCCCAGGATGCGCCAGAAATTGCCGGCGCTGAGCAGCCAGCATCGCGGCAGGACTGGGCCGGTTTCGGCCACCGATACGGCCGGAAGAAGAAATCCGAATCGCAGCACGAAGAAAATCGCGCAGAGATAGAAAATAGCCAGCGACGCGGCATTGGCGGGCATGGTGCCGGGCTTGAGGGCCGCAGCGGCGCCCATGCTCACAATCAGGAGCAGCGCGAAAAGAAAACCGGCTACGCCCAGGCTGGCGCGGAACAGCCGCCATTCCTGCGGCCCGAAAGCGAAATGCGCCAGTGCCCCCGATTTGCGGGTGCCCATGGCCAGCTGCATCACCGGCACGGCCATCATGGCCAGCAGCAGCAGGCCGATAAAGATCAGAGAGATCAGCCCCAGCACAGCCGGGCCCATCGATGCGAAATTGTTGGAGGCGAAGGCGTTCGCCAGCGCCGTGAAGAAGCGCTGCAACACAAAGAAACCCATCACAGTCAGCAGGATCGTCGGCAGCCAGATCAGGCCGATGATCGCGCCCAGATGGGAAAGTGTGAAATTATAGGCGTAGCGGATCGTCTCCAGGACGGGGATCTTCGTCATCTCAGTCCTTCACGACGGGCGTGCGCCAGGCGGGTTCAGAATTCGTCAAACGGGCGCATATCGTCGAACACGGGCGGGCCCGCCTTCGTCGCTTCATTCCACAGTCCGACCGCCCATGCCGTCATCGCCAATGCCACCGGCGTTTTCAGGGCGCTGCGGAAGGGCTCGGCCATCGCCACCCAGCGGCGGCGCGGCACGAACACCGCCAAGCCCACTGCGGCCGCGGCCAGAACGCCGGCGCCGACCGCCAGACGCACATAATTGGATCCCTTGTCGTCAGCCATGTTGCTCTCTCAATGCACCGTCATAATGGCGGTCTTCTGTGCGCCTGTCAGCAGCAGCTTGGTCACAAATGAAGCTTTTTGCGGGGACAGTTTCGCACACCCATCTTAATGCCCGGTATCACCAGAAAAGACCGGGATTGCGTCCCGGAAATGCCATCCATTGCCCGGTATTGGGCGACTGCCGCCATTTCTTTGGCTAGTCTTTGACCGGCCAGGCCTGCTAATCCCTCGCCATGAAAAGATTGCATGTGATCGGCGGGGGCCTGGCAGGCTCGGAAGCGGCGTGGCAGGCGGCTGAGGCCGGTCTGACCGTGACTTTGCACGAGATGCGCCCAACCCGGGGGACCTTCGCCCACCAGACCGATGGCCTGGCCGAACTGGTCTGCTCCAACTCCTTCCGCTCCGATGACGCCATGAACAACGCTGTGGGGTTGCTGCACGAAGAGATGCGGCGCGCCGGATCGTTGATCATGAAGATGGCCGACCGCCACAAGCTCCCAGCCGGCGGGGCGCTGGCCGTGGACCGCGACGGCTTCTCGCAAGGCGTGACCGCAGCGCTGGCGGCCCACCCGCACATCACCATCGCCCGCGAAGAAGTGACGGCCTTGCCGCCGCCCGAACAGGGTTTGGCCATCATCGCGACCGGCCCCCTCACCTCCGAAAGCCTGAGCGCCGCCATCGCCAGCGCTGCCGGTCAGGAGCATCTGGCCTTTTTCGACGCCATCGCGCCCATCATTCATCGCGAGTCCATCGATTTCGAGATCGCCTGGTTTCAGTCGCGCTATGACAAGAAAGGTCCCGGCGGCGGCGATGCCGACTATATCAATCTGCCGATGGACGAAGCCCAGTATCGCGGTTTCGTTGCCGCCCTGCTGGAAGGCGAAAAGACCGATTTCAAAGAATGGGATAAATCCACGCCCTATTTCGAAGCCTGCCTGCCGATCGAGGTGATGGCGTCACGTGGCGAAGAGACTCTAAGCTTCGGCCCGATGAAGCCGGTGGGGCTGCGCGATCCCCGCGCGCAAAGCCAACCCTATGCGGTGGTGCAGCTGCGCCAGGACAATGCACTGGGCACCTTGTGGAATATGGTAGGCTTCCAGACCAAGCTGCGCCATAGCGAACAGGTTCGCATCTTCCGCAGCATCCCCGGTTTGGAAAAAGCCGAGTTTGCCCGCCTGGGCGGTCTGCACCGCAACACCTTTATCAATTCGCCGCGCCTGCTCGACGCGGAACTGCGATTGAAATCGCAGCCGCATCTGCGGTTCGCCGGACAGGTGACGGGTGTGGAAGGCTATGTCGAAAGCGCCGCAATCGGCCTGCTCGCCGGGCGTTTCGCAGCCGCGGAAGCCGTGGGCGAGACAATCTCTCCACCGCCATCCACCACCGCCTTCGGGGCGCTTCTGTCCCACATCACCGGTGGCGCGGACGCCAAAACTTTCCAACCCATGAACGTTAATTTCGGGTTGTTTCCGCTCCTGCCCGCAAAACCCAAAGTCAAGGGCAAAGACCGCAAACAGGCCATGAGCGAACGGGCGCTGACGGACCTCGGCGCCTGGCTGGAAAAAAGGAATTTGGCGGAAAACCAGGTATAGTTCCGGGCGTTACTCTATGAGAAACCAAGCGGAACAATCATGGATACACCCCTCGAACTTTCCTTTCACAATATGGATTCTTCTGACGCTCTGAAGGCGGCGGTGGACGATCACATCGCCAAGCTGGAGCAATTTCATCATCACATTATCGGTTGCCGGGTGGTGATCGAGATGCCGCACAAAAGCCATCGTACCGGACAGAATATTCCCGACATTCATGTCGTGCTGCGCGTTCCGGGCAAGGAATTGGTGGTCAGCCGCGAAAGCGCGCGCGGCGCCGAAAAGCCTCCCGCCGACGCTTATGCCCTGCTGGACGATGTCTTTCGCGCGGCGCAGCAGCAGCTCAAGGATTATCGCCGCATCATTCAGGGCGATGTGAAATACAAGAGCGGCGAAGCGCGCGGGGCGCGCGGCGAAAGCGGACTAGCCTGATCACAAACGTTGTTTCATCGCCGCCGCCAGAAGCGCCATCTGGCGGCGGTGGATGGGCACGTCCCGTCCCAGCTTTTTGATATAGACCGGCACCAAGGCCGCGGGCAGCAGCGCGGGCAAGGATGCGCGCGGCTTTGGTCCGCGCCGGGCCGCCAGGAAATGATCGCGGGCGCGCAGCCCCGTCTGACGCACGGCAGCGCCGATGCGCGGATCATTGTCCAGAATGAAAAACTCATCCGCAGTCAGATGCAGCGCCGAAAGCAGATCGAGCGGCAGATACAGCTTGTGCCGGCGGCTATGGAAAGAGCGGGAGCGCAGCACACCGGCAAGGCCATAGGCCTGCGCCGCCTCACGCGTCACGGCAGGATCACCGCCCAAAATCTGTGCCGCCAATCGCATCACGCCGCCGCCCGTGGCGTCGAGATAGGATTCCAGTCCCGCGAAGTCGGCGAAATGCTCGCCCGAAGAATCGAAAGTGCGAGCCGCGATGATCGCTTCAAAATCCGCGAGCGCCAGCCTGTACGCGCCGAACAGCGCCGCCAACCCGCGCGCCACGTCGTGATTGCGCGGATTGCCCTTTGCCGCACCTTCTGCGGTTTCGCGCCACCATTCCAGCCGGATCGCTCCCAGCATCGGCTCGCGCACGCTCTCAGCGACATGCGCCACTTCGTGATTGAAGGCATAGAGCGCGTGGAGATACGGGCGATGGTTCGCCGGTGCGAACAAGCTGGAAAAATACCGGTCCGGATCGGAAGCCCGCACCGTCTGGGCGAGCCGGGTTGCCAAAAGCGTGTCCATCAAAAAAGAACCGCCCGTACGGCCGGGCGGTTCCCCCTATTCCATGACTCGCGCCTTAGTAGAGATGCCCTGCCGCGATCATGCTGAACAGCATGGGAAGCGAGAGCAAGGTATTGATGCGGCTGAATTGCCCGGCCGTTTTGGCTGCGGCGGATTTTTCCGCCGCGGCAAGGTCCGGATATTTGCCGTCGATGTTCAGCGCTTTTTGCTGGTTGGGCCAGATCACGAACCAGACATTGAACCACATGATGGTGCCCAGCCACATGCCGATGCCGATGGCCAGATATTTTGGGCCAAGCGGATAACCCGACAGCCCCTGCGACAGATCGAGCGTGTAGGCCTCGATCAGATAATCGTTGCGATAGGCCAGCACGATGCCCAGAAGAATGGTGGCCATCGCGCTCCAGCGAAACCACCACAGCGCCGCCGGCGTGATGTAACGGCCCAGAGCCGGGCGCAATTCCTCCGGTATCTGGGGCGTGGTGGGTGTGGAAACGAAATTGAAATACCACAGCAATCCGATCCACATGATGCCCGCGACCACATGCAGCCAGCGGAGCGTGAACAATTCGAAATACAGGGCGTCGAAGCCCTGAACGGATGCGTACAGAATGACAAGCAACAATGCGAGAATGAAACTCGCGATCACGACGTTGCGAAGATTTCCCAAAAACGCGGCCATGTCCCCTCCCCGATTTGAGTCTGGGGGGAATGTTAGGCGCTTCGTAGGGAACCCGCCATCAGGCGACCGAGTGGACTTAAATCGTCAGTTTCCGGGGCCGGGCGGCGTTCAGCCAGGTCACGACGATCAGGCGCGTCACCATCACCGCCGTGAAGAAGGAGGTGATGATGCCCAGTCCCAGGGTGACGGCAAAGCCTTTGATCGGCCCCGAACCCAGCTGGAACAGAATCAGCGACGCGATCAAATGGGTCATGTTGGCGTCGATGATGGTCGCCATGGCACGGCGAAAGCCGGTGTCGATGGAGGCCAGCATGGAGCGCCCATTGCGCTGCTCTTCCCGGATTCGCTCATAGATCAAGACGTTGGCGTCCACCGCCATGCCCATGGTGAGCACGATACCCGCGATGCCCGGCAGGGTCAGCGTCGCGCCGAGCAAGGTTAGAATGGCCAACAGCAGGATCACGTTGAAGGTCAGCGCGATGTCGGCGAAGAGCCCGAACATGCCATAGCGCAGGACCATGAACAGCGCGACCAGCGCCAATCCGCCCATGGCGGAATAGCGGCCGGCCTTGACGGAGTCGGCGCCCAGCTCGGCGCCCACGGTGCGCTCTTCGATAATCTTCAGCGGCGCCGGCAACGCACCCGCGCGCAGAAGCACGGCCAGGTCGTTGGCGGTCTTGGTGGTGAAGCTGCCGGTGATCTGACCCGACCCACCCAGGATCGGTTCCTGGATCACGGGCGCGGACAGCACCTGCTTGTCCAGCACGATGGCGAAGCGATGACCCACATGTTCCTTGGTCATTTCGCCGAATTGGCGGGCGCCGACACTGTCGAACCGCGTGGTGACGGCCGGCTGGCCGCTCCGGGAATCAAAGGCCACGCCGGCATCCGTCAGCCGGTCGCCGGAAACCAGAACCCGGCGCTGGACCACGATCTTTTGCGGCGGCGATCCAGGGATCTCGTTCATCATGGGCAGGATGTCGTCGCCGATGGGCGCGGTCGCCGCATTGGGATTGGCAGCCTCGTCCACCAACTGGAACGTCATCTTGGCGGTCTTGCCCAGAATATTCTTGAGCTGTTGCGGATCCTGAAGGCCCGGCACTTCGACCAGAACGCGATCCTCGCCCTGACGGGAGATGGACGGCTCGCGGGTGCCCAACTCGTCGATACGGCGGCGCACCACTTCGATTGACTGTTCCAGGATCTGCTGCTTGGCCTGGACCTTGTAGGTGTCGGTCATGGTCAGGACCATGACGCCGCCATCGGCCTCCGTGATCCCATATTGCTTGGTGCCGCTGCCCAGGACAGACGTCGCCAGCGACGGATTGAGATCGGTGACCAGCTTCTTGGCTTCGGCATAGCGGCCGGTATCGGTCACTTTGACGGTGACGGTCTCACCCTTGGCGCCCAGATCGGTATAACCGATGCGCGCCTTGCGGAACGCGGCGCGGATATCGCCGATCATCGCCTCGGACTTGTCCTTCATCACCTGGTCGAGCTGAACTTCGAGCAGAAGATAAGAACCGCCCTGCAGATCCAGACCCAGATTGACGCTGCTTTTCGGCAGCCAGGCGGGGAAGCGATTCAGGACATTATCGGGCAGCGCATTGGGAAGAGCGATCAGCCCGCCCCCAAGCAAAAGCAGGAAGGTGATGATCCGGGTCCAGGGCGAAACTTGCAGCACGTCAGTTCTTCTCTTCCGCGCTTGCTTTCGGACGCACATCGTTGAGCGCGGCCTTCAGCACCTTGACCTGCACATTGTCGGCGATCTCGACCGTCACTTCCGCATCTTCGGCGCCAGGCGCCTTGACCACGCGCCCGACAATGCCGCCGATCACCACGGTATCCCCGCGGCGCAGACCATCGATCTGCTTGCGCAGCTCCTTGGCGCGCTGCTGTTGCGGGCGCCAGAGAAGGAAGTAAAAGATCGCCAGCATCGGGACGATCAACGTCAATGTTTGGAATGTCGGATCGGACATGTTCATGGGCGAAGGATTCACTCTGACGCGGATGCGGGCGGACTATAGCGGGGGCGGTCCTGTTTGCAACCGTGGAAAAACAAGGACTTAGGGTATGAAAAAGCGCGCAAAATCCTCCAGCGCCGAAGCCGGGCTGGCGGCGCGGGTCACGGCCGCCCTTGAGCGGTTGGCGCCGCCCCCGCTCCCCGCGCGATTGCCGGCCCAGGGATCGGCCTTTGTGTGGGAGCCCGCGCTGGGCACGCTTGCGCCCGTGGCCCATGTCGCCAGTATCGAGATGGAGCTGCTCAAGGCCATCGAAAATCAGCGCGAGACGCTTTTCGCCAATACCCGCCGCTTCGCCGACGACCTGCCCGCCAACAATGCGCTGCTCTGGGGCGCGCGCGGGATGGGCAAAAGTTCGCTGGTCAAGGCCGTGCATGCACAGGTCAATCGCGGGCGAAAAAAGCCCCTCGTGCTGATTGAAGTCCATCGCGAAGATATCTCCAGCCTGCCCCAACTGCTGCGCCTGCTGCGCAGCGATGGCCGCCGCTTTCTGTTGTTCTGCGACGATCTTTCCTTCGACAAGGACGACACCAGTTACAAATCGCTGAAGGCGGCACTGGAAGGCGGGATCGAAGGCCGTCCCGGCAATGTGCTGTTCTACGCCACCTCCAACCGCCGACATCTGATGCCGCGCGATCTGGTCGACAATGAGCGCGCCACCGCGATCAATCCGGGCGAGGCCATTGAAGAGAAAGTCTCGCTGTCAGACCGCTTCGGCCTTTGGCTCGGCTTCCACAATTGCAGCCAGGACGATTATCTGGCGATGGTGGAATCCTATGCCGGCCATTTCGGATTGAAGATCGCGAAGGACGAATTGCGCGCCAAAGCGTTGGCCTGGGCGATGGGACGCGGCGGGAGGTCTGGTCGCGTGGCCTGGCAATTCATTCAGGATATGGCTGGGGAGCTCGGTCAGAAAATCTGATTGTCGCGCGGCCAACGGGAAACCGCTGCACACTTTCCCTGGCCGCGCTTCGTGGCCGCGTCGCATGGCAATACGTTCAAGATATGGCGGGCGAACTCGGTCAGAAAATCTGACCAGCCGTCTTACGAGTTGCGCGCTACCAAAAGCGGCTTGGGATTCACCGGCTGTGTGTCGCGGCGGATCTCGAAATGCACTTGCGGCGAACTGACATCGCCGCTCTTGCCCGCATAGCCGATGACCTGCCCCCGGCTCACCACATCGCCGCGGTTCACGATCAGCCGGTCGGCATGGGCATAGGCGGTGACATAGCCATCCTGATGCTTGATCAGCACCAGATTGCCATAGTCCTTCAACTCGTTCCCCGCATACGTAATGGTGCCGCTCGCGGCGGCATGGATCGGCGTATCCATGGGCGTGGCGATATTGATGCCGTCATTGCGCTCGCCATTGGCGGGGCCGCCGAAATCCGAAATCACCGGCCCCGATACCGGCCACACGAAACTGGGCGCATTGGGATCGTCCGCACGCGGCGGCTGCGAAGACGGCGCGCGATAGACCGGCGTGGCGCTGGCCTTCGGTGAATTCTTGGGACGCGGCTTCGGCGTGGCAACACGCGGCAGATCGCTGCGCGTCACGTCATTGCGCGCGACATGCCGCTTGGGCAATTGGTCGTTGACGCCCCAGTCGAAGGTGGTTTCCGGACTCTGGGTGCAGGCGCCAAGCCAGGGTGCGCAGATCAGCGCAACCAGCACGGCTTTCTTCACGGACCCGTCCATTTCATGCCTTCCGCATGATGTCTCGAATCGGATCATCTTCGTTAAGAATGAAGAAGGCTTTAACTCTGGTGGGAGGGTTAAAGTTCCCTCTCAGCCAGGGCCGAAGTTCCCACCAAGCTTTTCCTGCATTTTTTCCAGAACCGCCGCTTCGGTCAGGTTCATGTGCAGCGGGGTTACCGAAATCTTTCCATTATAGACGGCGCCCAGATCGGTTCCTTCCGGCGGGGAAGCCCGCCGGCGGCGCAGGCCGATCCAGTAATAGGCCCGATTGCGGGCGTCGCGGCGCTCTTCGATTTCGGTCGATTGCAGGTCGTAGCGGCCCTGAGGAACCAGCGCCCAGCCTTTCACATCCGCCGCCGCGGCGTGCGGGAAATTGATGTTCATCAAGGTGCCATCGGGCCAGCCCGCATCAAGCAATTGGCGGATCAGGCGCGGGCCATGAACCTCTCCCGGCGACCAGTCGATATTTTCGCGCTTCTCCTCATCGCCTGCCTGCGACAGAGCCACGGACGGAATACCCAACGCGCAACCTTCCATCGCGCCCGCGATGGTGCCCGAATAGGTGACATCGTCGGCGAGGTTGGAACCCCAATTCACGCCCGACAGAACCAGTTCCGGCGGCTTGTCTTTCAGAAGCTGGAGGCAGCCCATCATCACGCAATCGGTGGGCGTGCCGCTGACGGCATAACGGCGCTCGGACACTTCCCGCAGGCGAAGCGGCATGGTGAGGGTCAGCGAATGCGAGGCGCCGGATTGTTCGGCTTCCGGCGCGACCACCCAGACATCGTCCGAAAGCGCA
>DASYDX010000111.1:0-9018 GCA_036499345.1 Rhizomicrobium sp.
CCCAATGTCCGCCCGCTGCCGGTCAGTTTGTGCGCCAAGGCGCGCGCCGCTTCCACGATATCGGGTGAGAGTGCGTCCATCTCGCAAAAGGCGGTCAGCTTGCGCAAATCCTCGACCGCTTCTTGCAGCTTGGTGACATAGCGCACCCTGAGGCCTTCCAAGGCGCTGTCGAAAGCCTGACCGACGGTACTCACGCGGGAATGTCCATGCGCAATGTCTTATGTCCCGTGCGAAATCTTTTCCAGCGATTCCCGCCACAGCCTGCGCACATCTTCGGCCAAGGTTGCAGGATTGAAAGGTTTGGGAACCACGCCCGCCGCGCCCAGCGCCAGATACTGCGCGATTTCCGCCTCGCGGATGCGGGCGGTCATGAAAACCACCGGCACGGTTTTGCCATGGGCGGTGCCGCGTAGCGCCGCAAGCGTGGCAGGCCCATCCATGCCCGGCATCATCACATCCAGTAGCACCAGATCGGGCCGCGCTTTTTCCAGGAACGCCACGGCTTCGGCGCCGCTGGTGCAAACATCGATGACGAAGCCGTCCGCCATCTCCAGGCACAGACGCACGACATCGCGGATGTCTTCTTCGTCATCGACGCAAAGGATGTGACATGCCCCGGTCATGACGCGGCCTTTTGCGGTTTTCCGGATGCGCTCTGCGCCAGCACATCCATCACCCTCTGTGCGATCTCGGATTCGGCGATGCGCGATTTCACCAGCACCGCGGCGGCGTCACGTGTGGCCACGGGATCGATCTCATGGGCGGAAAGAATGATCACCGGCGGCGGACTGACCAGATGGCGCAGCGATTGGATCAGCGACAGGCCCGATCCATCGGGCATGCCCACGTCCAGCAGCACCGCATCGAAGCCCCCGGCGGATAAATGCGCCTCCGCCTCTTTCAAGGTGCGCGCGGCAACGATAGTAGCGCGGCCTTTCAGCCCCGCCGCCAGGATCGCGGTCAGATCGGCATCGTCCTCGACATGCAGCACACGCGGCAGCACCAGCTTGCCGGAGCCGGGCGCAACGTCTCGCGCCTCTTCCACCAGCGGGAATTCCACCCAGAAAGTAGCACCTTCGCCCGGCAAGGATTCGAAGCCGATGGTGCCGCCCATCCGCTCCACCAGCTCGCGCGTGATGTGCAGGCCCAGCCCCGTGCCCCCCTTTGCGCGAGTGACGGAACTGTCGGCCTGAACGAAGCGGCCAAAGATGCGGGCTTTGAATTCTTCGGGAATGCCGGGGCCATTATCGATCACTTCGACCCTGGCCTGGCCCGCGCGGCTGCGGGTCACCACCCGCACGCGACCACCTTCGGGCGAGAATTTCGCGGCGTTGGACAGAAGATTGGCCAATATTTGCGCCATCCGATTGGCGTCCACCATCACCGGCATGTCGGCGCCGCGATTTTCCAGCACATACGCGACTTTGTATTTCTCCGCATAGGCCGCGGTGGATTCCACGGCTTGCGCCGCCAGCGCCGCCATATCCTCGCGCTTGTGCTCGAAATGCATGCGGTTGGCGGCCAGCTTTTCCATATCCAGAATATCGTTGACCAGCGCGATCAGCCGCTCGCTGTTGCGATGGCCGATCTCCACCAGATGCAGTGCTTTGGGCGGCAGACTGTCTTTCATCGCCGTCGCCATCAGGCCCAGCGAACCACGAATGGCCGTCAACGGCGTGCGCAATTCATGGCTGACCACCGACACAAACTCGCTTTTCATGCGGTCCATCTCCTTGCGTTCGGAGATATCGAGAAGCTGTTTGACCACATGCTGCGGGCTGCCGTCGGGATTGCGCGCCAAAGTGGCGTTGAGCAGAACCCAGACCGGCCGCCCGCCCTTGGTCCGGAGCATTTGCTCTCGCTCGTAATGGTCGATCTCGCCCGCGAGCAGGCGGCGCATCTGGCGGCGGTCTTCATCGAAATCGTCGGGAAAAAGCGCGCGCGCATCCATCGCCAGCATTTCGGCTTCGCTATAGCCGGTGAGGACCGACAGCGCTTTGTTGCTCTTGACCAGCCGGGCCTGCGGTGAAATCAGCGCCATGCCGATAGCTGCGGCTTCCATGGTGTTGCGGAAAGATTCTTCGCTCGCCTTGCGGGCGGCTTCCGCCTCTTTCAGCTTGGTGATGTCGTCCAGGGAACCGGCGACCCGCATCAGGGTCCCGGCCTCGTCGAACACCGGCACGCCGCGCAGGCGCACCCATATATAAGTCTCGTCCTGCCGCCGCACCCGGCCTTCAATGTCATAAGGCCGCTTTTCCTGCACGGCGCGAAAAAGCTCCGGGCCCACAATGCCGATATCGTGCGGGTGAACCCGGCCTATCAGCGTGTTGCGGTCGCCGACATAGTCGGGGGGAAAGCCCATGATCTCCCGCACGCGCGGCGACAGATAGAGCTCGCTGGTGATGGCGTTGCGGTCCCACAAGCCGACGCCCGATCCGCGCAACGCCAGTGCAGTGCGTTCCTCGCTGCGCTCCAACTCTTCTTCGCGCACCGCCAGGGCATCGGCATTCTGCCGCCAGCGCAACGCAAAAAAAACTGCGGCGGTTATCAGCGCGATGAAAACAAGACCGGCGGTGAAAAAGACGCCCGCCAGATGTGTACGACTCGCCGCTAGGAAGGACGGCGAAGGCGTCGCCGCAATCCGCCAGCGATTGCCCTGAAAGCCCAGCGCCACCGTGTGGCTGCGCGCAGTGGCCGTCAACTTGCCGCCATAGACCACACGCCCCTCTTCCAGCACGGCGATGTCCAGGCCCGGATGGCTGGCGCGCGTCAGCACATTGTCGAAGAAAGCCTTGAAATCGATGGTGGCGATCTGAAAGCCGTCATCGGCGCCGCGATTGGAAAGCGGGCTGACATAAACAAAGCCCGCGCCGCCATCGCGCAGACGCACCGCGCCGCTGGCCTGTGCGGTGTGCAGACGGCTGGCCTTGCGCGCCGCCTCCAGACGCTTGGCATCGGCAAGCGCCTGATCGCCCACCATGCGCGAAGTGGCCGTGGCGGCATGCCGTCGTGCGATACGCCCGATACGGCCCGCATCATCGGCCCAAACGATGGAGCGCAGACCGGGATAACCCCGCAAATAGGCATTCGTATCGGCCTGCCACACCGCGGGCGGCGTGCCGTCCGCCGTATTCCACCGGTTCGCCATGCGGTCCAGGGCGATGAAAATGTCGTTCATTTCCGCCTGGCTTTCGCGCGCCACATCCTGCGCTGCGTCCTGCACCCTGTCGGAGAGTGCGGCATCCTGATCGGCGGAAAGCGCATTGGTGAGCGTGATCAGCAGCGCCAGCAATCCTGCCGCCAGCGGGATCGGGAGCCAATTCGCGGTCCGTTCGGAACGCATGCGCAGATTGAGCAGAACATTGCCGCCCGCCAGCAGGCACAAGGTGGCGCTGGGAAAACCGATCTGGGTGAAGCCGATCCATCCGGCGGTGCTTTGCAGCTGCGCGGCGAACGCCAGAAAGCCGCCCAACCCCACCGCCGCCGCCACGCTGCCCAACACCGCCAGAACGGCGCGGCGCATCTCGCCCATCGCGTCCCATGAAAGCAGCATCAAGGCCGCGCCCAGGCTGGCAATCGCGACCGTCATGGAGATCGCCATGCGACCGGGATGGGTCATGCCCGCTCCTGACATATAGAAGCCGGACAGTGTGTCGATACCCAACGCGATGCCCGAAACATACTCGAACAAAGTCGCCAGGCCGATGGCGGTGACCGCCACGGCCAAGGCACGCGCCACCCAGCGCCGGCGCCAATTCAGCGCGGCAAGGCCCAGTCCATAAAGCAGGAAAGCCAGCGCGCTGTTGAACTGCGTGGGAATGAAAGCCGGATTGAGCCGGTTGAGAAGCGCGACATCGAAGACCCAACCGCTCAGCGCCAGAAGGGCGCCCAATATCGTCAGTGCGGCGCAAAGCGTATTCAGCGATTGCGCCGCGCGGCTCATGACGCCGCCCGCTCGCTACGTTTGCGCTCGGCCTTGGCGGCATACATGCGCCGGTCCGCCGCCTGCACCAACTGGGCCGGTGTCATGCCGTCGGCGGGACAGAACGCCAGGCCCAGACTTGCCCCCACCCGCACCATCGCGCCCGCGCCAATTGCAATCGGCGCTTCGATGGCGGCGGCATAGCGCGATGCCGCCGCCTGGGCGAGATCGGGCATCGCGACGCTGTCCAGCAGCACGACGAATTCATCGCCGCCCAACCGGCACAGATGGTCCGATGCGCGCACCATCGCTTTGGCACGCCGCGCGACTTCGACCAACACTTCATCGCCCGCAGCATGGCCGAATGTGTCGTTGATCGCTTTGAAGCCATCCAGATCGATGAAGGCCAGCGCAAAACCGCTGGCATGACGCGTGGCTTGGGCGGTGGCCGCATCCAGCACGCGGGTAAAGGCGGCGCGATTGGCCAGCCCGGTCAGCGCATCCGTGGCGGCGCGCAGTTCGGCGGCACGCACAATGGTTTTTCGCTGAATGGCGAAATCGATGGCGCGCTTCAGGACCGGCGTCATCATTTCCACCTTGGGCAGAAAATCCTGCGCGCCCGCCTCGACTGCGCCGCGGCCGGTTTCATCATCGCTCTTGCCGGTCAGAACCAGGATAGGCGCATCGTGCGACGCCAAGACCGCCTGGCGCACCGTGTCCAGGCCGCCGGAATCCGGAAGGTTGAGATCCAGAAGCACGATGTCGGGGCGAAAGCGGGCCAGCACATCATGCATCTGCTTCAAAGAGCGTGCGCGGCGCAGGTCGTAAGTTCGATCCGGCGCTTGTTCCAGCGCGAATGCCAACAGATCGGCATCATCATCGTCATCTTCGACGGAGAGAATTTTTATGGCATCGGCTGACATGAATGACACTCTATGACGGCCCGCCCCCGAGGACCTTGATGTGCAGAATGATATCGGTACGCTCTGCTTCCTTAAGTCAGGGTGTATGCCGGTTCCATATTAACGGCTTGGAAACCATGAGTGTCCCGCAAGAGCCAGGGAATAGTCCCGACCCGTTGGCCGCGCTTCGGCCCAATTATCTGCGCCGTTTGGCGGCGCGATCCGAAGAATTGACGCGCGCGGCAGCCGATTCGAACACGGTTGCTTTCGGCACCGAAGAACATCGCATCCTGCACCGCCTGGCCCACAGCATGGGTTCAAGTGCTGCGATCTATGGCTATGCCGGTTTGAGCGAAGCGGCGCGCGCCACCGAACGCTTGTTTGAAGAGCCGCATGCCAAGGCCGATGCGTTGGCCGCAAGCCTGACCCGCCTCGCGCAAGAAGCGCGCGCGATCCTGGACAAAGCCTGAAACAAAAAAAGACCCCGCCGGCTTTCGCCAGCGGGGTCCCGTCGCGCCCAGGCAACCGCGAAGGGGGGCGCGGTCGCAGGCGGCGAACTCTGCTTGTTATTTACCCCTCGGGTCTTCGCGCCACTTGGGCTGCCCGGCGCTGATCCAAGCAAAGGCCCACCTCCCTTGCGCGCGCGTAAGCGCGCTAGCAGGGGAAGTGGTTGTAGCAGCGCTTATTGCGCTCCGGCATCGGCCGGAGCGCAAAAGCAAGCTGCGAAGACCGGAGGGGTCAATCAAAAAGTCTTCAGATCGAAGCCATGAGCGCGGCAGACGCGCGCAGCCATGCGCTTGAAAGCGACCGTGTGATGACCGCGGTCACCCGTCAGCTCCTGACGCAAGTGGCACATTTCGTGAGCCATCGTTGCCAAGAGCGTCGCACTGAAGCCATTTCTGGCTTCGCGGTCGTATCTGTCTGGGTATCGCGCAAAATCCAACTGCCGCTCCGCTTCCAGCTCGGCGGGAAACCAGGGATTGTCGCGCCAATTGGCATGGATCGTCACCGCACCCGGCACCGGCCGCCCGCGAAAGAAATCATCAACGGCATCCGATTTGCGCCGGGGATTCCAGCTCGCCCACACTTCACTGTCCTTGGCGCGAATAGTCGGCCGCAGCAACGTCAATGACCGCGCCGACAGAACCTGCGCTTCCTCAATCCAAGCCCGCTTGAACCCTTCCAGGGACTTGATCGACTCGGCTGTTGCGTCCTGCATGCCCTGAAAGATGATAAGCCCGTCGCCCGGCGTCTCGATCTCCCGCTCGAACACTTTGAACAGATGCCCGACATCCAGCGCCGCGATCTTGGCTTCTAGCAGCCGCTTGGACGATTGCATCAAACTCTTCTGCACCTCACGAATGCAGACCGCCAAAAGCCCCTTCTCTTCCAGGCAATCCTCCACCAATTTCTCGGCAAAGAAATGCGATTTGCCCGACCCGCGACCGCCATACGCGCCCTTATAGCGCGACGGCAAAAGCAGCGGCTTGAACACGCGCGGGGTTTCAATCTTTAGGGTCGACAATGATGCGCTCGATACGCCGGATCGCGGCTTTCTCTTGTTCGCTGGGCGGCAACCGGCCTTCCTTGCCATAACCGCGGTCCAATATTTCCTTGCACGCCGCAATGCGGGCATTGTCGCTCTCGGCGGCAGATGCGATGGCCCACAAAATCGCCATCGCCCGCTTGCCGTAGGATTGCGCCGCCTTGCGGATTTCCGCCGCCGCCTTCGCGTCCCGCCCGGTCTTGGGCCGGCGCGCCGTCTTGCGGATCCTGTTCCCCACGATCCGCCCCCCGCACTTTACTTGTAGCGATAATGATGCGACTTGATCGTGTGCAGCGCTTCCAGCGCGTCGGTATTCACATCCTTGCCCGCTGCCTTGACCTTCGCACTCTTCCCCGGCACGGCCTTAACCTTCTTCACTACTTTGATGGCAATTTTCGTCATCGTCATGCTCCTGTTGTGTGCAAAGCCTTGATCGCCCCGCCCGCATTCTCGAAAGAACTATCCCGCGCCTCCGCGCTCTCCGCGCGGAACACATGGCCCAAAGCCACCAGTCTGATGATGTGAGAAATTTCGGCCGCCGGATCGTCGAACTACCGGTCCACACCGGCAGGTATCCGGCGCATGGGAATGCGCAAGGGCTTTGACTCTTATAGGGTTTGAAAATCCTCGCCACGCGCAAAGCGGGAGAGTGCGAAATTGATGACATAATCCGTCCGCGTCACGAAATTGTTTTAGGTGGAACCAGCCGTTCCGCTTGCCTCCCCGCGCATTCACCCGCCATAAAAGGGAGATCGCTATCGGCCGGGGGGCCCGCATGACGTTTCAAGACATCTGGCACGCACTGACAACCATCGGCCGCAAAGCCTGGGGCGCCGTTGGCGCAACCTCAGCCATCGTTACTTTTGGCTTCACGTTTTTCTACAAGGACATTCAGAAAAGCCGCTCTATTCCCGAATGGGCGACGGAATTCGGATGGCCGATCACCTTCCTGGTCTGCATTGTCTTTTTCTCCGCCATCATGCTGGTCTCCAAACTCGTCTCCGCTTGGCGGGAAAAAAGGGGCCATGTCCATGTCGCGGCCCGCGAAACCGTCACCTACCGTGCCCATCCCTACGCGCCCGGAAGCGCGCTTTACGGCCTTTCGGATTTCGCGCACAAAGCCTTCAAGGGCGACACGATGGATCGTGACATCGTCCAGCATGCCGTGAAGATCGGCGCGGCCACCGGCCTGCGCCTCACCGACGCGCAAGGCGCCAATGTCGGCTTTCTCGACGCGTTTCATTTCACCGATACGGCGATGGATGATTGGATGAATGGCGATTTGTCCGAAGCCGAAATGGAGCAATCGCATTTCCGCAAAATCCCCGCCAAGGGAAAGATCCTGAATTTGGCCATGGGCGCGATCTATCTCAAACCGGGCGTGGAACGCGGCGTCGCGCATCATTTCGCCAATATCGGCGAGCTTTTCTTGCGCAAAAGCTTCCCCAAATTCGAGCGCATCAATCTCTACGCCACCATCTTCGCCAAGGATGGTGAGCGCATCGCCAAGCTCTACAAATTCGACATGTCGAAGGAAGCCCGGCACCGCAACGGCCCCCATGCCAACGGCCATGACCTGCGCTTGCGGATCATCAATCTCGATGAGATGGCGCATCTGACCGGCGGCGTCGGCGGCGCCCGCCATGTCGTGATCGAGGTCGCGAGCTGACGATGCGGAATACGGATTTCACGTTGATCGATATCGTGCACCCCGACGACCCGCTCCTGCCGCAATTCTACGCGCTCTATGGTCAGGTCTTCACTCTGCCGGAAGAACGCGAACCCATCGAAGGCTTTCAAACCGTCCTCGCCCTCACCAGCGAAGCCACAATCAATCGCGAATTCGGCCCGATCAGCGAGCGGATCACCGTGGCCATCGATCCCGCCACCGGCAAAGTCGCAGGCGCCACCAACTATATCTATTACGGCTATGACGCGGCCTGGGCGCAGTATGGCGCCGCCGCCTCCTGCCAGCTCAATTTCATCTGCGTCGATCCCGCCTATCGCGGCCGCGGCCTCGCACCCCTACTCCTCACCGACATGGAAGAAAAACTTGCGCATTTCGCGCGGCAAACCGTTCCGGCCTCACGCGGCTTTCTCTTCGTCACTTGCGAACAGAACAATCCCGCCCGCATGACGGCAGAGCAACTCGCCGCCGATCTCCGCGACAGCGGCACCGACCCGTATGACCGTCTCGCCTGGTGGCTGCGCCGGGGTTATCGCAAGCTCGATTTCACGTACCGCCAGCCGCCGCTCAATCCCGGCCAGGACGCCTGCACCTATCTCGATTATTATGTCCGCTTCCCGGATGCGGCACCGCACGCCGCGTTGCCCGCCGCCATCTTGGCCGAGCATCTGCGCCGCTTCTTCTTCGTCAGCGTCGGCAAGCTCGAGATCGACATGAACGCCAATCCCGAATGGATCACCCAGCGCGACAGCCTTGCGGCCCGCGACGCCCTGGCAATCGCGCCTTAGCGGCCCTTCTGATTGTTCCGCTTCTGAAAGGCAGGCTGTACCCGCTTGCCCTTGTTCTGCTGCGCCTTGGTGCCGAAGGGCTGGGGATGGTGCGCCTTCATCGCGGCGCGCTCGGCGTCGGTCATCTTGGCAGGGTTCTTGGGTGTCTTGTTCATGGCCTTCTCATACAGCCG
>DASYDX010000112.1:0-3544 GCA_036499345.1 Rhizomicrobium sp.
TTTGCGGATCACGCCGTGATAAAATAGCGCGGCACAGAGATGCCCGACGGCCAGGCCGAATAATAGAAAAGCCAGGACGATATGGCTGGGCGCCACGATCCCGGCCGCCGCTTTCTTGGCGTCGGCGGACAGGTTGGCAAAATAGAAAATCTTGGGCCAGGGGATCGCTCCGAACGCCAGAACCAGCGGCCGGTCGGGGAGCGACGCCAGCGCCCAGCCGATGAAGGGCACCAGGATCATCAGCGCGTACAGCGTGTAATGCGTGCCGCGCGCAAATATGCGCTTGCCGGGACTGAAATCTGCCGGAAGGGCGGGAATGGGATTCATCAAGCGCCAGCCCAGCCGGAGCAGGCTGAGCAGCAGGACCAGAATGCCGAGGGTCTCGTGCAGATTGACGACGGTTCCGCGTGTCGGATCGCCCCGTTCCAGGAAGTTCACGAACCAGACGCCGAGCACGACATTCAAAATTATTAACGCCGCGATGGTCCAATGAAAACTCATGGCGACGGTGCCGTAGCGGTGGGATGTATTCCTGGCGCTCATGGAGATGTCTCCTCGCAGGGACCGCGAGCAGCATGACGGCGATGCGCCGCGCCCGGCAATGGACCAAAGTCGGCCCGCGCGTAAATTTCGTGTAAAGATGGGCTGCCATCGCAAAGGATATCCGATGTCGCTTAAGGGCAAGACCTTGTTCATCACCGGCGCAAGCCGCGGCATCGGCCTCGCAATCGCACTGAAGGCGGCGCGTGACGGTGCCAATATCGCTATTGCAGCAAAAACCGTGACCGCGAACGCGAAGCTACCGGGCACCATCTTCACAGCGGGGGAAGAGATCGAGCGGGCAGGCGGGAAGGCTTTGCCCCTGGCGTGCGATATCCGGTTCGACGATCAGGTCGCCGCGGCCGTCGCGGCGACAGTGGAGAAATTCGGCGGCATCGACATTTGCGTCAACAATGCCAGCGCGATTTCCCTGACCGGAACACAAGAAACCGACATGAAGCGTTTCGATCTGATGAGCCAGATCAATGGGCGCGGCACCTTTCTGGTTTCCAAGCTCTGCATTCCACATTTGCTTAAGGCGGAAAACCCGCATGTTCTGAGTCTGTCGCCGCCGCTCGATATGCAGGCGAAATGGTTCGCGAGCCATACCGCCTATTCCATGGCGAAATACGCGATGAGCATGTGTGTACTCGGCATGGCGGCGGAATTTTCGGGCCGCATCGCGTTCAATGCTTTGTGGCCGCGTACGGCCATCGGCACCGCGGCAATCCGGTTGGCGGCGGGCTCCGATGAGGCTGTCCGCAATTGCCGGTCTCCGGCGATCGTCGCGGATGCGGCTTATGCCATTTTCCAGAAGACGAAAAATTTTGGCGGAAATTTTCTGATCGACGACACGTTCCTGGCCGAAAACGGCATTACAGAGTTCGACCATTATCGCATCGATCCGTCCCAAGATTTGATCCCGGATTTCTTTGTCCCGGATTCGATGCTGCCGCCTCCCGGCGTCAGCCTGAAGGCCGTGCACTGAGCATGCGGTTCTGTTTCATGTGGGCCGTTCTGGGGTTGATCTGGGCAAGCGCGGCAAATGCGATGCCGCTGCCAGATTGCGCGGGGGCTGTTGTGGCTGCGTCGGCGCATATCACGCGTGTGGACAAAGACGGCACCCTCATACTGGCCGATGGCCGGACGGCGGTTCTCACCGGCTTACGGCTTCCGGGCATGGATGGGCCGTCCGGCGCGGTTGCCGCAACGGCGCTGCAGATGTTGCGCCGTCTTGCGATGGAAACGCCGCTGACCCTGACCGCAACTGCGCCGGAAAAGGACCGTTATGGCCGTCTGCGGGTACAGGCGTTTGGAACGGTCTGGCTGCAGACCGAAATACTCAGGCATGGTCTGGCGCGCGTGTCCGTTACGCCCGACCGCCAGGAATGCACGCCGGATTTCTATGATGCAGAAAGCGCAGCGCGCGTTGCAAGCCTTGGCGTGTGGAGTCTACCGGAATTTGCGGTTCGCGACGCGCAGTCTTTGTCAGCGCCGCCAGGGAGCTTTCAACTGGTCACCGGACGGGTTCTCAATGTCGCCAGCCATGACGGCCGTGTCTTTCTGGATTTCAATCTCGACTATCGCAAAGGATTCTCAGCCATTGTCACAGCCGCGGACCACAAATCATTCCGCGATGCTGAGCCGTCGCTGGAAGATATGGCCGGTCATCAGGTTCGTCTGCGCGGGATCGTGGAGAATTTCGGCGAGCGGTTGGAGATGGCCCTCTTCAACCCGAGGCAGATCGAAATTTTAAAATAAAAAACCCGGCATTGCTGCCGGGCTTTTTATTGGAATCTGCTGCCGAGACCTGCGTTACGCGGCTTTCTTGGTCAGCATGCCCTCGACGCGCTTGACCGCAGTCTGCTCGTCGGTGCGTTCCACGGCGGCGACTTCGCGCGCCATGCGGGCCAGGGCCTTTTCGTACAACTGCCGCTCGGAATAAGACTGTTCCGGCTGGCCACCGGCGCGGTGCAGGTCGCGCACGACTTCGGCGATGGAGACGAGGTCGCCGGAATCGATTTTCGCTTCATATTCCTGGGCGCGGCGCGACCACATGGTGCGCTTGATGCGGGCACGGCCCTTCAGCGTGTTAAGTGCATTGCCGACCACTTCGGGAGAGGAGAGCTTGCGCATGCCCACGGCCTTGGCTTTCATGGTGGGAACGCGCAACGTCATCTTGTCCTTTTCGAACTCGATGATGAACAATTCCAGCTTCAGGCCGGCGACTTCCTGTTCTTCGACGCCGGAGACTTTGCCGACGCCATGGGTCGGATAGACGACATGGTCGTTGGTCTTGAATTCGTGCTTCTTGTTGGAATTGGCCGGGACCTTCTTGGCCGGCGCGGCTGCCGGCTTGGCGGCAGGGGCATGCGTTTTGGCTGCGGTCATTTCTGCTTCCGTTGGGTATGGGCGCGGGGAATTGCGAGCGACATGATGGTTTCACGACAATATGGCTGAAACGGGCCGGAAGGCTGCCGATCCGTCATGTCTCGAACTGTTGTGATCGTCAAAGACCCTAGCATTTGTTCGGGTAAAATGGAAGAAAAATGATACCAAACCGTTGAAATGCCGTGATTCTTTCGAATCTGGGCGCCACGGTTCCCAAGTCCTTGATCTGCTGTCTCAAATTTGGACGCCCGGCCCGAACATGGGGGCTGGGAGGCTGGCTCCAGTTCAGGAGCCCGAGCCCGGCTTGGGGTCGAAATACTTCTCGAACTTGTCGGGAACGCCCTGCCAGTCCTTAGCATCCGCCGGCGCGTCGGCCTTCTGGCTGATATTGGGCCAGGTCTTGGCGTATTCGGCGTTGACGGACAGCCATTTTTCCAGCCCGGCCTCGGTATCGGCCTTGATCGCTTCCGGCGGGCATTCCGGCTCGCAGACGCCGCAATCGATGCATTCGTCTGGGTTGATCACCAGCATATTCTCGCCTTCGTAGAAGCAATCCACCGGACAGACTTCGACGCAATCCATGAACTTGCATTTGATGCAGGCTTCGGTGACG
>DASYDX010000113.1:0-5530 GCA_036499345.1 Rhizomicrobium sp.
GCGCGGATGAGAAGGTCCAGGCCCTGCTGCGCGCCTGCGGTGATCACGATCTGATGCGGCTGGCAGCGCACGCCGCGCGCGACACGGATATAGGCGGCGATGGCCTGACGCAGCGCCAGGCCGCCGCGCGGATCGCCATAGCGGAACAGCTCCGCCGAAGGCCGCGCCAGATGCTGCGTCATCAGACGGCGGAAGATACGCGCGGTGCGCGGGTCGGGCGCGGTCACGCCCACGGTGAGCGGCAGCGCAGGCAGCGCGGCGCGGTCGGGCGGCTGCGGTTCGGCGGTCGCGGGACGCAGGCGGGGGACTTGCTGCGCGACAAAGGTGCCTGCACCCACACGGGCCTCGGCAAAGCCCTCCGACACCAAAGTCTCAAAGGCGGCGATGGCGGCGGCCCGCGACAGGCTGAAGCGGCGGGCAAGATCGCGGGTGGTGGGCAGCTTGGCTCCGGCCGGGACCGCGCCGCTTTCGATCAGAGTGCGGATGGCCCGGTACAGCGCCTGGGACCGGCGCCCCGCGCCAGGCAAAACCGGCACCAGAGCCGACCAATCGGACAAATTGGTCGGTAAATTCGATCCAGAATTGGTTCTTTTTCGAGCCAATCGCATGGCGCATCCTGCATCCCTCAGACAAGGATGCAAGTGCCGTGAGTGATGTGATCGATCCTGTTACCGCCAGTTTTCCCGTCACCGCCCGCAACAAGGTGAAGCGCGCCCATGAGCGCGGCAGCTATGACAAAGCGGCGGTGTTCGCGATTTTGGATTCGGCGCTGCTCTGCCATGTCTCTTATGTGATCGACGGCCAGCCCTTCTGCACGCCGACCTTGTTCTGGCGCGAAGGCGAAATGCTGTACTGGCACGGCTCCTCCGCCAGCCGGATGTTGAAGCATCTGAAGCTGGGCACGCCCGCCTGTCTTACGGTGTCGCATCTGGATGGCCTGGTGATGGCGCGGTCCGGCTTTCACCATTCCACGAACTACCGCTCCGCCATGTGCTTCGGCACCGCGCAGTTCATCGAAGATGCGGACGAGAAGATGCAAGCACTGAAAGGCGTGGTGGACCGCTTCTATCCCGGCCGCACGGACATGTTGCGCCCCATCAATGCGCAGGAATTCAAGGCGACGATGGTGATCAAGATGCGGATCGAAGACGCTTCTGCCAAGGTGCGCGCCAAGAATGTCGCGGATGACGAAGACGATTACGGCTTGCCGATCTGGGCGGGCGTGATCCCGGTGGCGCAAATGATCGGCGCGGAAGAACCATGCCCGCGCCTGATGCCCGGCGTAGCGCGGCCGGACAATCTTTCCGCCTATCGCGAAGGCCTTCGGTTGGACGAGACCTTCGTTGAGATGCAGCGAATGTATGAGCGATCTGCGGAATAGTCCGCCGCCGCTTCAGGCGGATGGCTTTTGCCGCTTGGGCGGGTGGCTGCCGGGTTTGCTTTTGTCGAAGCGCTTTTTGCCGAATTTCTTGCCGCCGAAATTTTTCTTGTCGCCGAATTTCGGGCCGCCAAATTTGCGGTCGCCAGGCTTGCGGTCGTCAGACTTCCGGTCATCGGGCTTCTGGCCGTCAGATTTCTGGTCGCCGGCTTTGCGGTTGTCGAATTTGCGCTGATGGAAGCCGTCCTTGCGCGGGGCCTCCGGCGCGGCGGCGGGAGCGTCCTCTGTGGCCGGGACATGTTCGCGCGGACGGGCGCGGGATAGGCCGCTCTGGTCCTGGGCCTGCATGATGCGCACGCCGCCTTTCTTGCGTTCGCTCACCATCGTCGCGAATTTCTCCGCGATCTTGGCATCGACCTGGAACAGGGTTTCGGTGTCGAACACCTTGATCGCGCCAATATCCTTTTTGGTCAGTTCGCCCTGGCGGCAGATTTCCGGCAACAGCCATTTGGGATCGGCGTTGCGTTCGCGCCCCACATTCAGCCGGAACCAGACACCGTCGGTCATGCCGCCCGGCGCGGGACCGCGTTCGCGCGGCGGATTGGAGCGGCGTTCTTGGTCGCGCGATTTGTGTCCACGTGTGTCGGACTCACGCGGCTTGTGCTCATGGGCTTCGCGCGATTTGTGTTCGTGATGTCCGCGCTCGCGGGGCGTATGCTCGCGCGTCTCGCGGCGATCGTCGTTCCGGCGCGGGCGTTCGTCGCGCGGGCTTTCATTCTCGATTTCTTCCGGCGCGGGCAGACGGGCGCGGCACATCTTCACAAAAGCGGCGGCGACGGTGCGGGCATCCGAACGCGCCAACAGCGCATCGGCCAAAGCCAGATCTTCTTCGCTGGCCGGTTCGGCGGGAATGGCGCTTTGCAGCAGCCGCTCGTGATCGAGCTTGCGAATATCCTCCGGTGTCGGCGCATTGCCCCACACGGCTTGGACACGGGCGCGGCCCAGCATTTCTTCGGCGCGGCGGCGGCGCGACGGCGGCACCAAGAGCACGCTGATGCCCTTGCGGCCCGCACGGCCGGTGCGGCCGCTGCGATGCTGCATCACTTCGGCGTCGTTGGGCAGTTCGGCGTGAATAACCAGATCGAGATTGGGCAGATCGATGCCGCGCGCCGCAACGTCTGTGGCGACGCAGACCCGCGCGCGCCCGTCGCGCAGCGCCTGCAGCGCGTGATTGCGTTCATGCTGGCTGAGTTCGCCGGACAGGGCCACCACCTGAAAGCCACGTTCCAGCAGCATGGATTCCATGTGGCGCACGGAATTGCGGGTGTTGCAGAAGACCAGGGCGCTGGGCGCATCCAGGGCGCGCAGCAGATTGATCACCGCGCTTTCCATTTTGGCGGGCGCGATGCGGATGGCACGGTATTCGATATCGGCATGGCCACGCGTCTCGCCCACCGTGGCGATACGAAAGGCGTCGCGCTGGTAATGCGTCGCCAGATTCACGATGGTCTTGGGCAGGGTGGCCGAGAACAACAACGTGCGCCGTTCCGGCGGCGTGGTTTCCAGAATGAATTGCAGATCCTCGCGAAAGCCCATGTCGAGCATCTCGTCGGCTTCGTCCAGAACTGCGGCCTTGAGCGACGAGACATTGAGCGCGCGGCGTTCCAGATGATCGCGCAAGCGGCCCGGCGTGCCGACCACGATATGGGCGCCCGCCGACAGCTCGCGGCGTTCGCGGCCCGGGTCCATGCCGCCGACGCAAGCGACGACGCGCGCGCCCGCATAATGATAAAGCCAGGAGAGTTCGCGCTGTACTTGCAGCGCCAGTTCGCGCGTCGGTGCGATCACCAAGGCCAGCGGTGCGCCCGCCGGGCCCATCGTGTCCGCGCCTTCCAGCAGTGTGTCGGCCATGGCCAGGCCATAGGCGATGGTCTTGCCCGATCCGGTTTGCGCCGACACCAGCAGGTCGCGGCCCTCGGCATCTTCCTGCAGCACAGCGGCCTGAACCGGGGTTGCCTGGTTGTATTCGCGTTCGGCAAGGGCGCGGGCGAGGGTGGACGGCGTGGTCTGGAACGACAAGGGAACTCTGCTTTTTTGGGAATGGCGCGCACTCTTTAGTCCTATTGACCGGAAAAGCTAGATGCAGTGCAGCATTTCGGGAAAAGGTCACGAAAACAGGCTTTTCTTTCCCGTTAGGATCGTCAGGATCGCGGCCTGCATCGGGCCTTAGGGGGCATTTTGATTTTGCAGCTTTTGCGGCGGGAATGGTTTCTGGGCTTCAGCCTCGCCAGTGTCCTGATCTTTGCCCTGACCGGTCCGGCCCTGTTTGCCCATTTGCCGGAAACGGCGGGCTTTGCGCTTCTGTTTTTCTGGCTGTTCACGGCGGTGCTGGGGTCGTGCCTGAATGTGGTGCGCCATGCCGACGGTATCGCCGAAATCCTGGGCGAGCCTTATGGCACGCTGGTTCTCACACTGTCGGTGACGACCATCGAAGTGCTGGGCATTTCCGCGGTGATGCTCCATGGCGACAACAACCCGACCCTGGTGCGCGACACGCTGTTCTCGGTGGTGATGGTGATCCTGGGCGGCATGGCGGGCCTGTCGCTGCTGCTGGGCGGCTGGCGGCATCGCGAGCAGCCTTTCAATCTGCAGGGCGCCAATTCCTATCTCGGCGTGATCATTCCCTTGGCGGTGCTGTCTCTGGTGCTGCCCAATTTCACCCGCGCCGTCGAGGGGCCGATGCTGTCATCGATGCAG
This sequence comes from Rhizomicrobium sp., assembly GCA_036499345.1. Lineage (GTDB taxonomy): Bacteria > Pseudomonadota > Alphaproteobacteria > Micropepsales > Micropepsaceae > Rhizomicrobium. The sequence continues at coordinate 4,136 of DASYDX010000113.1, forward strand.
CAGCTTTTCATCGCGCTGATGTGCGCCGGGCTGTATTGCGCCTTTCTGGCGCTGCAGACCGGGCGGCACAAAGAGTATTTCGTGGCGGCGGCTGGCGCGCTCCATCATGCCGCGCATGCACCGGAGAAAGGCGCGTTGCTGCGCCATGCCGTGCTGCTGCTGGCCTATATCCTGCCGGTCGCGTTTCTGGCCGAAGAAATGGCCTATCCCATCGATTATCTGATCGAGACGTTGCATGCGCCCGATGTGCTGGGCGGTGTGGTCATCGCGATCATCGTGGCGACACCCGAAGCGATTGGGGCTTTGCGTGCCGCTATGGCGAACCAGTTGCAGCTGGCGGTGAACATCTTCCTGGGTTCGGTTCTGTCCACCATCGGACTGACCGTGCCGATCATGCTGGCGATCAGCCATCTCACCGGACATCCGGTCTTTCTGGGATTGCCCGGCACAAGCGAAGTCCTGCTGCTGCTGACCCTGGCGGTGAGTGTGGTGACCTTCTCCAGCGGGCGCACCAACATCATGCAGGGGGCGGTGCATGTGGTCTTGTTCGCCGCCTTCCTGCTGATGATGTTCGACGCGTCCTAGATTTATTGCGCGGCGCGCGCGGATGCTCGCCGCTTAAGGCTTGGACGATGGCGGCAACGGGTCCGGATCTGGCTTGTCGATCGGTGTGACGGAGATGGGATCGCTGGCCGGGAAGGTTTCCTTCAGGGCTTCGTCGAGGCGGCGCTCCTGGCGCGCCCGTTTCGTGTCGGGATGCCTGTCGTCCATGGTGGGAGCGTAGCACGATCTGCCCGCGCCCGGGTCTTTATGCGGTCTTTATTTTCGGCGCCGGCAATTCAGATCGAAACCCTATGCGGGCGCGCGTAATTTTCCCTGCGCCGTCCGGCGGCTGGGTTTGCGGAACTTCGTTCTGGTGATCCCCCCGCTCTATCCCAAAGCACTGTTCCACAGCGTGCGGACTTGCTGCCGAGCGGTGTGTAGGGGCTTTCGGGAGATTTTTTGAGAATCGGCCGCCCGGGTCCGTGGGATCCGGGCTTTTGGCGCTTTAATGGGGCGCCAAATCCGGCCCGCCGCTGGTCGCGGCGGGCTTCTTGCTCCGCGTTAACGCGGAGCAAGAACCATCATCATCTGGCGGCCTTCCATTTTCGGATATTGTTCCAGCTTGGCGATCACTTCCGTGTCCTTCTGGACGCGGGTGAGCAATTCCATGCCCAGATGCTGGTGCGCCATTTCGCGGCCGCGGAAACGCAAAGTGACCTTCACTTTGTCGCCTTCGTCGAAGAAGCGCTTCATCGCCCGCATTTTCACGTCGTAATCGTGATCGTCGATGGTGGGGCGCATCTTGATCTCCTTGATCTCGATGACCCGTTGCTTCTTGCGGGCTTCGTTGGC
>DASYDX010000114.1:0-5916 GCA_036499345.1 Rhizomicrobium sp.
ATTAAGCCAGGCGACATAGGCGAGCGCATCCTTGCGATCCAGACACACGGCTGGCCAGTCGGGCGGCTCATTCTGGGAGGGAGGATAAGCAAGTCCGCGCCCCGGCGCTTGCCAACCCAGGCCCAGGGTCTTGTTGCAAGGCGCCGGCTCATAGCCAGTGGCCGCCAGGAAGGCGAGAAATTGCTTGCTGGTAACGTCGTACTTCCCCAGTGCGAAAGCCCGGACCTGAACGACATGCTGCGGCCCTTCGGAATCGAACCGTCCCGGTTCCGACGCCGGGCTTCCCATCAGAAACTTGCCCGCCGGGACCGCCACCATCTGCGGACAGCCGATGCATTCGACAAATTCGCGCGCCGCGGTGTCGGGCGGACTGTCGGCGGCAGAGACCGGGATCGCAAGCGCGAACAGCGACAGGATGAAAATCAGTCCGAGGATGCGCATGGGCGTTTTGCGTCCGGCGATGTTCTGTATGTCCCCCACCCAAGCGTATAGTCACCCAACGCCCGTCTGACCAGCATCCCGAAGCACCCTCGTGGAGACCGTCATGCCCGATGCCCGCCTGCCCGTTCTGGCCGAGTTGGAAAAGAAGGTTCTCTGGCTGGCGAGCTGGACCATCCACAATGCCAATCATTTGCGCGACAATGACGATGGACTGAAAGTCGGCGGGCACCAGGCCTCGTCCGCTTCGCTCGCCACCATCCTGACCGCGCTCTATTTCGCGGTGCTGAAACCGGAGGACCGGGTTGCGGTCAAACCTCATGCGGGCCCCGCCTTCCACGCCATCCAATATCTTCTGGGACGCCAGAGCCGCGAGAAGCTGATCAACTTCCGCGGCTACAAAGGCGCACAATCCTACCCTTCGCGCACCAAGGACGGCGAGATGGTGGATTTCTCCACCGGCTCTGTCGGTCTGGGCGTGGCGCAGACGCTCTTCGCCAGCCTGGTCCAGGATTATGTGCGCGCGCATGGCTGGGCCAAGGAACGCGCCGCCGGACGCATGATCGCGCTGATCGGCGATGCCGAGATGGACGAAGGCAATATTTTCGAGGCGCTGCTGGAAGGCTGGAAACAGGGCGTCGAAAATCTGTGGTGGATCATCGATTATAATCGCCAGAGCCTGGATGCCATTGCGCGCGAAGGCTTGATCTCGCGTCTGGAAGCTTTGTTCCGCGCCTTCGGCTGGGAAGTGGTGATCCTCAAATATGGCGAGCTGCTGCAAGCGGCCTTCGCCGAACCGGGTGGCGAGAAGCTGCGCGCGTGGATCGATGCCTGCCCCAACTCGCTTTATTCATCCCTGCTCTTCCAAGGCGGCGCGTCCTGGCGAAAACGCTTGAATGACGAATTGGGCGATCAGGGTGCCGTCAGCGCATTGATTGCCAAACGTAGCGACGAACAACTCGCAAAGCTGATGTCCGATCTGGGCGGCCATGACATGCCGACTTTGCTGAAAGCGTTTGAAAGCCGGACGAAGGACACGCGCCCCACCGTCTTCATCGCTTATACGGTCAAGGGCTTCGGTCTGCCGCTGCAAGGGCACAAGGACAATCATGCAGGCCTGATGACCGAGACGCAGATGGCGGCGTTCCGTACCGCCAATGGCGTGCGTGAAAACCACGAATGGGACAAGTTCGAAGGCGCGGCGATGCCCGCGCGCGAAATTGAATCGTTTCTGGCGCAGGTCCCGTTCGCGCAAGACGAGAAGCGCAAGCTTCAAGCGCCTACCCTCGCAATCCCGGCCGCGTTGCCGCAGCCTAAAACCGAAAGTCTGATGTCGACGCAGCAGGGTTTCGGTCTGATCCTGGCGGAGATTGCCCGCAGCGACGAAGCCTTCGCAAGCCGGATCGTCACCACATCGCCCGATGTCACGGTGTCGACCAATCTGGGCGGCTGGGTCAACCGGCGCAAACTGTTTGCGCGCCAGCATTCCAAGGATCAGTTTCGAGCGGAGAAAATTCCCTCTACCTATGTCTGGGACTTCGCACCCGAAGGCCAGCATATGGAGCTGGGCATCGCGGAAATGAATCTCTTCATCCTGCTGTCGGCGCTGGGTCTGTCGCATCAATTGTTCGGCGAAAGGCTGCTGCCCATCGGCACGCTTTACGATCCCTTCATCGCCCGCGGCTTGGATGCGCTCAATTACGCCTGTTATCAGGATGCGCGCTTTCTGCTGGTGGCAACGCCATCGGGGATCACCCTGTCGGGCGAAGGCGGCGCGCATCAATCCATCGGCACGCCCCTGATCGGCATGGCACAGGACGGATTGGCAGCCTTTGAACCAGCCTTCGTCGACGAATTGTCAGTGATGTTGCGCTTCGCGTTCGATTACATGCAACGCAGCGGTGAGGCAGAGCCGGACGCGCGGTCCTGGCTCAGAGACGCCACAGGCGGCTCGATCTATCTGCGCCTGTCCACCCGCCCCCTGGAGCAGCCGAAACGGGCCCTGACGCCCGAACTTTCGCAGGCCATCGTGGACGGCGGCTATTGGCTGCGCGAGCCTGGCCCCAATGCCGAGGCCGTAATCGCCTATTCGGGCGCGGTGGCACCCGAAGCCATCGCCGCCATCGGGCGGCTGGCGGAGGACCGCAAGGACATAGGGCTTCTCGCCATAACCTCGGCCGACCGGCTCAATGCGGGCTGGACGGCGGCCCAACGCGCCCGGGAAAAAGGACTGGCCCATGCCAGCAGCCATATCGAGCGGCTGCTCCAGCCCCTTCCCCGCCATTGCGGCATCGTCACGGTGCTGGATGGCCATCCCGCGACCCTGGGCTGGCTAGGCGCTGTGCTGGGCCACAAGACCCGCTCGCTGGGCGTAGAGCATTTCGGTCAGACCGGATCCTTGGCGGAGCTCTACCGGCATTACGGCATCGACGCAGATGGGATCGTGGCGGCCGTGGAAGCTATCGCCCCAGGCCGCCCCGTCCGACATATCCGCAGGCTTTAAGCCCGCGGCGTAATCCTCATTCGCCCGGCGTCGCCTTGGCGGCTTCCGCCACCATGCGGTTGCCCGCACGGTACGCCAGGATCGGAATGATCAGCGCAAAGATCAGGACCACGCCCAACGTGATGATGGCCGTCGAATACTCACCGTATTTTTCGTGCAGATAGGCCATCAGCAACGGTGACGGGATCGCGGCAAAGCCCCAACCCAGCAGGATGAAGCCGTAAATGCCGCCCACATATTTCGAGCCGAAGAAATCGGCCGTGAAGGACGGCATCACACCGAAGCCGCCGCCATAGCAAAGCTCGATGGCGCAGACCACGATCGTGAAGATCACGACATCATGGACGGTCGGCAAATAGAAGAAGAGCGGGATCTGAATGGCGAAGATCAGGAAATACGCCTGCGCCCTTCCGATCTTGTCGGAAATCCAGGCCCAGACGATACGCCCGCCACCGTTGAAGATGCCGATAATGCCCACGATTGCAGCCGCGGCCCCCGCGGTGATGCCGAGCTGTTGCTGTGCCAACGGCGACGCCGCACTGACGATCATGATGCCCGCGGACGTGTTGAGCGACAGCATCGCCCACAACATCCAGAAACGGCCGGTCGAAAGCGCTTCCTTGGGCGTGTAATGGACAGCGGACGCGCTCTTGGACACCTTGCCGGTCGGCACCCAACCTTCCGGCACCCAGTTCTGCGGAGGATTGGTGAAGAATTGCGAGCACACGATCACGATGCCGCCATAGACCAGACCGAAAGACATCAAGGTCGTCGGCACGCCGGAGGAGATGATCATCTTGGAAGCGATCGGCCCCATGATCAGCGCCGCGACACCGAAGCCCATGACATTCACGCCGGTCATCAGACCGCGCTTGTCGGGGAACCATTTGGTGATCATCGCAACCGGGCAGATATAGCCGAAGCCCATGCCCAATCCGCTGAACAGGCCGTAGCCGATATAGACGCCCGGCAGCCAATGGCTCTTGATCGAATAGGCCGCGATCACAAAGCCCAGGCCATAAATGAATCCGGCAAAGGTGGTGACGATGCGGGGCCCGACCTTGTCCTGCCACCAGCCACCGATCACGGTGCCGATACCCAGACAGGCCATCGCCATGTTGAAGGTGAGCGTCACCTGAATCTGGGTCCAGCCTTCGCTGGCCATCAACGGCTTGACGAAGACGCTCCAGGCATAGACCGAGCCCAGGCACATCTGCACCAGAAGAGCCGCACCGGCGATAAGCCAGCGGTTCCTTAAAGCTTCACCACTCATAATCTTGTCACTCCCTGGGATCGTTCTTGTTGGCGCGTTGGCGCTGTTTGAAGAGATAGACCGGCACAATGCAGAGCGAACCCAGGATGGTCCAAAGCATCTGGTACCAGTAGAAGAAAGGGATACCGAAAAGTTCGGGGCTGGTGCGGTTGAAAAACGGCACCCAGAGAAGCGCCACAAATGGCACCGCTATCCAGAGATAAACCGGATGAAAACTCCGCCCCATAACATCCCTAAGCTGCAAAAGACCGCCTTCGACTGGCAGTATTCCGAAGCTAACAAAAAATTTGGAATCTGCAATCTTTTGCCGATCTGAACGCCGAAAACACTACAACTTTCGGCATCGCGATCGGCACAACCATGTGTGCTACCGCAGCAAAAATTCGAACGCGGCATCCACACGACGAAGATAAGCCGACGCGCCTTACGCTGCGGAAGCGAGACAGGTCGGATAAGAAAGAAAAAAGGGGAGCCAAGCTCCCCTTTTCTTCACTTCTTGGCGTAACGGACCAGGTTCCGTTGTCCGACCTGGGCGCTGTACACATTTCCCTTGCTGTCGGCCCAGATCCCCTCGCCGCCGCTGGTCGCGCCAGCATCGGGGTTGGGATCGGTGTCGGGAATGAAAGCGGTGACGATGCCGTCCTTCACGCTGCCGATACGGATGCCGCGCTTCCAGCCGGGATGATAGCCATAACCCATGGGCGACCGGGATTCGGAGTCGGTCGAGTACAGGATGTCGTTCTTGTCGATATAGATACCGCTCGGACGACCGAACTGGGTGTAGATCTTCAAGAGCTTGCCGTCCTGGGTGAAGGACTGGATGCGATTGTTCCAGCGATCACCGACATAGAGATTGCCTTTGGAATCTATCGCCAGGGTGTGCGGCACATCGAATTGACCGCCGCCAATTCCGTGTTCGCCCCACTGCTTGATGAAATTGCCTTTGGCATCAAATTTCATCACACGGCCATTGTGGCCCGGACCGGCCTCGTGCCCATCGGTAATGAAGATGTTGCCGTTCGGCGCCACCAGCACTGCATTGGGCTCATTGAAGGTCGTGGCATCGTTACCCGACGCACCCGGTGTTCCCATGGTGCGCAGAAGCTTGCCGCTGATGTCGAACTCCAGAACGACATTGCCCTTCTTGGCCGCGGCATCGACATGACCGTCCGCGATCCACAGATGGTCCTTCTTATCGATGAAGAGATCGTGCGGGAACAGGATCTGACCGGCGCCGAAGGACTTGATGTAGTTGCCTTGTGCGTCGAACTCGACCACCGGATTGATCGGACTGCCGGCGCAATTGTTCGCGCCGCAGCGTTCCGCCACCCAGATATGTCCCTTGCTGTCGACCGCAACGCTGGACGTGGAGCCGAATTTGCGTCCGTCCGGCAGCTTGAAGAAATGCTCGTCCGCGACATACGGATTGGGCTGCACGTTCGGCGCATTGCGCGGATCGTTTGCCGTTGCCGAGAAAACGCCCGATGCCTGGTTCGCTGCATCAAGCGCCTTGAGATCGGCCGGCGGGAACATCGGCGGACGCGCAGGACGCGCCGCCTGTCCACCAGCCGCCGGCATCGCGCCGCCAGCCTGCGCCGTTTGCACGGGAGCGGCTGCCGGAGCGGCGCTGGCGTGACCACCCTGCGGCGGCGGCACGAAGGAAACCGCCTTCAGGAATTCCGTACGCTGATCCATGTCCTTC
>DASYDX010000115.1:0-6393 GCA_036499345.1 Rhizomicrobium sp.
CATCGTCAGGGCGATTTCACGTTGGATGTGGCGTTCACCGCGGCGTCGGGTGGCGTTACCGCCCTGTTCGGTCCGTCGGGCGCAGGCAAATCCAGCGTCGTGCATGCGCTGGCGGGGCTGATACGCCCTGCCGAAGGCCGCATCGTGCTGGAAGACCGGGTTGTGCTCGATACCGGCGCCGGGATTTTCGTGCCGCCGGAAAAGCGGCGCGCGGGTTTGGTGTTTCAGGACGCCAGGCTGTTTCCGCACATGAATGTGGAAACCAATCTTCTGTTCGGCTGGCGGCGTGCCGGCAAGAGGGCCGCCGCCGACGAGATCGCCAGGATCATCGCGCTTCTGGGGTTGGAAACCCTTCTGGCACGCGCGCCCCGGCATCTTTCAGGCGGAGAGAAAAGCCGGGTGGCGCTCGGCCGCGCGCTTCTGGCCTCTCCCGATATCCTGCTTCTGGACGAGCCGCTGGCCAGCCTGGACGCGCAAAGGCGCGCCGAGATCCTGCCCTGGCTGGAAAAGCTGCGCGACATCGCCCGCATCCCGATCTTCTATGTCAGCCATTCGTTGGACGAGGTGGCGCGGCTCGCCGACAAAGTGATCCTTTTGGACAGTGGCCGGGTGACGTCGCAGGGCAGCGTTTTTGAACTGCTGGCGGGGCTGGGCGCGGAAAAGCCTTTGGGCGCGGTTCTGGAAGCGCACGCCACCGGAATCGAGGCGGGGCTCACACGCCTCTCTTTCGATGGCGGGACGCTTCTGGTGACAGAGCCTGCCGCTGTGGGAACACGCCTGCGGGTCCGCGTCGGCGCCGACGAAATTCTTGTGGCCCGCGAGAGACCCGCTGCGATCAGCGCCAACAACATCCTGCCGGTGACGATCTTTGGTGTGCGGCTGGATGGCGCCAAGGCGGAAGTGGAAATGCGCTGCGGTTCCACCCGGCTGGTGGCGCGTCTGACCGCAGCTTCGGTGCAACGGTTGGAGCTTCAAGCGGGCGTGGCGGCATTTGCCGTGATTAAGGCCGTGACCGTCGAGAATTGAACTTTAGAGCGGCGGTGTGCGGCCGGTGAAGACCAGCTTCCGGGACAATGTGAAATTGAACACCAGGCCCGCCAGCACGCCAGCCACCAGCGCCGCATATTTGTTGTTGTAAGGCGGGTGCGCGAAATAGAGCAGCGCAGCATAGACGCCGTAATTCACCACGGCGCCCACCATGTTGGTGGCGGCGAATTTGCTTGCTTCGTGGAATATCGCCGCGACGCTGCCGCGCGCGCGCTTATGCGAGAAGGTGAAGTAACGATTGCCGAGCCAAGTGCAGACCATGGCGCAGAAGATCGACAGAATGCGGCCTTTGAAGGGATCGAGTCCCAGCCAGTTGGTATCGGCGGCGAGCACGGCGGAATCGACGACAAATCCCAAGCCCCCGATGATCGCGAAGCGCACAAAAGACAATCGCGCCAGGGATTTCGTCCAGCTCACGGTTTGTCGGCGTGCGGATGCGGACCGGCGCGGTCGAAATCGGATTCCAGCGGCCCGGGAAAGCCCAGATAGGTCATGCGCTTCAATTCCCAGCGCCCGCGCGTCACCGTATCCAGGATCAAGCCGCAGGTGAGGGACAGGAACGCCAGCAGCATCAGCCCGGTCGCCAGAACGGCGGTGGGAAGCCGCGGCACCTGGTTGGTCTTGAGAAACTCCATCACCACCGGGGTGCCGATATACAGCGACAGGCCCGCCAGCAGGGCGAAAAAGAAAGAGAAGAAGATCAGCGGGCGCTCTTCGCGCACCAGATAGCCGATGGTGGAAAGGATGCGGAAGCCATCGCGCCAGGTGTTGAGTTTGGACACTGAGCCGACCGGGCGTTCCTTGTACCGCGTGTCCATCTCGATCATCGGCATCATCAGGCGCACCGCATGGACGGTCAGTTCGGTTTCGATGCCGAAGCCTTCCGCGCTGAGGGGAAAGGATTTGACGAAGCGGCGCGAAAAGATGCGATAGCCCGACAACATGTCGCCCAGCCGGACATTGAACAGGACAGCCACCAGGCCTGTCAGAAGATGGTTGCCGAAGACATGGCCCGGACGATAGGCGGCACTATCTGTGTGGATGCGCCGTGCCGTCAGAATATCGGCGCCCGAGGTGATCAGCGTTCCGACCATCTGCGGGGCCGCCGAGGCATCATAGGTGTCGTCGCCATCGACCAGGACATAAATATCCGCCTCGATATCGGCGAACATCCGGCGCACGACATTGCCTTTGCCTTGGCGCGGTTCGCTGCGCACGATGGCGCCGGCCTCGCGCGCGCGCGCCATGGTCTGGTCGCGGGAATTGTTGTCATAAACATAAACCGCCGCCTCCGGCATCGCGCCATGGAAGTCGCGGACCACTTGGGCGATTGCGGCTTCTTCATTGTAGCAGGGCACGAGAATTGCGACGCGCGGGCTCATCATTTTCCTGACAAGGGGCACCATTGATAGGTGCCCGCGATGTTGGTGTCGAATTGCTGGCATTCCGTCCAGCGGATGGCAAGGCCATAATCCGTCAGGGCGTCACGGGCGCGGCCCATGTCGGTGGCGTCAGCGATGAGATAAAGTTCACCGCCTTTGGCGCGATGCGCCGCCACCCGGGCCCGCATCTGGCGCGTCAATCCGCTGCCATCCTTGGGCTGCACCATCCAGCCATCGATGCGCAGGATGGGAATTTGGTGCGGCAAAGACGGTGCGATGAAACCCATGGGCGCATCGCCGGTCATCAGCACCATGGTGTTGTCGGGATGCGGGATCGGCGGCAGCGCGACTTGGACATATGGATCTTCCACCGGCGCACGCTCCAGGAAATCGCTGCGCGCCGTGACCAGAATGGCAAAGCAGAGCGCGCCCAGGATCAGATAACGGGCCCGGCGCGTGATGGGAAACAGCCCAACTGCCGCCACGATCAGAAGAGGCGCCAGCATCTCCAGCAGAACGATATAGCGATAGATCGCGAAAAAATTCAGCCAAGCCAGATACGCGGCGGCCGCGAAGGCGAAGAGTATCCGCGTGACATGCTTGTCGGTCAGCGCGTCGGAACTTTCCCGCCGCAGCACCCAGATCAGGATGGCGGGAATGACGGTGAGATAGGCTACCATCACGCGCATGTCCTGGAAGCCGAAATCGGCCGTCACATGCCAGTCGATGGTGAAGAGAATAGGGAAGAGAAGCTGGCGCCAGAAATGGACCGGCAGAAAGCGCATGTCGCGATAAGGCGAATCCAGCGCCAGCGGCGAATGCCAGTAATCGTTGAAATAGGGAAAGAGCGGATTGCCCGTCATCGCCTTGACGTGCAGCATCCACCAGGCGCTGAAGAGCGCCACACCCAGCACGCCTGCGATGCCGCCCGCCGTCAGACGGCTCAGTTGCTGGCGCAGATTGCCGCCAATCGCCACCAGGGCGGCGGCGAAGCCGGCACAGAAAGGCATTTCGGGCAACTTCAATCCCATGGCGCTGCCGGTCACCAGACCCGCAAGCGCGGCAAGGCTTGCGGCTTTCCAGACCGGGCCGCTGCGCAATGTTTCGCGGCACACCACCAGAATGGCGAGCGCGGAAAGCGCGAACAGGCTCATCACATTGTCGTAATAGGTGGTTCCGAACATGGAGAGGGTGAGCGCCCCCACCTGTCCCAGAAGCGCCAGCACACCCGCGCCGATCGCGCGGTCGTCGATGGTGAGGCTCTCGCGTGCGATCAGATAAAGCGGCACCACATTGGCGCCCTGGACCGCCCCCAGAACCCCCAGCGCGATCCAGGCATGGGTGTGGGCGGCGAGCAGATAGAAGGGGATATCGAGAAAGGGATTGTAGTAGCTGCCCAGATGGGCGACCGCGACGTCCAAGCCTTCGCGGTGATTGAGGAAGGCGTAGGGCGCGTACCAGTGATAGTTCCGGAAATCCCAGCTCGTATCCTTGCCCAGCACGATGACGAACCCCGCCCAGAACAGGATCGTGAGGGTCAGGAAGGCAAGTTCCCGGGCCGACAGAAATGGCCGGCCAAAACCCTGGGAGGAGGCGGCGCGGGAAGGCGGCGTCATGGGTGGAATTTCAGGCCTTGGGTTTTGCTAGGTTCTAGCGCGGGAATGGGGCAGGCGAAAGGCCGGGCAAGGCCTGCCGGCCTGGCATAAGTTCTTTTACCGGAACGATTTTAGGCCTCGTCGGGCTCGACCACGATATTGCGCAGGAACTGCAGGGTGCAGGCCCGCCAGGAATGGTCTTCGGCAAAGGCGCGGGGCGTGACCGGGCCGGGATTGCGGGCAATCTCCAGGGCCCGGAGGCAGGCCTGGCGCAGATCGTCGTCCAGGGCCGCGACAGGGGCGCTCCCGATCACATCCAGCGGTCCCTGAACGGGATAGGCGGCCACGGCCAGACCGCAGGCCAGCGCTTCCAGAAGCACCAGGCCGAACGTGTCGGTCCGGCTGGGAAAGACGAAAACGGTGCTGCCGGCATAGGCCCGCACCAGCGCTTCGCCCGAAAGCGCGCCCAGAAAGATGGTGTCGGGATATTTGGCCTGCAGTGCCGCCCGGGCCGGACCGTCGCCCACCACCAGCTTGGTGCCGGGCAAATCGAGCGCCAGAAAGGCTTCGATATTCTTTTCCACCGCCACCCGGCCGACATAGAGCCAGACCGGCCCCGCATAGGGCAGCACGGCTTCGGGAATGGGCCGGAAATGATCGACATCGACGCCGCGCGACCAGATGCGCAGATTGGTGAAGCCATGCGCCGCCATTTCGCGCTTCAGGCTTTCGGTCGCCACCATCATCGCGGTGGCGGGGCCGTGAAACCAGCGCAGCCAGCGATAGACCAGTTCTTCCGGTACCAGCGGAAAGCGGGCGCGGACATATTCGGGAAAGCGGGTGTGAAAGGAGGTGGAAAACGCGATGCCATGCTTCAGGCAGATGGCGCGCGCGCTCATGCCCAGCGTGCCTTCGGTGGCGATATGCACCGCATCGGGCGCGAAATCGCGCATCTCTTTTTCCAGCCGGGCGCGCGGAAACAGCGCCAGGCGAATCTCGCGATACGTGGGAAGTCCGATGGTGAAACGGCCTTCGGGCGTGGCGTAGCGCACGGTGTGACCGAGCGCGGAGAGATCCGCGCCCAACACTTCCAAAGTGCGCACCACCCCATTGACCTGGGGCTTCCAGGCGTCGGTGACGATCAGGATTTTCAAATGCGCCGCAACGCCGGGAATCGGTCCCGGAACCAGACGCCGGCTTCTACGCGGGAATAAGCGCTGGTACAGCCGCCTCGGCCGCGATATCGGACGGGTTTCTCTGAGAGGGACTGGCCCAGCGAAGAATCTCCAGATTTCCGCGGGCATCTTCGACAAGGGCGCTGCAGCTTTCAACCCAGTCTCCGTCGTTGAGGTAAAGCACGCCGCCGATCCGGCGGATTTCGGCGTGATGGATATGGCCGCAGACCACGCCATCCACATTCCGTCTTGCCGCTTCCGCCGCCACCGTTTCCTCGAAGCGCGAGATATATTCGACCGCGTTCTTGACCTTGTGCTTCAACCAGGCCGACAGAGACCAGTAAGGCAGGCCCAGCCGCTTGCGCACGGCGAACAGAAGATCGTTCCAGGAGAGCGCGACGCCGTAGGCCCAGTCACCCAGATGGGCCAGCCATTTGGCGGTGGCGATGACGCCGTCGAAACGGTCGCCATGCAACACCAGAAGCCGCAAGCCGTCCGCGGTTTCGTGAATGGTCTCGTTGATGATCTCGATGCCGCCGAACAGGCGGCCCGCATAATCGCGCGCGAATTCGTCATGATTGCCCGGCACGAAAATCACGCGCGTGCCCGCATCCACCTTGGCGAGGATTTCCGCCACCACCCGGCTTTGCGCTTCGTTCCAATACCAGCGGCGCTTGAGCTGCCAGCCATCGACAATGTCGCCGACCAGAAACAGCGTGTCGCAGTCATTGTGCGCCAGAAAGTCCGCCAAAGCCTCGGCCTTGCAGCCGCGCGTGCCCAGATGCGTGTCCGAAATGAAGATGGTGCGGTGGCTGCGGAGCGGGCGCATGGGCTCCACACGCGAGCCGCGCGCGCCGAAAGACGCGCCTGCGGGTCCAAACCAGATATCGTCCGGCTTGAAAGTCTTCAGAAAGGATCGGGCCATCGCAGGTCTCCACCTTTTCGTCCGGGTACGTCGGATCGGCGGGGGCGAAATAGCTGACTCGCACGAATCTTTTGTTGCGGGCGAACGACGGACGCATGAAGCCGCACGGCATTCGCCCCCGGGCGTCGAAATTCGCCTAATATTGCGCCGCACAATTGCCGCGATTGCGTCCAAATGCCCCAAAAACCGCCGTCTACCCTGTGAAATACCTTGTTTTGGAAGGATAAAATCGCCGCGAAAGGATATTTTAAGGCTTGTAGAGCGGGTCC
>DASYDX010000116.1:0-7758 GCA_036499345.1 Rhizomicrobium sp.
CCAATAGATCCGCCAATTCTGGGAAATCGCCGCGACCCACAGATACAGAATGGGCCCCGCCACGCCGCCAAGCCCACCCACGGTGAAATAAAGCCCGAAGGCGAAGGACGGATTGGGAAACAGCCGCGCCAAAAGAAACGTTCCCGGCACCGTGGCCAGAAGAATGAAACCCAAACCCAAGAGCAGACAGCCGATGAAATAGAGCGCCAACCCGTGTGTGAGCATCAGGCAGGCAAAGGCCGCCGCCATGATCACGCTACCCGCGGCAAAAGTGGCGCGTACGCCAAAACGGCGGATCGTGCTGGCGGGAATGGTGGCCGTGATGCCCGACGCGATGCCCAGAAGCGAAAAACCGGTGCCCGCGCCGCCCCAGCTCCAATGCAGTTCGGCGATCATTGCGGGCAACACCACGCCCAGGGAACTGAAGGTGGTGGCCGTGATCAGGAAGAACATCACGCTCACCGCGCCGAGCGTGATCCAGGCGCGCGTCATGACGCTTTCCAGGCGCGCTGGATATCGGCGGGAAAATCGCCCAACGCCACACGCATCGCCGCTTCCGCGCCGTTGATATCGCGCGCCGCGATGGCGTCGGCCAGAGCCCGATGCTGCGCCAGGGCTTCGCGGCTTTCCGTCAAGGACGGCTCGCGCATGGTGACAAGCCAGAAGCGGGCGGTTTGATGGTGCAAGGTCATCACCATGCGGGCCAGAACGCGATTGTGACTGGCGGTGGCAACCGCGACATGAAACGCCTCGTCCATCACCGCCAGCGCGCGCGGATCATTCTCGGCGATGGCGTTTTCGCCCTCGTCCAGTGTGGCGCGGATCGCCGCCAGCTCATCCTCCGTGGCGTGGCGTGCGGCCAGGCCCGCGCATTCGATCTCGACCAATGCACGCGCGGCAAAGGCTTCGCGCGCTTCCATCAGGTCCAGCGGCGCCACCATGGTGCCGACACGCGCGCGCCGCACCACCAGCCCTTCCAGCGCCAACCGCGCCAGCGCTTCGCGAATGCCCGCAAGCCCGCCGCCATAACGCTTGACCAGATGTTGCTCGTCCAACCGCTCGCCAGGCGCCAGCACGCCGATGATGATGTCCACCAGCAATTGGCCATAAAGACGCGATTTCAGGAGGCGCGGCGACCAGCCGTCCAGCCTGGAATCTTTTGTTTCTGTCGTAATCGTCTTGGGAGCCATGATCGCGGCACACAATGCTGAGAGGCGCGACGTATGGCAAGCTGTTCGGAACTTGCCGAATTTCCGCGCCCGCGCTGGAAAAACCGTTAAATTGCCTGAAGGAATTCCCGGAAGGACCGCCATGACACAGCCCGACCTCTTCCTTCTTTCCCTGACGCGGTCCCAGTTGGAAATCATCCTGGTGCTGGTCGCGCTCTATGCGATCGGCGCGGGCCTGGTGCTGAGACGCATTGGCTTTTCCGCCTGGTGGGCTTTGTTCGCCCTGGTCCCGATCACCGCTTTGGCCGGAATCTGGGCGCTGGCCTTTGTCCGTTGGCCATCGCCTCGCGCCACGCCGGACTGATCAGACGCGAAAGCGCGAATAAAGCTCTTCGATGGTCTTGGTCGCGTTGTCGGCTTCGGCGCGGTCGGCCAGCTCGCTGGAATTGCCATAGCCGCGCATATCGCCGCCGTTCAAATCCTGCACCACGATGCCGTCGCGCCGCGACAGGATGCTGATGTTCTTATAATTGAAGCCGTAATTCACTTCCGGCTGCGGGATCAGCCAGGCGATCTGACCGCGCACGGGCGTGATGGAATTGTCCTTCCACCAATCGCGCGCCGCGAAGCCCGGGCAATTGATCACCACTTTTTCCTTGAGTTGGGTGAGATCGTTCGGCGCATGGAATTCCTTGCGCACGAATTTCCCGCCCGCGGTGAAGAAATCCGTCATCAGGGTATGGGCGTAGTCGGCGATGTTGAACTGCATATTCTGCGAGCGCCGGACATAGCGGGTGGGGAACGGCGTCGCGCCCGGCGGCAAATCCTGCCCCCGGGGCGTCAGATCGCGAATACGGTCGCCGTAACTGGCGAAACCCAGCGTATCCAATTTCTCGGATTCTTCGCGCGCTTCCTCGAACGGCACATCAGAGAGCGAATAGCGGTCGGTGAATTCGACCGGCGTGCCGGGAAGGCCCAGATATTGGCGGAAGCTCTTGAAGGAATAGCGCGCCATCTGTTCCCACACCGCACCGAAATTCGGGCCAGCCGGTTCTTTCAGCGCGATACGCGAATCCGGCGTCCAGCTGCCGGTGGCGCGCGCCGAGCGGGTCTGGGGCAACAGATCGCGGGCATAGATGGTCACTTGCGCACCGGTGCGCTGCGCCATGATCGCGGAGGTAAGGCCGATGGCGCCGCAGCCGATTACCGCGATCTGCGACGGGCTGTTCATCAGCGCCTTCTGCATCGCCAGTTGCGCCGAACCCCAGGAGAGCGACCAACCGCTGCCGCCATGCCCATAATTGTGCACCACCAAAGTGTCGCCGATCCGCTCCGCCTCAATGCGCGGGCCTTGCGCGCGGAAGGGCCGAAGGCAGACCGTAATATCGAACAACCGGTCGGGATGGGCGCGCACCGGCGCCAGTTTGGGCGGAATATCCTGGGCCGAAAGACCCGTGACACGCAGGCCCTCGGCGCGCGGTCCGGTGGTGCAACCGGCCAGCCCCAGCCCGCCCAAAGCCAGCGAAGCTTGCAGCAAACGGCGCCGGTCCAGATCGCGTGTGCGCATGAAAATCTCCCCCGCTTCACGAAAGCGTTACACAGCGAATTGACCCATGCAAGCACCGCAAATGCAGGGCCATTGACCTGCGCGCGCGACCGGCCCGGCTGATGGTGGCGCGATCCCGCAATCCGTCATGAAACTGTGACGTTCCCGATATCTGTTCCCGCTCGACCATTTTGAATCCCTCCGGGCCCTGTGGGGCGGGCAAGACCGCCATGTTGATCGTGCGATGGACCCGTCAGGTCAAAATCTCTGTCCTGATCCTTGTCCAGGCCGGACTGTTCCTGGCGCCGGTTTCGATGGCCATGGCCGAGGCTCCCGCCGTCACGCTTTCCATCGAGGCGCGCGATGGCTTGCCGGGATTCCGCAAAGCGGACGAAGCCGATTATCTCACCGACCGGATGCGGGAGACCAACCTGAAAGGCTGGGCCTTCACGCCTGCACCCGCGCCATCCATCCCGCCCCGCGACCGCATCGAATGGCGTTTCGAGCTCGATCCTTTTGCGGGCGGCAGTGTTCGCCAATTCTTTCCCATGCCGGGCGTGCAGAAGATTTTCGGCGCCCGCCACCGCGTCACGGCTGAGGCGATGCTCTATCTCGATGACGAATATCAGACCCTGGTGTTCGGACAGGCCACCATCGCGGGCGGAGCGCAGGACAAGGATCTCGCGGACTTTGTCACGCGTATGACCAGAGACCTTTTGGGTGAGAAGGGCGCCTATCGTTCCATCGATATGGGACCGGCCGCCAAACCGTGATCGCCCGCACCCTCCTCTGCGCCATGACGCTGTTGATCCTGGGGATCGCGCAACCCCGCGCCAGTGCGGAAGACGATGATCTGTTCCATCGCGACACGCTGACGGGAGATTGGTTCGGCCTTCGCAAGGATCTGGCGGATTCGGGCATCCAACTCGGTGGCGATGAAATTCTCGACGCATTGGCCAATCCCAGCGGTGGCCGCAAACAAGGCGCGGCCTTTGAAGGGCGGCTAGAACTCTTCACCAATGTCGATCTCGGTGTGGCCGGCTGGCACGGAGCGCTGTTTCACGCCAATGCGTATCTCATTCACGGCAATGGCTTGTCCTATGATGATGTGGGCAATCTCCTCACCATCGGCAATATCGGGGCCACGCCGGGCACACGGCTTTTCAGTGCCTGGGTGCAGCAATCTTTTCTGAATGACGCGCTTTCGATCCGGGCCGGGCAGATTGCTGCCGATGACGAATTCTTTGTCAGCCAATATGCCGGGCTTTTCATCAACTCCACTTTCGGCTGGCCGTCCATTCTGGGAATCAATTTGCCCAGCGGTGGTCCCGCCTATCCCTTGGCCACACCGGGCGTGCGCGCCCGATACGCCCTCAGCCCCGCGCTGATCGTCTCGACCGCGCTCTTCAATGGCGATCCGGCGCCGCAAGGGGCCGGCAATCCGCAGCAACGCAACGCGGCGGGCACCGATTTTCGTCTCGATGGCGGAGCGTTCTGGATCGGTGAACTCGCCTACAGCACCAGCATCGCGATGAACCATGACAGCCTGCCCGGCACCTATAAGCTGGGCGGCTGGTATCATGACGGCACCTTCGCCGATCAGCGCTTCGATACATCGGGACGTTCATTGGCCGATCCCGCTTCGAGCGGGTTGCCCGCGATGCATCGCGGCGATTATGGCGGCTATCTCATCGCCGATCAGTTGCTGTGGCGCGCCGATGGGAACAGCGAAAAAGGCCTGGGCCTCTTTTTGCGCGCAGGCGCCGGGCCAGCGGATCGCAATCTGATCGCGTTCCATCTGGACGGCGGTCTGACCTATGCCGGGCTTTTGCCGGGGCGAAGCAACGACGTTCTGGGCATCGGCATGAGCTATGAGCAAGTCAGCGCAGCAGAGCGCGCCCTTGCCGGGGATATGCGCAATTATTCCGCCGTTCCGCAGCTTCCGGATTTCGAGTCGGTGCTGGAATTGTCGTATCAGGCCGTGCTGGCGCCCTGGTTGGTGGTTCAGCCGGATGCGCAGCTCATACTCCATCCGGGGGCGCGGCTCCCCGATCCGGCACATCTGGCGTCTCCCGCCAATGCTCTGGTGCTGGGCGTGCGCACAGCCGCCAGCCTTTAAAGGCCATCAAACCGGGCAACAGAGGAATGGAAAACAATCATTGTCCGTCAACGCGCGTAGCGCGGACGAAACGCCCCAAGTGTCCCCCACAGACTCGGCGCGCTGTCAGCCCTTGAGGAGCATGCCGATAAGCGCGACGGCGGCGAACATGGCGACCCAGAACAGGCAGAATTGCGGGACGCCGACAAGCGAAGGTTTTACGCCATCCAGATGGTGGGAATGGTCATGATCCAAGACAGCCATAAGAGACTCCTGATCTTTCCGTAATGAAAGCTAAGCCCTGTTTCCGTCACGGGAAAAGGGTTTTGTGACGCTGCGCCGCAGCAATCGTCCTTGCAGCGCAGTAGATTTCTGCAACTTGTTAACGCTCGAACGCCGCGCGCGTGCCCAAAATGGGCAAGGCGTTAATTGCGCCCGCTTTAAGTGCGAAGAGGCCGTGGCCGGTCGGGAATGCCGAGATCGCATTCCAGCGCATCGCGGTCCCAATGCGCGAGCGACGCCGCAGCGGCATAAGTCGCTTGAAGGAAATCCATCACCAGCGCGTCGGGATCGCGCGACGCCCGCACCGCTTCATATGGCAGAAGGAATTCGCCCATGGCGGCATCGAAGACAGCACCCGCAGGAACGGACGCAGCGTCGAAGCCTTTGGGCTGCGGATAGGCATACGAATAAAAAGCGGCGCGCGGAAACGCATCGGAGCCCGGCCAGAACCCGGCGCTGCTGACTTCGTGCGAATAGGCCTCGCGCGTCACCCGGTCGGAAAGGCCGGGAATGCCGCCGGGATGCAGCGGCGCGGCGCGCCCGGAAAAACGCGTTACCGCCAGATCGAAACCGCCCCAGAACAGATGCACCGGACTCGCCTTGCCCAGAAATCCGGTACGGAAATGCTTGAACAGACGGTCGGCCTGCAACAACACACGCCAGTAGCGATGCACCGCCTCGCCATCATAAGACCGGTGTTCATGATCCTGCGCAAAAGCAATGGCGTCGGGCACTTCGCTGGGCTGCGGGCGGATCGCCGCTTCCATATCCAGACTGCGCAACAACGCCAGCGCCTCCTTGTAGAACGCCGCCACCGGCATCGGTTGAAGCGCCAACTCCACCCGTGCGCCGCGGCTGTTGCGGCCCACCAGCCGGTGATCGATGAAATCGAATTCGATCTCCACCGCTTCCTTGCCGTTGGGAATAAGCGACGTGCCGAGCCCCCGCGCCGTGACATAAAAAGGCACCTGCCAGCTGTGATTGAGCCAGGGCGTCATGGCGAGCCGCGCCTTGCCGATCACCTGCAACCACAATTGCAAGGTGAGCGCGGTGTCGCGCCATTGCGGGAAATCGAGCGCCGGCCAGGTTTGATCGTCCGCCATGGCGCTATTCTTGACGCAAATGGCCTGCCTTGTCTTGTGCCCTCGGCGAAAGCCCATGGCGGATGGGAAAAAATGGAGCGCCCGCACGGACGCTCCATTTCCCGGCCCCCCACTTAACTGTGCACGGTCTCGCCATGGAGATTGATATCGAGACCTTCGATTTCGACTTCGCGCGACACCCGCAGCCCGATGGTCAGATCGATGATCTTCAGGATGATAAAAGTGAGGATGCCGCAATAGAGGAACGTGGCCACTACGCTATAAAATTGGATCAGCACCTGATGGAAATTGCCATCGGCGAGCCAGCCCTTGCCCAAGGAATTGATCGCGCTCTTGGCGAAGACGCCGGTAAGGATGGCGCCCAGCGCACCGCCCACGCCATGCACGCCCCAGGCATCGAGCGCATCGTCATAGCCCGCCCATTTCTTGACCCACACCGCCGAGAAATAGCAGACAAAGCCGGCGGCAAAGCCGATCAGCAGCGCGCCGCCTGCATCGACAAAGCCTGACGCCGGGGTGATCGCCACCAGGCCCGCCACCGCGCCGGAGATCATGCCCAACACCGACGGCTGCTTGCCAATGACCCATTCCGCCGCCATCCAGGCGAGCGAGGCTGCTGCGGCGGCGATCTGCGTCGCGATCGCCGCCATACCCGCATTGTAGCCCGCCGTGACCGCAGAGCCCGCATTGAAGCCGAACCAGCCGACCCAGAGCAGCGAAGCGCCGATCACGCTGTAGACCAGATTGTGCGGCGCCATGTTCTCGGTGCCGTAACCCTTGCGCTTCCCCAGCACCAGGCAGGCGATCAGCGCCGCCGTGCCAGAATTCAAATGCACCACCGCGCCACCTGCATAATCCAGCGCACCCAGGGCGCTGAGCCAGCCACCACCCCAGACCCAATGCGCGATAGGGCAATAGACCAGAAGCAGCCAGATCGAGATGAACCACATAAAAGCGGAAAATTTCATACGGTCGGCCAACGCACCCGCGATCAAAGCCGGCGCGATGATCGCAAACGTCATCTGGAAGAAGACATAGACCGTTTCCGGAATCGTGCCCGCTAGGGGATTGATCGATTTTAACGTCATCTTGCCCAGAAGCAGCTGATCGACGCTGCCGATGAACAGATTGGCGGTGGGGCTGGCGTTGGGCGTGAGCGCAATCGAATAGCCGATGATCATCCAGAGGATGGTGATGATGCAGGTGGCGCCGAAACTTTGCGCCAGCGTGGCCAGCACATTCTTCTTGCGCACCATGCCGCCATAGAAAAGACCGAGGCCCGGGATGGTCATCATCAGCACCAGGGCGCTAGATGTCAGCATCCAGGCGGCGTCGCCGGTATTGAGTGGATCGGGCGTGGCGTCGGCAGCCAGGGCCGCAGACCCGGTGAGCATCATGATGCCGAGTGCCGCACCCGCGACGGCCGCGACTTTTCTGCAATTGTCCGGTTTCAACATGCACATTCCTGATCGGCGGCGACATGGCCGCACGATTTACGTTCCGGGGAATGTTGGGCGAAAACAACGCAGAATCCGGCACCGCTATGCGGCATTCGGTCTG
>DASYDX010000117.1:0-3208 GCA_036499345.1 Rhizomicrobium sp.
CCCGGTACCGTACGGGGGCTGGCTTGAAGATTGTCATTCTGGGCGGCGGCGTGATCGGCGTCTCCACCGCTTATTATCTGGCTGGGGCCGGTCACGAGGTCACGGTGGTGGAGCGTCAGGCGAACGTGGCGCTGGAAACCAGCTTCGCCAATGCGGGCGAAATCTCGCCCGGCTATTCCGCCCCCTGGGCCGCGCCCGGCCTGCCGCTGAAAGCGGTGAAGTGGCTGTTCATGCACAACCGCCCGCTGGTGATCTGGCCCCGCCCCGACATGGCGATGATCCGCTGGAGCCTGGCGCTGCTGTCCAACTGCACCGCTGCTGCTTATGAAAAGAACAAGGCGCGCGTGCTGGCGCTGGCGCAGTATAGCCGCACATGCCTGGAGGATCTGCGCAGCACGACCGGCATTCAATATGACCAGCGCATGCAAGGCACCTTGCAGCTCTTTCGCACGCAGAAACAGCTAGACGGCACCGGCGCCGATATCGCGGTGCTCAAACGCTTCGGTGTCGATTATGCACTGCTGGATCGCGCGGGCTGCATCGCCGCCGAACCCGCGCTGCGCCATGTCCCGGACAAGATCGCGGGCGGGCTTCGGCTACCCGGTGATGAAACCGGCGACTGCTTTCTCTACACCAACGCGCTGGCCGACCTGGCGCGGACCAAAGGCGTGGAATTTCTCTTCGGCCACACCATCACGCGGATGGAGAAAAACAAATCCGGCATCGCGTCGGTGCATGTGGCGGGACCCGAAGGCGCCAAGCGCCTGACCGCCGATGCCTATGTCCTGGCATTGGGCAGTTACTCGCCGCTGCTGGCCAAGACCCTGGGCCTGCGCATTCCGGTCTATCCGGTCAAAGGCTATTCGCTCACCTTGCCCGTCGCCTCCGATGCGGACGCGCCGCAATCCACCGTGATGGACGAAACCTTCAAAGTCGCGGTGACACGATTGGGCAATCGCGTGCGCGTGGGCGGCACCGCCGAGCTTGCCGGTTACAGTCTGAAATTGCGCGAGGCCCGGCGCCAGACTCTGAACCATGTCGTCACGGATTTGTTTCCACATGCGGGCGATGTCGGCCAGGCCAGTTTCTGGACCGGCCTTCGCCCGATGACCCCGGACGGCCCGCCCATCATCGGCAAAAGCGGCATCGCCAATCTCTATCTCAACACCGGCCACGGCACCCTGGGCTGGACCATGGCGGCAGGATCGGGACGACTTCTCACCGACATCATCTCCGACAAGAAACCCGAAATCGCTTACTAAAAGCGCGCCTCGCCCTTAAGCGCGGGCCGCCGCCAGCATCAGGCCGCCCATCAGCGCCGCCAGCATCAACCCGCCACGCACCTGATGGCTTTGTGCCGGGCGGCCATGACAGGCATTGGCGAAATGCTCGCAATTCCAATGCAGGAAATCATAGCGCGTGCCGAACATAGCCCGGGCGTTGGATAGAACCGTTTCGGGCGGCAAGGTGCTGGGATAAAAAGCGCGATACTCGCGTCCCTGCACGAAATCGCTCCAGCTGCGTGTCCCCGGTCCGTTGGTGTCGCCGGAATTGGCAATCACCATCGGCATGCCGTCGGGACCGGTCTTGTCGCTGACCAGCGCGAAATGATGCGCGAGCTTGAACAGTCCCTTCATCTGCACGGTGACGACCGTGCCGGGACGCAAAGTGCGCGGCGACATCGAAACGGACATGGGCATGACCTCGACAGCGGAAAGGGCGCGGTCTTTAGCACCACGTCATATAAGCGTCACTTAAAATCTTGGCGCGGCGACTGTCACAATCGCATTGTCACAAATGGCGCTGTCACAATCCGCCTGGTCACAATTCGCGCTGTCACAATTTGCTCTGGGCATACTTTGGGCTGGTTCTTCCGACCCCGGAAACCTGATCTGGTCTCGGGCGCTCAGCCTGCCCGATCAAAAAATTTCACCGTGTTTTGAACAATGCCGGGATTCCCCGGCTTTATGGGGAGGGTCATCATGGTACGCATTTCCACCAAAGCCATTTGCGTCGCGGCCATCGGCGCCGTGTCTTGCGCCGTTCTGGGCGGCATCGCCCTTGCCGCGCAGGACAAATACACCTTGCAGGTCCCAGGCGGGCTCGCCTTTGCCGAGTTCAAAGGTTTTGAAAGCTGGCAGACCATCAGCGTCAGCCAATCCGGCGCGCTGATCGAAGTGATCCTGGGCAACCCCGCCATGATCGACGCCTATGCCGCGGGCATTCCCGGCAATGGGCGCAAATTCCCCGACGGCGCTAAAATGGCGAAGATACACTGGAACACGAAACAGAGCACCGAAGCGCCCGCGCCCACCACCGTGCCGTCCAGCCTGCACGATGTCGATTTCATGGTGAAGGACAGCAAGAAATACGCGAGCAGCGGCGGATGGGCGTATGCCCAGTTCGACTACACAGCCGCGACCGATAGCTTCAAGCCGATGGGCACCGGCACGCAATGCGGCACCTCCTGCCACACCATCGTGAAGGCCAAGGATTACGTTTTCACCGCATACGGCAAGCGCTGAAAACAAAATGGCGCGCGGACCAACTCCGCGCGCCATTTCCCGAGACCAAATATTTTTCTACTTTTTGTTGATCGCAAATGCGCCGGGACCGGCCGCGGCAAGATACAGGAAGATAAAGCAGAAGCAGATCGCCTCGCCGCCGCCATTCAGCAGCGGATAAGGACTGCGCGCCGCATGCGCCAGGAAATAGGCGAAGGCCATTTCACCCGATGCGATGAAGGCGGCCCAGCGGCTGAAGAAACCCAGCACGATCATCGCGCCGCCGATCAACTCGATCAGCCCGGCGGGCCCGGCAGGCCAGGCCATCAGATTGAACACTTTGGGCGCCGCATCGGCGGCATGGGGAAAATTCAGCACCTTGCCGGTGCCATGTTCCAGAAACAGAAGACCGATGACGATGCGCGTAATACCCAGCAATTGCGGACTGAATTTGCTCAGAAAACCCATGCCTGACCTCCCAGCGTTGCGATATTGGGGCGGAACCATAACGGAACCCGTCCAAAGCAACCAGCGCGGCCAACCCGTTTGCTGCACCTGCGTAGCAACAGGTGCGGGTTGCGCGGCCGCGCGATTGGCCGGACACTCCCGCTATTCGCAAACCGGGGGGATTGCATGAAGCGCAGAGACATTCTGATCGGCATCGCGGGCGCCGCCGCGGCAAGCGGGCTTCCGATCCGCGCCAG
>DASYDX010000118.1:0-4258 GCA_036499345.1 Rhizomicrobium sp.
CCAGGGCGTGGACATTGCGGGCGTGATGGATGCGCTGAAGATTCAGAAAGCCGATCTGATCACCCACGATATCGGCAACATGGTGGGCTATGCCCTGGCGGCGCAATATCCGGCGCGCATCACCAAATGGGTGGTGATCGACGCGCCCCTGCCCGGCATCGGCAATTGGGACGAGATCATCAAAAGCCCGCTGCTGTGGCATTTCAATTTCCGCGGCCCGGATATGGAGCGGCTGGTGGCGGGACGCGAGCGCATCTATCTCGACCGTTTCTACAACGAGCTTTCCGCCGATCCGAAAAAGATCGACGAGGCGACGCGCAACCATTACGCCGCGCTCTATGCCCGGCCCCATGCCATGCATGACGCCTTCGAACAGTTCGCCGCTTTCAATCAGGACGCCATCGACAACAAGGCGATGCTGGCCAAAGGCGGCAAGCTGCCCATGCCGGTGCTGGCGCTGGGCGCGGACAAATCCTTCGGCAAGGAGGAAGCGGTGGTGCTGCGCGTGGTGGCCACCAACGTCACCATGGGCATCGTGCCGAACTCCGGCCACTGGATCATGGAAGAAAACCCTGCCGCGACGGGCAAATTCATCCGGGATTTTTTGGCGAAGTAGCGCTAGCGCAAAATCTCCACCAGCAATATCCAACTGTTGGTCAGCCCGCCGATCAGGCCGAACACCACGGCCACCACCAGCCAATAGACACCGCCTGCCAGCCAGCCGCCGGGTCCGGCGATGAGGGACAGTCCGCCCAGCGCGGGCGGCACAACCGATCCTGCCGCCAGCAGAATCCGCAACCAGCGCGCTTCGCTTTCATGGCGGATCTTGCGTGCGCGAAACAGGATCGCGCCGTGAATGCTCGCCAGCATCACACTCAGCACGATCAACTCGATGCCCAAGGCTTCGATCCCCTGCCCCGGCACCAGCGCCAGGGTGGAGAGCAGCAGAATGCCGCCCAGCATCGCCACGGTTTCCAGCGCGCGCCCGGCCAGCAGCCGCGCCTGCACGATCTCTTTCAGATTGATCGAGATCGCCACGATCACCAGCCCGACCAGCGCGGCGGTGGCGCCTGCCTGGGCGACGAAGAAATCGCTCCAGCGTTCCAGTTCAAACGCAGCGCCCATGTCCCCCGCCCTGCTACCGCATCAACCCAGCCAGTATAGCGCGGCGCTGGTGTTTGTCGCCGCCGCCCCTAAACTTGGCCGCATGGGATACGCCAACAGCCTTTTGCTTCTGACCGGCGTCCTGGCGCTGAGCATGATCAGCCCCGGGCCCAATTTCGCCATCGTCACCGCCACCGCGATCAATATCTCGCGCCGCGCCGGGCTGATCGCGGGGCTGGGGCTGGCGGCGGCCTCCGCGACCTGGACCTTGCTGACCTTGGCGGGGCTGGGCTTTGTCATCGCCCAAGTCGCCTGGCTCTACACCGCGCTGCGGCTGGTCGGCGCGCTCTATCTGATTTATCTGGGCGCGCGGATGCTGTGGCAAGCGCGCAAACCTGCGCCGCCGCAATCCGCCGAGATCATCGCAGGCGACCGCGCCATGTTCCGCAAAGCCTATTTCGTCAGCCTGACCAATCCGAAATCCGCCGCCTTTTACGGCAGCGTCTTCGCCGTCGCCTTGCCGTTGCATGCGCCGCTGTGGTTTTCCGCTGCCGTCTTCGCCATCGCGACGGTGCTATCCGCACTGTGGTATTGCGGCGTGGCGCTGTTGCTGTCCACCGCCGCCGTGCGCCGCCGCTTCGTCTCGGTCAAACGCGCGCTGGACGCCACCATCGGCGCGATCCTGGTTGTGCTGGGCGGCGCGCTGCTGCTGGAGCGATAAGCGGTTTCCCGCATTACTCTATGCGACTGTTCATCGCGTGGAGCGCATGGATCGGGAAACACGGATCGCGAATTTTCTCGCCCTGGCGAAAGCAGCGGATGAGAAGGCAGAGAGCACCGTCGCACTCTCTGCCAAGGAAGGCTGGCGCAAGATCGCCGAACGCTATCGCGATCTGGCGCGCCAGGCCGAACGCGAGCCCTAATTGTATTTCTCGCGCTCGTGCAGCGATGTCGAGGGATAGGCGGTGATCGCGACCCCGCCGCATTTCCGGCACACCAGCTCGATGGGATAGGGCGCTTTCTTGCTGAGGCGCTCGAAGAACGGCCCATCGATCCCGGCCAGCTCGGGCTCAGACGCGCTCAGCCGCGAAACATCCTCCCATATCACCGTGCCGGTCTTGCCGCATTTGCGGCAGACAATCGGATCGGCGAGATGTCCAGCCGGATAGCTCCCGAATTTCGAGTCCATGCACGCCTCCCTCATCTGAGCAAGAGTGCGGACAGCGTTCCAAAATCTGTCCCGGAGGTCTCTCAAGCGCCGGTGCCCATTGGTCGAGCCGACGACACACTTATAATGCGCCCGATGGTGCGAAAGTTCCATCACCAGCCATGGCGGAACGCAGAGTTCCGGTCGCAACCTGTCGTTGGTTCCGCCGCAAATTCAGCCACAAAACCAAAACGGAACAGCGCTCCACCCCGTGCGTTGTCACGCTGCAATCCCGGAGAAAAATTCATGGCCAGCGAAAAGACACAGGACGCCATCGCACTGTTGAAAGCCGATCATCGCAAAGTCGAAGAGCTGTTCGAAAAGTACGAAAGCGCGCGCTCAAAGAAAGCCGATCTGGCGAAACAGATCTGTCTGGAGCTGACCATCCACACCATGATCGAAGAAGAGATCTTCTATCCCGCCTGCCGCGAAGCGGGCGTAGAAAGCGACATGATGGACGAAGCCAATGTCGAACATGACGGCGCCAAGATGCTGATCGGCGAGTTGGAGAATGGCGGACCCGACGACCAATATTACGACGCCAAGGTCAAAGTCCTGTCGGAAGAGATCAAGCATCACGTCAAGGAAGAGGAACAGCGCGGCGGCATCTTCACCCAGGCCCGCGACAAGGACCTCGATCTGGATGCGCTGGGCGAACAGATGTTGGCCCGCAAGGAAGAATTGATGGCGCAGTTCGAGAAGAACGGCCTGCCCAAGCCCGTGACTCTCACCATGACCGCACCCGCGCTGGAACAAGGCGCGCTGGCTTAAGCTGGTAACATCATCGAGCGCCCGGTCCTTCGCGGCCGGGCGTTTCGCTTTGTGCGGCGAGATTCACACGCTTCGACGCGGGAATTGACCGCGCCATGTTTCGCATGCCTTCGGTTCGCGACCGCGTGGCGGTCCTTTGATGCGCACCACCTGCGCGATCCCCGCATCCCCCCATTTTGCAAATCATTTTAACGATGCGTTAGGCCGGAGCATCGAAGCTTCCCGCCACTGATTCAGGTTGCGCATTTCGAATTTGCCATAGCCGTGTTTCCAGCTTCTGAGCACAGACCTCTCACGAATTGGAATGGCGACGGTCCCGCGAAAGCGGACGGTCTTTCAGCCATGAGAGGAAGTAAAATGAAATTCCAGTCCCTAGCCTCTGCCGTGCGCAACATCGCGCGCTCACGACATTGCGCCCGCCCCCTATTGGCCGGTGCGTCCGTGCTGGCGCTGACCGCGATGTTCACGACCGGCGCGCAGGCGGACGCGCACTTCATCGGGACGGGCACCCCTATATGGAATTTGGCTTCCCCGCCACCTTGGGACAACGTGTATCCGGCTGCAGGCGACCGCGCGATATTCGATCGGGCGGGCACGGGCGCCGTGACAAATCTGCTGGCCAACCGAAATGTCGGTCAGCTCGTCTTTATGGCCCCCTATACCGGGCCCGGCTTTGTCTCGCTCACGCCGCCCGTCACCGAGGGCCCAATCACGCTGATGGGCTTGCCCGGGCTTGCCGCGGGCGATCCGGTGCTTGGCGTGGACGATCAGGTCGATCAGGAGATCGATCTCTTCGACAAGATGGCCGTCGGGGGCAATCAGGAATGGCGGATCAGTAGCGCTCAGGGAAGTATCCGGCAGTTGAATGCGGTCTCGGGCCGGGGGCTGAACCTCAATAGTTTCATGCTGACACTCGATCCGGTCCATGCGGCCAACACCTTCCTGCTTGATGATGTGATATCCGGAACCGGTGGGATCATCGTGACCGGCGCGGGCACAGTGACCATGACGGTCGCCAATACCTATTCCGGCGGCACATTTCTCAACGGCGGTATCCTGTCGGTTGCGGCGGACAACAATCTGGGCGGCGCGGCGGGCACGCTGAATTTCAATGGCGGCACACTTCGGATCACAGGCACGGCCTTCCAGAACACCGCGCGCACGATCACATGGGGC
>DASYDX010000119.1:0-4148 GCA_036499345.1 Rhizomicrobium sp.
GCAGGCATGCGGCTGGGGGTGCTCATAGGCCGAGTTGGATTTGGTCAGCCGGCCGGTCTTGTGATCGACATAGTAATGGCCCTGGCCGGGACCATCGATGCCATAGGCCCAATGCAGGCCGGTGTTGAACCATTGCGGCGAATTGGGCGCGCATTTCTGCGTCGCCAGCATGTGGCAGAGTTCGTCATGGAAGGCGCGCGCATCGGCTTCGCCGTCGAAATAGCCGCCCTTCCAGCCCCAATAGGTCCAGGTGCCGGCGAGACGGTCGAACACCTGCTTGGCGGAATGCTCGCCGGTGGTGTCTGCGCCTACGCCCTGTTTGCGCCAGAGGAATTGCGGCACGCCATCTTCGGCCACCGATTTGAGCTGGCGCGGCACGCCGGCTTTGCGGAAATATTTCTGTGCCAGCACGTCACTGGCAACCTGGCTCCAGGCTTCCGGCACTTCGATGCCGTCCTGGGCGAAAACGATGGAACCGTCGGGGTTGCGGATCTCGCTTCCGGCCGCGCGGAAGCCCACGCCTTCATAGGGCGATTGTCCCTCAACCGTGAAATGACGGCGAATGCGCATGGCGACCTCGAAGCGATGAAATGAACCGGCCCCAGCCCCTCTTGCGCCCTTCTTGCGGGAGGCAATTTCCCCATCCGCCGGGTTTTGGGCCCGTTCGGCTGGGTCATTCGGTCCCGCCAGATTTGGTGTCACAAGGAGGTGACTGGCCCAAAGTATGGGCATGGGCGATCCCGGACCGCAAGCGGCAAGTGGTTAACGAAATCCTGCCTACCAGATATGGTGGGTCCGGAAAGCGCGATAAATCCGCGAGTCAAGCGGGGTGCCAAATTCAGCCCAGGAATATTTTTTCGGGTTTTTTCTACACAGCATCGCGGACGGCTTGGGGCGCTTTGTGGATAAACGAAACGCGCCATTCCGGTGCGCTACTGCCCTTGGCGCGACCATGGCGCCTGTTGGCGTTGGGCCGCCCCACCCGTATAGTCCCGCGAATCCCCGCGCGCGCTCTTTGGAACCCGCCATGCCCTTCATCAAGATGATCTTTTCCTGGTGGAACTCCGCCACCTTCGGCACCCTTTGGACCACTTGGACCCAAGGTACCGCAGTCGGTCAGGACGAGTTCGGAAACCGCTATTTTCAGAACAAGGACGGCTCGCGCCGTTGGGTGCTTTACAACGGCACCGTCGAAGCCAGTCGCGTGCCGCCGGATTGGCATGGCTGGATGCATCATACCTTTGCCGAGCCGCCGACCAAGGCGCCGTTCAAAGCCAAATCCTGGGAAATGCCACATCAGCCCAATCTGACCGGCACCGCGCAAGCCTGGCGGCCGGAAGGATCGCTGCAACGCAGCGGCCAACGCCCCGCCGCCACTGGAGACTATCAGGCATGGACGCCGGAATAGCGCGGATGCGGGAGAACAATATTCCGGAGACGATCATCGGCGCGGTCGTGGTTGCGGTCGCGGTTCTGTTCATCGTTTTCGCTTACATGCGCACCGGCAGCGGCAGCCTGTCGGGTTACGAAATTCAGGCGCGCCTGCCGCGCGTGGATGGCATCGGTGTCGGCACGGATGTGCGGTTGTCGGGCATCAAGATCGGCTCGATTTCGGACCTCACACTCGATCCCAAAAATTACCTCGTCACCGTGCATATGCATGTTCGCGACGACATCAAAATTCCCGATGACTCTTCGTTGATGGTGACGTCGTCGGGGCTTTTGGGCAGCTCCTATATTTCACTGACCCCGGGCGGCAGCGACAAGATGCTGGCCGCTGGGGGTATGATCCAAAACAGCCAGGGCTCTGTCGATCTGATGGGCCTGGTGGGCCGTTTCATCGGTGGTGGCGGTGGCGGGCAGGGCCAGCAACAGCCCAAGCCTCAACCGGCACCGCCCCAACAATTGCCCAGCCCATGAGGCCATTCCCGCGCGCCGCGCTGCTCGGGGGGCTCTGTCTTTTGACTGCGTCCGTGCTGACGGGCGCGATGGCACAGGACGCGTCTGCGCCCAAGCCGGATGTAGCGCCGGCACAAACGCCAGATCCCAACGCACCACCACCGCCGCTTGCCGATGCGCCTGGCACGACATTGATGCTGCGCGGGCTGGACAAGATCACCGGGCGGCCCACCGACATCACTGCGCCCATCGGCAAGACGGTGCGTTTCGCCACGCTGACGATCACGGCGCGCTATTGCTATTCCACGCCTGCCAGTGAAACGCCGGAGACCTCGGCTTTCGTCCAGATCGAGGATCACCGCCCCGACCAAGGCGCCAAGCGCATTTTCTCCGGCTGGATGTACGCCTCCAGCCCCGGCCTGAACGGCATGGAGCATCCGCTCTACGATGTCTGGGTCATCAATTGCTCCAATGGCGCGCCCAACACGCCCATGGCGGCATTGAAATCGACCGCACCGACCAAGGTGAAGTCACCCGATTCCACGGACAAGGAAACGGTGGAAGAGCTGCCGGCGGAAGCCGGACGCTGATCCCGTTCAGCTGCGCGGCCAGATTGCGTCGCGCATAATCGCTTGCTGCAACAGGCCGAGATATTCCGCACGCGGGATTTCGTGCGCACCGAAGGTCGCCAGATGTGCGGTGAGGAATTGCGTGTCCAGCAACACGAACCCGCCTTGGCGCAACTGTTCCACCAGATACGCCAGCGCGACCTTTGAGGCATCGCGCACGCGCGTGAACATGCTTTCGCCGAAAAACGCCGCTCCCAGCCGGACCCCGTAAAGTCCACCGGCGAGCTCACCATCCTGCCAGCATTCGATGGAATGGGCGTGGCCCGTGGCATGGAGCGCGGCGTACAGCTCCAGGATTTCGTCATTGATCCAGGTCTGGGGCCGGTCGGATGCGGGCGCCGCGCAAGCCAGCATTACGTCGTGAAAAGCCCGGTCTGTGGTGATCTGGAAGCGGCCGCTCCGGATCGTGCGCGCCAGGCGTCGCGGGATATGGAATTCGTCCAGCGGAATGATGCCGCGCTGTTCCGGCGAGACCCAGTAGAGCGTGGGGTCGTCGCGCCGGTCCGCCATGGGAAACAATCCCTGGGCATAGGCGCGCAGCAGGACCTCAGGTGTCAGCAAAGGCGCGTGCATCGTTGCGCCAGTTTAGCGCGAGCTGTGGCTGCGCGCTCGTCCTATTTGCCGTCGATATCAAACCCCGGCTTTCTTCCCCCGCGCGGCAAAGCCGCTGGCGGGGGAAGATGTCTGCTAGGCCGCTTGCGGCCGTGGCAGACAGATGGGGGTCATCTTTGATTTAACGCCCAGGGGCCGGGGCCGGAGGCTGCGAAATAGAGGAAGATGAAGCTGTAAAGGATCGCCGTCGCCCCGCCATTTTGCACCGGAAAGGCGCTGTGCACGGTATCGGTGAAAAGGCCCCAATGCCCGTAGAAATAGGCGATGGCCATTTCGCCGGATGCGATGAAGGCGGCGATCCGGCTGTAGAGGCCCAGAATGATCAGCGCGCCAAACACCAGTTCGATCATCCCGGCCCATCCTTCGATCCCGACAAAAGGTTTCGCCTCGGCGAACATCGGGACGAGGGGGAAGTGCGCGATCTTGGCGAGGCCGACGGAGAAGAATAGAAGTCCGGAAACGATGCGCAGAATGCTTTTTATCTGCGGCGCGTATGAATCAAGAAACCCCATGCGGCGACCCCCGAGTTGGTGAGCCATCAGCTTAAAGGGAAAATGGAACTTCGCGATAGGCCACGTTTTCTTCGCCAGTGCGAAGCGCAACTGCGTCAATTTCCGGCGCGATCAGTGTAAAAAGCCGCGGGATCAGTGACCCAAGCTCGCGAGATATTTCTCCAACCAGTGGATGGAGTAATCGCCGTTGATGATGTCCGGCTCGCGCACCAGCTTCTGGAAGAGCGGGATGGTGGTTTCGATGCCGCCCACCACCAATTCGTCCAGCGCCCGGCGCAGCCGGAGCAGACATTCGTTGCGGTTGCGGGCATGCACTATCAGCTTGCCCGCCAGGCTGTCGTAATAGGGCGGGATGCGATAGCCGGAATAGATCGCAGAATCGAAACGCACGCCCAATCCGCCAGGGGTATGGAATTGCGTGATCTGGCCGGGCGAGGGGCGGAAGGTGAAGGGATTTTCCGCATTGATGCGGCATTCGATGGCATGGCCTTCGAAG
>DASYDX010000120.1:0-6145 GCA_036499345.1 Rhizomicrobium sp.
TCCAGCGGTTCGGCGGTGATGGTGGCGATTTTCCCCGCGTCATGACCGCTTTCGGTCTTGAGCTTCTGGGGCTTGATCAATTCCTGCCAATTTTTCTGAAACATGTTTTCCTCATCGTGTCCCGAGCATGTCGGACCATGCCCATACGTTCGACGGGTAGGTAGTTACGTCCGAAAAAATCTCAAACGCGGCGGCGCTTGGGCGGGCGGCAGCCATTGTGGGGAATGGGTGTCACATCGCGGATCGAGGTGACGACCAGGCCCACGGCCTGTAACGCACGCAGCGCGGATTCGCGGCCCGAACCGGGGCCCGAAACTTCCACTTCCAAGGTCCGCATGCCGTGTTCAACCGCCTTCTTGGCGGCATCTTCGGCAGCCATCTGGGCCGCGTAAGGCGTCGATTTGCGCGAGCCCTTGAAG
The DNA here is from genome assembly GCA_036499345.1 of Rhizomicrobium sp. Classification (GTDB taxonomy): domain Bacteria; phylum Pseudomonadota; class Alphaproteobacteria; order Micropepsales; family Micropepsaceae; genus Rhizomicrobium. The sequence continues at coordinate 420 of DASYDX010000120.1, forward strand.
CCCATCATGCCAGCCGACGACCAGGAAATCGCATTGCCCTGCGCATCGGTGATGGTGACGATGGTGTTGTTGAAGGTCGCGGCGACATGCGCCACGCCGACCACGACGTTCTTCTTTTCTTTCTTGCGGGCGCGAGGCGCTTTGCCGCCGGATTTTGCTTCAGCCATTTACTTGGTGACTTTCTTCTTGCCGGCGATCGCCTTGGCGGGACCTTTGCGGGTGCGGGCGTTGGTGTGGGTGCGCTGGCCGCGGACAGGCAGGCTCTTACGGTGACGCAGACCGCGATAGCAGCCCAGATCCATGAGGCGCTTGATGTTCATCGCCACGTCGCGACGCAGATCGCCTTCGACCAGGAAATCGCGGTCGATGATTTCGCGGATCTGAATGACCTCGGATTCGGTGAGGTCGCTGACCCGGCGCGCCGGATCGATGTTCAGCTGCGTGATGATCTTGTGAGCAGTGTGCGGCCCGATTCCGTGAATATAGCGGAGGCCGATTTCGACTCGCTTCTGGGTCGGGATATTGACGCCGGCGATACGTGCCACTTTGGATGTCTCCGAGGCTTTTTAAGCCATTGAAAGAGTTATAAATTTCGTACGCGTTGCCATTCCGCCCAACAACCTGAGTTCAAGCGGCTTCAAATCGCCCCAAAAGCCCGGAAATGACACGAAAAACTGTCGCGAAGGCGCGGATTATAGGAATGCACCCCCTGCCGTCAACCGTCCCTTGGGATTTATTGTCGCAGGCTTGTTTTACCCCCATCTGTGCGGCACGCGGGCAAGCCCGCTACCGCACATCTTCCCCCGCCAGCGGCTTCGTCGCACGGGGAGAAGAAATTCAGAGGCTAAAAGGCCTGTTTACGTCTTGATTCCATCCAAAATGGTGGCGATCTGGCCCGTCACGTCCCCGATGGGGGCCATGCCGTCCAGGCTCGTCAACTTGCCCTGCCCGCCGTAATAGCCCAGCAGCGGCGCCGTGCTGGCGTAGTAAACTTCCAGGCGCTTCTTGAGGGTTTCCGGATTGTCGTCCGCCCGGACCGGTCCACCGGCAGCGATTCGGCTTTCAACCCGGGCCAGGAGCGCCGCATCGTCTACCTTCAATTCCAGAACCAGATCGATCTTGCGGCCCCGTTCGGCCAGCATCCGGTCCAGGGCTTCGGCCTGGGGGATAGTCCGCGGGAAACCATCGAAGACCGCGCCCTGTGCGCAATCCGGTTGGTCGTAGCGCTCGGCGATGATGCCAATCACGGTTTCGTCGGGAACTAGGGCGCCCTTGTCCATCAGCGCCTTGCAGGCCAGTCCCAGCGGCGTGCCCGCTGCAATGGCCGCACGCAGCATGTCGCCGGTGGAAAGCTGCGGCAGGCCCCTCTTCTCGGTCAGAATTTTGGCTTGAGTGCCCTTCCCCGCCCCCGGGGGTCCGAACAGAACCAGATTCACCTTCGCGCTCCGCGCAGCTTCGATTTCTTGATTAGACCTTCATATTGCTGCGCCACCAAATGGCTCTGGATTTGCGCCACCGTATCCATGGTGACCGAAACCACGATCAGGATCGAGGTACCGCCCAGCGAGAAGGAAAGATTGTATTTGTAGAACATGAATTCGGGAAGCAGACAGACGAACGTCAGATACAACGCCCCGATCACAGTGATGCGCGTCAAAGTATAGTCGATGAATTGCGCGCTCTTCTTGCCGGGCCGGATGCCGGGAAAAACGCCGCCATATTTTTTCAGATTCTCCGCAGTCTCCTCGGGATTGAACACCACCGAGGTATAGAAAAACGTGAAGAACAGAATGAGCGCTGCATAGAGGATCAGATATAGCGGCTGACCACGGCTGAGATAGGTGACGATGGTCTGCAGCCAATCGGGAAGATTCTGCGCGTTGAAGCTCGCCACCGTCGTGGGCAGCAGCAGGATCGAGGACGCAAAGATCGGCGGAATCACGCCCGACACGTTCAGCTTCAAGGGAAGATGCGAACTCTCGCCGCCATAAATCTTGTTGCCGACTTGTCGCTTTGGATAGGTCACGAACAGACGGCGCTGCGCCCGCTCCATGAAGACGATGAAGCCGACCAGGGCGACCGAAAACACCACGAACAGCACCAGCAGCAGCGGATTGGTGGCGCCGGTGCGGGCCGATTCCAGAGCCTGAAGCCCAAGCTGCGGGAAGCGCGCCACGATGCCCGCGAAAATAATCAGTGAGATGCCGTTACCGACGCCGCGGCTGGTGATCTGTTCGCCGATCCACATCAGCAGCATCGTGCCGCCGGTGAGCGTGATCACGGCCGTCAGGCGGAAAAAGATGCCCGGATTGATGACGACATTGCCCCAATGCTCCAGCCCGACGGCGATGCCGTAAGACTGGACGACGGCCAACGCGACCGTGCCGTAGCGGGTATATTGGTTGATGACCTTGCGGCCCGCCTCGCCTTCCTTTTTCAGGGCTTCGAGTTCGGGAAAGACCGTGGTCATCAGCTGAATGATGATCGATGCCGAGATGTACGGCATGATTCCGAGCGCGAAAATGGCCATACGCTCGACCGCGCCGCCCGCCAGAACATTGAAGACGTCGAGCAAGCCGCCGCCAGCCTGGTTGAGCTGCTGCGCCAAGGACGCCGGGTCGATACCGGGCATAGGAATATAAGTGCCCAGGCGCGCAACGATCAGTGCACCCAGGGTGAAGAAGATGCGGTTCCGCAACTCATGGGACTTGCCCAGATTGCTGAAACTGAAATTGGCGGCCAGTTGTTCGGCTGCTGACGGCATCTTGTGCTCCATCCGGCCCGGCTTGGGCCGAACCTAATATAGGGCGCGGGACCGCCCCTGCGAGCCGCCCCGCCCCATATTTAACCCTTGCGGGCCGCCCGTGCGGCGGCGGCCTCGGTACGGCGCGTCTGGCGCTTACCCGGCTCACCTTTTTTGTTCAGATAGACCTTCTTTTCGAAGGTCGTGGTCACGGAGCCGCCGGCCTTTTCGACCGCCGCGCGCGCACCGGCGGAAACGCCAGCCACTTCGATCTCGATCTTGGCGGTGATGGCGCCCTTGCCCAGCAGGCGCACGCCGTCACGGCTCTTGTGCGCCAGACCGGCCTTGCGCAGCACGTCTTCGGTGATCTTGCCGTCATTCTTCAGGCGCTTTTCGGTGATCGCCTTCTGGATCAGACCGATATTCACTTCCGAGAAATCGTTGGCGAAGATGTTGTTGAAGCCGCGCTTGGGAATACGCATGTGCAGCGGCATCTGACCGCCTTCAAAGCCATAGACCTTGGTGCCGGTACGGGCCTTGGCGCCCTTGACGCCGCGGCCAGAGGTCTTGCCCAGACCCGAGGAGGAACCGCGACCGACCTTGTGCTTATGCTTGTGCGCACCCGGGTTATTGCGGATTTCGTTGAGCTTCATAACAACCTCTCCATGACCGGGCAGTCGAAGAACGCAAAGCCCGGCCAGACAATTATTTCGTTTCTTCCACGATCTCGACCAGATGGCGGACCGCATTGATCATGCCGCGCACCGACGGCGTGTCTTCCAGGGTGCGGGTGCGCCGGATCTTGCCCAGCCCCAGGCCGCGCAACGTCTGCGCCTGGATGTCGGGTTTGCGATTGGCGGAACGGATCTGCCGCACCGTAACGGTCTTGCCGCCGGCTTTGGTCTCTTGGGCGGGTGCCGCCTTGGCTTTCTTCTCGGCCATAATACTTCTCTCTATCTATCAGGCCGAAGCTTCGGCGGGGGCGCCTTCGCGCTTGGCCAGAATTTCGGACACGCTGCGGCCGCGGCGATTGGCGACCATACGGGGCGACTGCTGGCTCTTCAACGCGTCGAACGTGGCGCGCACCATGTTGTAGGGATTGGAAGTTCCCAGGGACTTGGACACGACATCGCCCACGCCCAAGGCTTCGAACACTGCGCGCATCGGACCACCCGCGATGATGCCGGTACCGGCAGGCGCCGGACGCAACAAGACCTTGCCGGCGCCGTGATGACCACGCACTTCGTGATGGAGCGTACGGCCATCCTTCAGCGGCACGCGGATCAAAGCGCGCTTGGCAGCTTCGGTCGCCTTGCGGATCGCTTCGGGAACTTCACGCGCCTTGCCATGGCCAAAGCCGACCCGGCCATTCTGATCACCGACAACCACCAGCGCGGCAAAACCGAAACGACGGCCGCCCTTCACCACCTTGGCGACACGATTGATGTGCACCAGCTTGTCGATGAACTCATTGTCGCGCTCTTCACGATCGCGGTCGCGGCCGCGGCCGCGCTTTTCGTCCCGTTGTTGTCCGTCACGCGCCATCTTTATAATCCCTTAGAACTCGAGGCCGCCTTCGCGCGCCGCATCCGCGAGCGCTTTGACGCGCCCATGATAAATGTAACCGCCGCGATCAAAGACCACCTGCTTGACGCCCTTGGCCAGCGCACGTTCGGCGATCTTCTTGCCGACATTGCTGGCGGCATCGAGATTCCAGGTCTTGACCGGACGACCGTCCTTTTCGTTGGACGAAGCCGCTGCAACCGTCGCCGCGGTGGTGTCGTCGATCACCTGAGCATAGATGTGCTTGCCCGAACGGAAGATCGACAGACGCGGACGGCCATAGCTGGTGGCCGAGATCTTATGGCGCGTGCGCGATTGGCGCTTTTTGAAGAGAGGGTTTGTCATCTTACTTCTTCTTGCCTTCCTTGCGGCGGACATACTCGCCTTCGTAACGCACGCCCTTGCCCTTATAGGGCTCGGGGCGGCGATACCCGCGAATTTCGGCGGCAACCTGGCCGACGAGTTGCTTGTCCATGCCCGAGACGCTGATCTGGGTGGGCTTTTCCGATGTGATCGTGATGCCGGCCGGGATCGGATAGACCACGTCGTGGCTGAAGCCGAGTTGCAGGTTCAGATTTTTGCCCTGCACCGCGGCGCGATAGCCGACGCCCTGGATTTCCAACTTCTGGGTGAAACCGGTGGTGACACCGGTGACCAGATTGTTGACCAGGCTGCGGGACAAGCCCCACATCTGAGCCGAACGCTCCTGGTTCTTGTCGGGCGAGACCGTGATGCCGTGCTCGTCGATCGTGGCGGAGACTTCCCGCACCAACTTGACGCTGAGCTCGCCCTTCGGGCCTTTGACTTTGACGGTCTGACCTTCGACCGAGGCTGTAACGCCCTTGGGAAGTGCGACCGGCTTTTTGCCAATACGTGACATGGGTTGAGTTCCTTAAAACACCTGGCAGAGGACTTCGCCGCCGACATTCTTTTCGCGGGCGGATTGGTCCGTCATCACACCTTGCGGCGTGGAGAGGATGGAGACGCCCAGACCCTGGCGGTGCGGCTTGAGATCGCCAACCGAGGAATAGACGCGGCGGCCCGGCGTGGACACACGCTTCAGCTCGCGGATAACCGGCTCGCCCTCATGATATTTGAGTTCGATTTCCAGTTCCTTGTGGCCCTTGAACTCCACCTCGGCATAGCCGCGGATGAAGCCTTCTTCCTGCAGCACGTCGAGCAGACGGACGCGCAGGCGCGAATTGGGCGAGCGAACTTTGGACGAACGGCGCAGCTGGCCGTTACGGATACGTGTCAGAAGATCGCCAATCGGATCGATGATCATGGATTCTCCTTACCAGCTCGCCTTGGTCATGCCGGGGATCTGGCCGAAATTGGATAGCGAACGCAGCGCAATACGCGACAGCTTGAGCTTGCGGTAATAGCCTTTGGGGCGGCCGCTGAGTTCGCAGCGATGATG
>DASYDX010000121.1:0-8613 GCA_036499345.1 Rhizomicrobium sp.
GCGCCCGTCGAAACCCAGGTGACGGAAGACCGCTTCTATTTCTTCACGTCCGCGCGCGCGTTTTCCATTCCCCATTTTCTGTTTCCGCCGCTGATGAGCAATCGCGGCAACTACATCGTCAGCCTGTCCAATCTCTGCCGCTGGCTGGGCCAGCAGGCCGAAGCGCTGGGCGTGGAGATCTATCCCGGTTTCCCCGCGCACGATCTCATCATCGAGAATGATGTCGTCAAAGGCGTGATCACGGGCGATCTGGGCGTAGCCAAGGATGGTCACCATAAGTCCGATTACCAGCCGGGTATGGCGCTGCGCGGAAAATACACATTGTTCGCGGAAGGTGCGCGCGGCTCGCTCTCGAAAATTCTCGGTCAGCGCTTTGCGCTTCAGGAAGGCCGCGAGCCGCAGAAATTCGGTATCGGCCTCAAAGAATTGTGGGAGCTGCCAAAGGAAACCCATCGCAAGGGCCTGGTCGCGCACGGCATGGGCTGGCCGCTCTCGAACGATACGGGTGGCGGGCTCTTCATGTATCACTGGGGCGAGAATTATTGCTCCATCGGCTTTGTGGTGCATCTCAATTACAAAAACCCCTGGCTCGATCCATTCCAGGAATTCCAGCGCGCCAAAACCCATCCCGCGATCCGCCATATTCTGGAGGGCGGCAAGCGTATCGGCTATGGCGCCCGTGCGATCACCGAGGGCGGTTTTCAATCTGTGCCCAAGCTGGCCTTTCCCGGCGGCGCCCTGATCGGCTGCGCGGCGGGTTTTGTGAATCTTCCCAGGATCAAAGGCAGCCACAACGCGATGCAGACCGGCATGATGGCGGCCGAAGCTGCCTTTGCCGCCATCGGACAAGGCCGGGCGAACGACACCCTCGATGCATACGAACAAGCCTATGCCGCAAGCGCCGTGGCCCGTGACCTCAAACTGGTGCGCAATGCCAAGCCGTTCTGGTCGAAGCTGGGGACCTTGTTAGCGCTTCCCTTTATCGGGCTGGACATGTGGACCAACCAGCTTCTGGGCTTTTCTTTCTTCGGAACCCTGGGGCATGGCGGCCCCGATTACGCTACTCTGAAAAAAGCGACAGATTCATCTCCCATCGCCTATCCCAAGCCCGACGGAAAAGTGACATTCGACCGACTTTCCAGTGTCTTTGTTTCCAATACCAATCATGAAGAAGATCAGCCGGTGCATCTTGTGCTGCGCGACCCTACAATTCCCATTAGAGTGAACCTGCCGGACTATGCCGAACCGGCCCAGCGTTACTGTCCTGCTGGCGTGTATGAAGTGATAGAGGAAGCCGGAGCGCCCAGATTCCAGATCAACGCCCAGAACTGCGTTCACTGCAAAACCTGCGACATCAAAGACCCGGCGCAGAACATCACTTGGGTCACGCCCGAAGGCGGCGGCGGACCCAATTACTCCAATATGTGAGGCACGCTTGAGGATTTGCCATCTTCCGCTTCTGACTGTCCTGCTCCTCGCGGGCTGCAACAGCATGCCTGCTGGCGAACACGCCGCGGCGGGCGGCGAGAGCCGAGAACAGAATGCCTTTTCGACGTATCTCTCGGCACGCTTTGCCGCGGGGCAACACGCCATGCCCGAAGCCGCGCGCTATTACGGCCAGAGCCTGAAGAACGATCCTGAAAATCCCAGCACCTTGCCGCTGGCCTTTTTCTACACCGCGGCGTCCGGCGATCTGGAGGGATCGGGCAAATACGCGACCCAGATCGTGGCCAAGTCGCCCGACGACCGTTCCGCGCGCCTGGCGCTGGCGGTGATCGCGTTCAAGCACAAGAATTATGCCGATGCCCGCAAGCATCTGTCCCTGTCGGCCAAGGGACCCTTCCAGATTCTCGTCATTTCTCTGTTCGATGGCTGGGCTGCGGCGGCGAGTGGGGACGTGGCCGGTGCGGCGGCGGATATGAAAACCCTGGCCGGGCAAAGCGGCGCCGAAGGTCTTGCTGCTTTTCATGTAGCTCTGATCGCCGATTACATGGGCCAGCCCGAGGCGGATGCCGTTTATCAGAAGGCGCTCGCAACCAACCGGTCCAGCCCTCGGATGATTCAGGCCTATGGGACCTATCTGGAGCGCGCTGGCCGGGCCCAGGACGCACGCACGCTTTACGAGAAATATGTTGGCGAGGGCCCCTTGGCGGCCGTCGCGAAAGATGGAATGGCGCGCATCGCGGCGAACAAAAAGCCCGATCCTTTCCTGCATGGACCCGAGGATGGTGTCGCCGAAAGCCTGTTCGGCATGGCCGCATCGCTGAACGACCGCCAGGGTGCGGATGTTTCGATCCTGTATCTCCGGATGGCGCTCTATCTGCGTCCCGATCTGGCATTGGCCGATCTTCTGCTGGCCAGCCGTTTCGAAAACCTTGGACGTTACGAGGATGCAGTCGCGGTCTATCGAAAGATCGATAAGTCTTCTCCTTATTACCGCATGGCCGCGACGCAAGCCGCCGTCGATGAATCCCGCCTCGATCGCAAAAGCGCGGCGACCACGCAATTGCGCGCGCTGGCGCAGGATTTTCCCAATGAAGCGGAAAACTGGATCGCGCTCGGCGATGCCTATCGCGGCCAGGAGAATTATCCGGCGGCGGTCGAAGCCTATGACCGGGCCGAGAAGGCGCTGGGGACACCGGAGAAGCGCGACTGGCCGCTTTTCTATGCCCGGGCCATGTCCGAAAGCGCAGCGAAGAATTGGGAGAAGGCGGAAGCCGATATTCAACTCGCGCTGAAATTGTCTCCGGAACAACCGGAGCTTCTCAATTTCCTGGGCTATTCCTGGGTGGATCGCAACGAGCATATTCCCGAAGCATTGGCGATGCTGGAAAAGGCTCGCCAGCTACGGCCTTACGACGGCTATATCGTGGACAGTGTGGGCTGGGCCTATTACCGGCTGGGCCGTTACGAGGACGCCGCGCGCACTTTGGAAGCGGCGGTGCTTCTGGTGCCCGGGGATCCCACCGTGAACAATCACCTGGGTGATGCGTTGTGGAAGTCGGGGCGCAAGCTGGAAGCGCGCTATCAATGGAACCACGCCCTGACCTTCGACGCCGAGGGCAGCGAGAAGGCCGAAATTGAACAGAAGCTGAAAACAGGGCTTACGGGATAATGCAGGTTTCCGGCATGGGCGATGCGGTTCAAGCGCAGGCCAAGATCAACCTGTTTCTTCATGTCGGCGAGCGCCGCGAGGACGGGTTTCACCCGCTGCAAAGCCTGGCAGTTTTCACCGGTGCAGCGGATGTTCTTACGATTGAAGACGGCGGCGACCTGTCCTTTTCCCTGGATGGGCCGTTTGCGGGCGGGCTGGCAGGCGAGGGCGACAATCTGGTGCTGAAAGCCGCACGCGCGCTGGCCGCGCATGCCGGACGCGCGCCATCGGGCCGTCTCAACTTGACCAAAAATCTTCCCGTGGCCTCGGGAATAGGCGGCGGCAGCGCCGATGCGGCAGCGGCGCTTCGCGCGTTGGCCAGCCTGTGGCGGTTGGATGTGGACGAGGTGGGATTGTGCGGGATCGCCGCATCGCTGGGCTCCGACATTCCGGTCTGTGTCTTGAGCCGGCCCGCGTTTATGGAAGGGCGCGGCGAAATCCTGACCCCTATTGAAACTCTGCCGGGCCTGCCGTTGCTTCTGGTCAATCCCGGCGTGAAGGTGCCCACCAAAGATGTCTTTGCCGCCTTGACGCAAAGACGGGGCGTGGAAATGGCATTGCCGCGCGCGCGCTTTACGGATCTGGCCGATCTGTTGCGGTTTCTGGAGATTACCGCCAACGATCTGGAAGCCCCGGCCATCGCGCTGGCGCCGGTGATCGGCGAAGTTCTGACAGCTTTAAAATCTCTGCCGGGGGCGCTGTTCGTGCGCATGTCGGGATCGGGCGCGACCTGTTTTGCATTGATGCCCGATGATGATGGCTGTGTGCGTGCGGCTGCGATGTTGCGGGAAAAACATCCCGATTGGTGGGTGCAGGCGACATCTGTCGCGGGCCGCAACATTGCCCATGACGGACCGGGCCGTGATATCGGCCCGACACCGGATGGCCTTTAAGCGCTCGGCTTAATAAGCGCGTTCAACGCAAAAATCGGCGATGTCAGTCGGAGCATCGGCCAGCAAAAGTGGGAGGGCGTATCACGCCCGAACCGGTTTTGCGTCCGGCCGTGCGACCAATCTATCAATACGCTCTTTCGACGCAGAAATCGGCAATGTCCGACAACGCACTGCGGATTTCGCTCTCCGGCAGCACGGTCAACGCGTTCTTGGCGATATCGGCATAGGCGCGGGCCCGGCGCATCGTTTCCTGAATGCTGCCTGTCTCTTCGATCAAAGTGATGGCGTGATGTAGATCCGCTTCGGTCTGGTTGCCCGTCTCGATCACCCGCTTCCAAAAGGTCAGTGCAGTTTCATCGGCGCGCGCGACCGACAGAATGATGGGCAACGTCATCTTCGCTTCGCGGAAATCATCGCCCACCGACTTGCCCATGAGTGCCTGGCGGCCGGAATAATCCAACGCATCGTCCACCAATTGAAAAGCGATACCGAGATTTTCACCGTAAGTGCGCATCGCGTCGATAAACTTGGCGCTCTGACCGGCCAGCACGGCGCCACCTTCCGCGGCGGCGGAGAAAAGGGCGGCGGTTTTGGCCGACACCACTTTCATATAGTGCGCTTCGGTGACCGCGAGATTGTTGGACGATCCCAGCTGCATCACTTCGCCTTCGGCGATGATCGCGCTCGCCCCCGAAAGAATATCCAGGACGGCGAGATTGCCGGTTTCCACCATCATCTGGAATGCGCGCGAAAACAGATAGTCGCCCACCAGCACGCTGGGTTTGTTGCCCCAGACCAGATTGGCGGAAACCTTGCCGCGTCGAAGCGCGCTTTCGTCCACCACATCGTCATGAAGCAGCGTGGCGGTATGGATGAATTCCACCGCCGCGGCGAGCCGGACATGGCCGTCGCCCTGATATCCGCCGGCCTTGGCGGCGGCCAGCGTCAGAAGCGGGCGCAAGCGCTTGCCGCCCGATTCAATCAAATGCCGCGCCAGATCGGGAATCAGCTCGACGCTGGAGGCCATGCCCTTATGGATCAGACGGTCCGCGGTCTTCATATCCGCGCCGACCAACGCGTTCAGCCGTTCCACCGGAGAAATCCCGGCGGTGCCTGACGCAACCTTGTCTTCCTTCAACATGACCGGAATCCGCATCGCCCGAGGCTGGGCCATTTCGGGGCAGACAATAAGAACCTCGGGTAAGCAGGGCAAGCAGCCACAAAGGGTGTCACAGGTTGTCGCAGCGGGGCGCCATTTTGGTTATAACCCAGCCATGCGCGCTGTTTTGAAGTCCAACAATCCGGTCGTCCTGAGTTATGCCACTCATGTTCTCGAAGAAGCCGGTATCGAAGCCCTGATCTTCGATACCCATGCCAGTATCATGGATGGCAGCATGGCGATGGTGCCACGACGCCTGATGGTGGGCGACGAAGATTTCCACCGCGCCGAAAATCTTCTGCGCGCCGCCGTTCCAGAAGCTATGCCGTGAGCGCGTCAGAGACATTTCTTGGTGGGCGCGTGATCGTGCGCCAGCCTGAGCAAGGTTTTCGCGGCGGGCTGGATGCAGTGATGCTTGCGGCCGCGGTGCCGGACGGTGCCACGGCGCTGGAACTGGGTGCTGGTGCGGGTACGGCGAGCCTGTGCCTGGCGCAGCGGCTTTCCGCGATTGCCATCACTGGGCTGGAAGTCGATCCGGAGCTGGTGCGGCTTGCTGCCGAGAATGCCGCCGCCAATAGCATGCAGGCGCGCGTGCGCTTCGCCGCCGCCAACATTTTCGCCCTGCCGCTGGAGTTCAAGCGCGAATATGACTGTGTGCTGGCGAACCCGCCTTTCCACGGGGAAGGGCAAGTATCCGCCGATCCGGCCCGCGCACGCGCGCTGATGGACGAGGGAACTCTGGGCGATTGGCTCCAGGCCGGGCTGAAGCGGACCCGCTCCGGCGGAACCTTCACCACCGTCCTGCGGGCCGACCGGCTGAACGAGGCCCTTTTGGCGCTGCCTTTGACCGGCGTATCCGTCTTACCGCTCTGGCCAAGAACGGGCGCGGCGGCACGGCGGGTCCTGATCCAGGTCCGCAAGAATTCCGGCGCGGCTTTTCATCTCGGGCCCGGCCTGATTTTACACGATGAAACAGGGACTTATACGCCGGAAGCGGAGGGAATATTGCGGGGTGAGGCTGCGCTTGCCCTGGGTGTACCCCGTCTATAGGTTCCGGCCCATTCCGGAGATTGCCGACTCGTGACCAGACCCTCCAAGGCCAAAACCTTCCAGGACCTGATCCTGACCCTGCAGGATTTCTGGGCGTCCAAGGGCTGCCTGATCCTTCAGCCTTATGACAATGAAATGGGCGCCGGCACTTTCCATCCCGCCACGACCTTGCGGGCGTTGGGGCCGCGCCCCTGGAAGGCGGCCTATGTGCAGCCTTCGCGCCGCCCCAAGGATGGACGCTATGGCGAAAATCCCAACCGACTGCAGCACTATTATCAATTCCAGGTGATCCTGAAGCCCGCGCCCGAAAATGTGCAGGAGCTGTATCTGGAATCGATCAAGGCCATCGGTCTCGATCCCGCGCTGCACGATATTCGTTTTGTCGAAGACGATTGGGAGAGCCCGACCTTGGGCGCCTGGGGCCTGGGCTGGGAAGTCTGGTGCGACGGCATGGAAATCACTCAGTTCACTTATTTCCAGCAGGTGGGCGGGATCGATTGCGATCCGGTGGCTGCCGAACTGACCTATGGCCTCGAACGGCTGGCCATGTATGTCCAGAATGTCGAGTTCGTTTACGATCTCGCCTACAATGACCAGTTCCGCTATGGCGAAGTCTTCTTTCAGAATGAGCAGGAATTCTCCGCCTACAATTTCGAGCGCGCCGATACCGAAATTCTGTTCCGGCATTTCAGCGAAGCCGAGAAGCAGTGTCAGGAGCTGCTCATCGGAAAGAAATTGGTGCTGCCGGCTTATGACCAGTGCATCAAGGCAAGCCACGCTTTTAATCTTTTGGATGCGCGCGGCGTCATCAGCGTGACGGAACGCGCCGCGTACATCGCGCGGGTGCGCACCTTGGCGAAAGCCTGTTGCGAAGCCTGGCTGGAAACGCCGATGGGCAGCTATAAGCCGAGGTATGGCTGATCCTGATTTGCTGCTTGAGCTTTTCAGCGAGGAAATCCCGGCCCGCATGCAGGCCGGCGCGGCGCGCGATCTGGAACGTCTGATCGTCGGCGCTCTGTCGGACCGTGGCTTATTGTTCGAAGGCATCAAGGCTTTTGCTGGACCGCGCCGCCTGACCTTGGCCGTCAGCGGACTTCCCGCCAAACAGGCAGATGTCCGCGAAGAATTGAAGGGCCCCAAAGTCGACGCCCCGCCGGCTGCCATCGACGGCTTCCTGAAAAAGACCGGCCTCACCAAAGACCAGCTCACCATCGAGAAGCAGGCCAAGGGCGAAGTCTATATCGCCGTGATTGCGCGTGAAGGCCGCGAAACTGCGACTGTGTTGGCGGAAATTTTGCCGGAAATGATGGCCAAGCTGCCCTGGCCCAAAAGCATGCGCTGGAAACCGGGCGTTACGACGCGCTGGGTGCGGCCGCTGCATTCCATTCTCTGCACCTTCGACGGCGAGGTCGTGCCTTTCTCTTTTGCGGGTGTTTCCAGCGGGCGGCATACCAAGGGCCATCGTTTTCTGTCGTCCGGCAGCATCGAAGTGCGCCGTTTCGAGGATTACGCCGCTGCTCTGAAGAAAGCCCATGTGGTGCTGGAGGCGGATGAACGCGCCGCCATCATCTTCGAAGGCGTCAAGCAGGCGGCTTTCATTCACGGCCTGGAAATGATCCCGGACGAGGGGCTGCTGGCGGAAGTCTCCGGCCTGGCCGAATGGCCGGTGGTCTATGTCGGCAGCATCGAAAACCAGTTCATGGATGTGCCGGCCGAGATTTTGCAGACCTCGATGCGGACGCACCAGAAATACTTTGCCCTGCGCGATCCCAAAACAGGCCGCATGGTGAACAGGTTCGCCCTGGTCGCCAACATGATCGCCCAGGACGGCGGCACGGAGATTATTGCGGGTAATGAACGGGTGCTGCGCGCCCGCCTGTCCGACGCCAAATTCTTCTGGGACGAAGACCGCAAGCATGCGCTGGCCAGTCGGGTCGCTGCCCTCAAAGGCATGGTCTTCCATGCCAAGCTTGGCACCCAGGCCGAACGTGTTTCCCGCGTCGAAAAACTGGCGGGCGAGATCGCCGCCAAGATCGGTGCCGATGTCGAGATGGCTCGCCGCGCCGCGCGCCTGGCCAAGGCTGATTTGACCACCGGCGTGGTTGGCGAATTTCCGGAACTGCAAGGCGTCATGGGCCGCTACTACGCGATCCACGACGAAGAGAATGACGACGTCGCCGACGCTGTGCGCGATCACTACAAGCCGGTGGGACCGAGCGATGCCGTGCCGTCGCATCCCGTCGCCATTGCCGTGGCGCTGGCGGACAAGATAGATAGCTTGAGCGGCTTTTTTCTATTCGGAGAGAAGCCAACTGGCTCTGGTGACCCGTTTGCGCTGCGTCGCGCTGCGCTTGGAG
>DASYDX010000122.1:0-5501 GCA_036499345.1 Rhizomicrobium sp.
TCGCCGCCCACCGGTACTTTGCCGACCATGATCTGGCGCGATTTGCGCCGGTGGATGTCGCGATATGCTCGAACGCTCATGTCTCGTCCTTCTGCCGCCGCTTCAGTGATGGAAACGGTCGGCGATGATTTGCGGGTCCACCGGCAGATTATCCGCGCTCTGCTGGTCCGCGCCGGCCGGTCCCATGACCTGACCATCCAGATTCAATTCGACCGCGCCCGCATTGGCAGCCGAAAGTGTCAAACCCGTAACATCGGGCAGCCGGTAAGAATCGCCCGCCTTCAAATCCCGGTTGATATATACGGTTCCGCTTTCTCCGCGCACCATAACATGGGTATCGCCCCGGAGTTTGAGAACCACCCGGGCGCTGCGATTGCTTTGACCGTATGCGGTTCCGTTTTGGGCCGCAGCCGGAGGGGCCGGCGCCTGTGTTTCGGCGGGGCTGGGCACCGCCGAAGGCCCGGAAGCCGTGGCAGGATCGGCCGGAGCCGGCGCAGCAGTGGTCGAAGCGGCGCTGCCGTCATCGGCAGGGCTCGGTGTCGCAGCGGGCACGGGAGGCGGGGCCGGTTCGGCAGGCTTCGGCGCGGCTGCGACCTTGGGCGGCGCCAGAGATGGTGCCGGCGGGATCGCCTGCGGCGCGGCGCCCGCCGACAGCAGATGATAAACACCATAGCCAACAGCCAGAACCACAACAACCGCCGCGAAGCGCCATCCCTGCGGCATACGGCGGACTTCGTCGGGCATCGCCGCGATGGTGGGCCCATGTTCGTCCGGGCGGCCCGAAATTTCCTGCTTGTACCGCTCCACCATCTCGGCCGTATCGAGACCGAGATAGGTGGAATAGGTGCGCACGAACCCGATGGCGTAGGTGCGGCCGGGAAGATTCTCCAGCCGGTCCTCTTCCACCGCTTCCAGATGGTCTTTGCGGATTTTCAGCGCGCGGGAAACCGTCGCGAGATCGTCGCCTCTCAACAATCTTGCGGCACGCAGTTCCTGGCCTACCGTGTCCTTGGGGGCATCGCTCTCGCCGGAAATCTCGCGCAGGTGAATGCGGCGGCGCCCGCTCATTTCGTCAGGTGTCAGTGGGGTAACCTTTGTCATTGGATATCAGCCCCGGACTGCGCGAATCCGGGCGTTTCTCGGCAAAAATATTGGCGCGCCCATAATATCCCAATTCCATGACAGGACAACCCGATGCGGGCAACATGTTGGTTTTACTAACAAATTCCAAGTTGCCTAGTGCCCTCTATTTCAGGACGATTCCCCGCTCCGCCGCGAAGGCGGAAAGCCGGGTCCGAAGCGAATGGTCGGTGCGGCCGCACAGCCGGTCCACAAAGGCGGAGACTTCACCCAGATTGAGACTGCGGATCATCATTTTGATGGGACCGATCTGGCCCGGCTGCATCGACAAAGTGCGGATGCCAAGGCCCAGAAGCGCCATCGCATCCAAGGGGCGCCCGGCCATTTCTCCGCACAGCGAAAGATCGCCGGAATTTTCCGCCGCGCTTTGCACGATCAGCCGGATCAAGGTGAGAGACGCTGGGTTGAGACTGTCATAGCGGCGGGCCACACGCGGATTGGTGCGGTCCACCGCGAAAGCCAAGGACAGAAGATCGTTGGAACCGATGGAGACAAAATCGGCGGTGCGCATCAGCTGCGGCAGCATGAAGGCGAGCGCCGGCACTTCCAGCATCGCACCGACCAGAACTTGCGTCGGGCGGGTCATGTTCATCAGCCGCGCGCGTTCCAACTCGCGATCAACCAGTGCGCGTGCGCGATTGAACTCGTCCACATCGCTGACCATCGGCAGAAGAATGCGCAAAGTGCGCCCCGCCGACGCCATCAAAAGCGCGCGCACCTGATAACGCAACAATGCGGGCCGATCGAGCGCGATGCGAATGGCGCGCCAACCGAGCGCAGGATTTTCTTCCCGCTCCCAGCGCGCATAGGGCAGCACCTTGTCGCCGCCCAGATCCAGCGTGCGGAAAACCACCGGCTTGTCGCCCGCCGCATCCAGGATCGATTTGTAGAAATCGCATTGATCGGCCAGGCGCGGCATGGTTTCGCCCAGCATGAATTGCAGTTCGGTACGGAACAGGCCGATACCGTCGGCGCCGGATTCCTTCAAATGCGGCATGTCGAACTCCAGGCCCGCATTCATCAAAAGGCGGATCGGTACACCATCCCGCGTCACCGCCGGCAATTCGCGAATGGCCGCGAAGCGCGCTTGCGCCTGACGCCGCAGCCCCCTCTTTTCTTCGAATGCCGCGATGATCTCGGCGGGTGCACGCAAATGCACTTCGCCGCTTTCGCCGTCCAGCACAATGGCATCGCCCGCGCGTGCGCTGTCGGCAATGCCGCTCAGCGAAGACACCAGCGGCAAACCCATGGAGCGGGCGACGATGGCGACATGGCTGGTGGAGGCCGCATCTTCCAGCGCCACGCCCAGAAGCTTTTCGCGGCCATAATCCAGAAGTTCTGCGGGTCCCATATTGCGCGCCACCAGAATGGCATCGCGCGGCAGAGTTTCGACCGCATGACCGTCGCCGGTCAGATGGCGCAACAGCCGCCGCGCCAGATCGTCCAGATCATGCGCGCGTTCGCGCAACAGTGGGTCGCCCAGGCGTTGCACACGCAATCGGGTTTCGTCCTGCACGCGCTCGACCGCAGCCTCGGCGGTGAGACCGGTGCGGACCGCATCGCGCATGCGTTGGCGCCAGCCCTGATCATACGCAAACAGCCGATAGGCCTCGATGACTTCGCGGCCCTCGCCCGTCAGATCCAGCTCGGATGAGACCAGCATCTGATCCACGCTTTCGCGCAAAGACGAGATCGCCTCTTCCAGCCGCTTCAATTCTTCGACCGGATTGTCGGCGATCATTTTGTCGACGCGCACACGCGGCTCGTGCAGAACCAAATGGCCGACCGCGACGCCTTCCGACAGACCTTCGCCGGAGAATTTGCGCGGCCGGTCGACGCGCAATTCCGGCTCGTCCAGTTCCGCGATATTGAAGAAGCCGCCCTGCGCCACGACTTCCGCCAGCACCATCGCGACGGTTTGCAGCGCCTCAACTTCCTCTTCGGCGTAAATGCGCTCGGCCTTGTTCTGCACCGTGAGAACGCCGAAGACTTGGCCACCACGTACGATGGGCACGCCCAGGAAGGTCTTGTAGGGGTCTTCGCCGGTTTCGGGACGATAAGAGAAATGCGGATCGGATGGCGCATCGGAGAGATTCACCGCTTCTGCGGTTTCCGCCACCATGCCGACCAGGCCCTCGCCCTCGCGCATGCGCGTGTTGTGGACTGCGGCGCGGTTGAGGCCTTCGGTCGCGAACAGCTCCAGCATCTTGCCGGCGCGGCGCAGATAGATCGAGCAGACTTCCGCCACCATATTGGCAGCGATGACACTGACCAGCTTGTCCAGGCGCATCTGAGCGGAGGTTTGCTCCGCCATAATCTCGCGCAGGCGACGCAGCAATAAACGCGGGCCGCCGGCACTGGACATGATCGTTACCCCTTAGACGGCGTCGAGCTCGTAGGCGGAATGCAGGGCGCGTACGGCCAGTTCCACATATTCCTCGGCTATCAGAACACTGACCTTGATCTCAGAGGTCGAGATCACCCCGATATTAATGCCCTTGTCCGACAGGGTGCGGAACATGGTCTGCGCCACGCCGGGATGGGCGCGCATGCCGATGCCGATGATCGAGACTTTGGCGACATTGGCGTCATGGGTGACGTCGCGATAGCCGATGTCCTTGCCGTGCGCTTCGATCGCCGCCAGCGCGCGCGGCAATTCGCTGCGTGCCACGGTGAAAGTGAGATCGGTCTGTTTTCCGTCCTCGGAAACATTCTGCACGATCATGTCGACATTGACGCCGCCATCAGCCAAGGGGCCGAAAATGGTCGCGGCGACACCCGGACGGTCCGGAATCTTGTGCAGGGTGATCTTGGCTTCGTCGCGGCTATAGGCGATGCCGGTGACCGGTTTCTTTTCCACGATGTCTTCCTCGTCGCAAAGCAATGTGCCGCCCAGATCGGGCGTAAAAGTTGAAAGCACGCGGGTCGGAACCCTGTGCAGCATGGCGATTTCCACCGAGCGGGTCTGCAGGACTTTGGCGCCAAGCGACGCCATTTCCAGCATTTCTTCAAAGGCGATTTTCTCCAGCCGCCGCGCCTTGGGCACGATGCGCGGATCGGTCGTATAAACACCGTCCACGTCGGTATAGATATCGCAGCGATCCGCCTTGATGCCGGCGGCGACCGCCACCGCGGACGTATCCGAACCACCGCGCCCCAGGGTGGAAATGCGCTTGCCCGGCGCGATGCCCTGAAAGCCCGCAACCACGGCCACTTCGCCCCGCGCCATGCGGTCGGCCATTTCGGCAGCGGGCACGCCTTCAATACGGGCGGCGCCGTGCACCGCGGATGTTTCGATCGGCACCTGCCAGCCCAGCCAGGACCGGGCCTTGATGCCCATGGCGTTCAAGGTGATGGCCAGAAGACCGGAGGTGACCTGCTCACCGGCCGCCACCACCACGTCATATTCGCGCTGATCCGGGATCGCCTGGGTCAGGACATCGCTGTTGGGATCTAGGCGGGCCGCTTCGTTGGTCCAGGAAACCAGTTTGTTGGTCTCGCCCGCCATTGCGGAAACGACCACCGCAACCTGGTTGCCGCGCTCGACCTCCCGCTTCACCAGGGTGGCGACATGACGGATGCGGGGCAGATCGGCCACCGACGTGCCCCCGAATTTCATCGCAATCTTCGCCATTTGTGCCCGGTTTGCCCCGTCCTTTGCGGCGGCCTACATAGACGGCACAGCCTCCCCGCTCAACCCTTGAAAATACCATGACCGACACCCCCTCCCTGGACGCCTCCATCGACCCCGCGGAAGTCGCCAAATTCTCCGCCCTGGCGGCACAATGGTGGGATCCGAGCGGAAAATTCGCACCGCTGCACAAATTCAACCCGGTCCGGCTGTCCTTCATCCGCCAGGAGGCCGCCGCCCGCTTCGGCCGCGATACCCGCACACTCGCCCCCTTCGAAGGATTGTCGCTGCTCGATATCGGCTGTGGCGGTGGGCTGCTCAGCGAGCCGATGGCCCGGCTGGGCTTTGCGGTCACCGGCGCGGATGCGTCGGAAAAGAATATCGGCACGGCCCGGGCGCATGCCGCGCAATCCGGCGTCACCGTGACCTATCAGGCGACGACCGCCGAAGCGCTGGCGGAAGAAGGACGGCAATTCGATATCGTGCTCAACATGGAAGTGATCGAGCATGTCGCCGATGTCGGATCCTATCTCGCAGCCTGCGCCCGCCTGGTGAAACCGGGCGGCTTCACCATCGTCGCGACCCTGAACAAGACCCTCAAATCCCTGGCGCTCGCCAAAGTCGCCGCGGAATATGTGCTGGGCTGGATGCCGCCCGGCACTCATGACTGGAACCGCTTCATCCCGCCGGATACGCTTCAACAAAGACTCGAAGAGTCTGGCCTTCGAAC
>DASYDX010000123.1:0-2499 GCA_036499345.1 Rhizomicrobium sp.
TCGCCCTGCGCCATATCGCCTTCCGGCCCAAGCTGGACGAAATTGCTCTTCATGGTGTGGATGGCGTTGAGATACGCGCTGACCTTGTCGAGCTTGGCGCCATCCTCGGCGCTGTAAGTGCCCGGATAACGCGACGCGCCGCCCAAAAACGCGACAGCGGCGGCGACAGCAAGGATGGCGAGACGGCGCATGATCGGTCTAAAGTCCGCGTTGCCGATCCACCAAACCATTTCGTCTTTGCCTACGCAACCGCACCCTGAAATCCGATGACCATGCTTCCGCCATATTCCCGCATCGCCATTCTGGGCGGTGGCGCCTGGGGCACCGCGCTTGCCACGGCTGCGCTCGCCGCCGGACGCGAGACGCTGTTATGGGCACGCGAAGACGATGTCGTTGCCGATATCCGCCAGGGCGAGAATAAACGCTTCCTGCCGGGCATCATCTTGCCGCGCAATTTGCGCGCCACCACTGTCCTCGCCGAAGCGGCGGAGGCCGATGCGTTATTGCTGGCGGTGCCGGCGCAAGTGCTGGGAGAATTCGCAGCTACATTGGCGCCGA
Organism: Rhizomicrobium sp.; assembly: GCA_036499345.1. GTDB lineage: Bacteria > Pseudomonadota > Alphaproteobacteria > Micropepsales > Micropepsaceae > Rhizomicrobium. The sequence goes on from DASYDX010000123.1 coordinate 559, forward strand.
TGATCGCGCCGGGCACGCCGCTGGTGATCTGCGCCAAGGGGATCGAGAAAAACACCGGCAGGCTGGTCAACGAAGTGCTGGCCGAAGCCGCACCGAAGGCCACGCCTGCGATTCTCTCGGGCCCCTCTTTCGCGCGTGATGTCGCCAAGGGTTTGCCCACCGCGGTGACCATCGCCGCGCCGGGCGATGCTGCGGAGCGTTTGCAGACAAGCCTGAGTGCCCCACTCTTCCGTCCTTATGCCAGTGACGATGTGGTGGGCGTGGCGCTCGGCGGCGCGGCCAAGAATGTCTATGCCATCGCCTGTGGCGTGGTCGAAGGTTTGGGATTGGGTGAGAACGCGCGCGCTGCACTTCTGGCGCGCAGCTTTGCCGAATTGGCGCGGTTGGGCGAAGCCCTGGGCGCGCGGCGCGAAACCTTGATGGGCCTGTCAGGCCTGGGCGATCTGGTTTTGACCGCCACCAGCAAAAGCTCGCGCAATTTCTCGTTCGGCGTGGATCTGGGACAAGGCCAATCGGTGGCGCAATTGAACGCGCCCGGCCATCCCCTGGCCGAAGGCGTGGCGACCGCACCCGCATTGGTCAAACGTGCCCGCGCCGAAAATGTCGAACTCCCCATCGCCGAAGCGATGGCCGATCTTTTGAGCGGCGCGCTGCCGCTGGGCGAAGCCGTGACACGGCTGATGACAAGAAGGCTGACGAACGAATGAAATACTGGCTGTTCAAGAGCGAACCGGAAACCTGGTCCTGGGACATGCAGAAGAAAAAGGGCGCCAAGGGTGAACCCTGGAGCGGCGTGCGCAATCACACCGCCAAGCTGAACATGGTCGCGATGAAGAAAGGCGATCTCGGCTTCTTCTATCACTCCGGTGACGAGAAGGCTGTTGTCGGCATCGTGGAAGTGATCGGCGAATACCGCCCCGATCCCACCGATGAGAAGGGCGTCTTTGGGTTGGTGGATGTGCAAGCGGTGAAGGATGTTCCCAAGCCGGTGACGCTTGCCGATTGCAAAGCCAATCCCAAGCTCAAAGACATGAGCCTAGTGACCAGCTTCCGCCTCTCCGTCCAGCCAGTGACGGCGGAGGAATGGAAGATCGTTTGCAAGATGGGCGGGCTCTGAGCCCCCTGAAAAGTTAGCGAAAACCCTTCGTAAGCATCTGTGTCGCCACATCCCGCGCCTGCCGAATTGTTGATGCGATACAGGCGTTTGGCCTGTTCATCCCCCGAAAATCCGGGCGGCTGCCTGACACACACCTGACAAGGTTTGCCGTTGTTTGCGGACCTAATATTCGCCTGGAGGTGCGCTTTTTCGCGCGTCACAGGAGTAGCAAACATGGCCACCCGCGACATTCTCAATCTCAACACGCCGATGGCGGATCGTATCATCCGCCTGCTCTACACTATCGCTCTCATTCTGATCGCAATCGGAACCTTGATGGGCATTGCCCGTGGCGTTGGAATCTTGACCCATGCGCCGATGCAACGTCCCGCCATCACCAGCAGCGCCAATCCCGCCGGCAACGCCATGACACCGCAAAGCGCCGTGCCGCAAGCCGATATGCAGAACAACCGCCGCGAATTCCGCAATGCCATGCGTCACGATTATCGTGGCTGGCACCGCCATCACCGGCCCTTCGGCATGATGCATCGCTCGCCCTGGTTCGGGCTGGTGGTGATCGTGGGCGCCTTGCTGCGCGGGCTGATCGGGCTCTTGATCGTGCGGGTATTGGCAGAAGTCGGCCTGGCGATCCTGGCGCTGCCGAAACGAGCAACAGCCTGATGCAATGATCCCTCACCCTTCGACAGGCTCAGGGTGAGGGACATCTTCATGCTGAGCTTGTCGAAGCATGGTCAAGAACACGAACTTAAAGATACTTCCGCATAAACAGATTGTAGGGCGCAAAGCCGTCGCGTTGATACACCGCGGCGGCTTTGTCGTTCCCG
>DASYDX010000124.1:0-4181 GCA_036499345.1 Rhizomicrobium sp.
ATCCCGTGATGGGAATGGGCATGGTCGTGTGCCATGGCGCGATTGTACCGGTCCCCGGCGTAAAGACGAAGTTATTTCGCCTTGAAATAGACCCTCCAGCGGGTGAGGCTTCCGGACTTTCATGAGGGAGTTTTCATGCGCAAAGGGCTGTCGGCTTGCTTGTTGCCGCTCCTCTTCGCCGCGCCGGCCTTTGCCGCGCCGGGTGACATTTTCAAAACACCGAGCCCGCTTCCCTTTCACGCCCCGGATTTCAGCAAGATCAAGGACAGCGATTTCGAGCCCGGCCTGGAAGAAGGCATGCGGCAACAGCGCGCCGAGATCGCCGCCATTGCGGCCAATTCCGCACCCGCCACCTTCGACAACACCATCGTCGCGCTGGAACGGAGCGGGCAGATGCTTACCCGCGTGTCGGATGTCTTCTTCGATCTGACCCAGGCCAACACCAACGACACTTTGCAGAAGGTCGAGGCCAAGGAGACGGCGCGCCTCGCCGCCCATCATGACGCCATTTATATGGACCCGAAATTGTTTGCGCGGGTGAAGGCGATTTATGACCGGCGCGGCGCTTTAGACTTGAAGGGCGAAGCGCTGCAGCTGGTCAAAGTTTATTATCAACAATTCATCCATTCCGGCGCGCAATTGCCGGATGCCGACAAGGCCAAGCTGCGCGCCATCAATGCGCGGGAATCGACGCTTTCAACTGCCTTCGAGCACAAGTTGCTGGCCGCGACCAAGGCGGCGGCGCTGGTGGTCGACAATGTGAAAGCGCTGGATGGCCTCAGTGCATCGGAAATCGCGGCGGCTGCCGCTGATGCCAAGGCCCGCAATCTGTCCGGCAAATGGGTGCTGCCGTTGCAGAACACCACATTGCAGCCGGCGCTGGTGTCGCTCTCCGACCGGGCCACGCGCGAAAAGCTTTTCCATCAGCGCTGGATTTCTGCCGAGAAAGGCGATGCCAACGACACTCGTGCCACCATCGCGGAAATCGCACAATTGCGGGCGCAGAAGGCGAAGCTTCTGGGTTATCCCAATTTCGCGGCTTATACGCTTTACGATCAGATGGCCGAGACGCCCGAGGCCGTGGAGAATTTTCTCAAGCGGCTGGTGCCCGCCACAGCGGCACAGGAAAAACGCGAAGCCGCCGAAGTGCAGGCCGAAATCGGCAAGGCGGGCGAGAAATTTCAACTCAAGCCCTGGGATTGGGATCGTTATGCCGAACGCATTCGCAAGGCGCGTTACGATCTCAATCAGGACGAGCTGAAACCATATTTCGAACTCGACACTGTTCTGAAGAAAGGCGTCTTCTTCGCCGCCAACAAGCTCTATGGTCTCACATTCAAAGAGCGAAAAGATATTCCCACCTGGCAGCCGGATGTGCGCGTGTTCGAAGTCATCGATGCCGACAACAAGCCGCTGGGTCTGATGTATTTTGATTATTTCAAGCGCGACAACAAAGCGGGCGGCGCCTGGATGAGCAATCTGGTCGAGCAATCACATCTGCTCGGCAACAAGCCGGTAATTTTCAATGTGGGGAATTTCACCAAGCCCGCGCCGGGCCAGCCTGCGCTGATCACCTATGACGATGTCACCACCATGTTCCACGAATTCGGCCATGCGCTGCACGGCTTCTTCGCCGATCAGCAATATCCCAGCCTGTCCGGTACGGCGGTGGCGCGCGACTTCGTGGAGTTTCCCTCGCAGTTCAACGAGCATTGGGCGCTCGATCCACAGGTGCTGGCCAATTACGCGGTGCATTACCAAACCCATCAGCCCATGCCCAAGGCCTTGGCCGACAAGATCCGCCAATCCCAGACCTTCAACCAGGGCTATCTTCTGGGCGAATTGCTGGCCGCGGCAGAGCTGGACATGCGCTGGCATTCACTGGGTTCGAATGCGCCGCGCCAGGATGCGAATGCCTTTGAAGCCAAATCGCTGGCCGCAATGGGGCTGGATACGGCGAACGTCCCGCCGCGCTATCGCTCCAGCTATTTTCTGCACATCTGGGCCAATGGCTATGCCGCGGGCTATTATGCCTATCTGTGGACCGAGATGTTGGACGACGACATTTTCGATTGGTTCGAGAGCCATGGCGGTCTAACCCGCCAGAACGGTCAGCGCCTGCGCGACATGATCCTGTCGCGGGGCCATACCATGGATTATGGCCCGATGTTCAAGGCGTTCACCGGCAAGGACCCGGATATCGGGCCCATGCTGAAACATCGAGGATTGACCCAGTAAAGGCTACTTGTTCCAGGTAGAAGCGACGTGGGTCTGGTCGCGCTGGGAATCGCGTTCCGACTTCAGGAAGTCGAAATAACCGCAGCCTTTGCCGCCCGGATAGGACCGGCAGATTTCCGGTCGCGCTTCGTAAATGGTGCAGCGGCGCTTTTCGGTGTCGAAAAAGCGGCAGATACGGCCGAAATGCTCATCGGCCTTGCGCCGCATGGCATAGGGCTCGTCGCCGTCAACCTTGGTAAATTTCTTGCGCGCCGCCTCAAAGCCCAGGCCGAAATGGCGGGCAAGGCGCTTCACGTCACGGCTGTTGAGGGGGATGACGGGATAAGAACAGCAATAACCCGGGCATTTCGAACAATCGTAAGCAGCCACAATACACTCTGATCGAAGGGGTTGCGCGAAGCAGGCGAAGCGATAGCACGAACCTCCCAGGGTCCGGCAAGGAAATCGGCGGTCTGCCGGAATTTCGCCATGGGCGCATGGTGTCATGTCGCACGGTGTTGGGCGGCGCTTTGGCGTATAAGTGCGGGAACCGGGAACCCCGGTCCGATGTGTGACGGCGGAAAATGACCTCTAAAAAGCCAGTTTTCTTCGACGCCACGGGTCGGCGGGCGGCAAGGCTTTCGGTCTTCGGATGGTCGGCGGCGCTGATCGTCACCATCCTGGCCATCGGCTTTATTGCCAGCCTGGTCATCGCCAAGCCGGTGGCCACGGTGGATTTTCCCAGCCGCACCTATTCGGCCCCGCCGCGCGATCTGGCCAAGAAGGCGGTGGCGCCAGGCTTGCTGCGGTCCGCCGTCCGCCTGGCGACCGAAGCGCAGAACCGCAGGCTGGAAGCCAAGCGGCTGCGCCAGCTTCGCGCCAATCAGCCGTCGCGCGTGCTGCCCGCCATTCTGTCGCCGCAGAAGGGCCGGTCGCTGGCCATAGGCTATTATGTCAATTGGGATGCGGGGACGGGCGGCGCCAGTTTCGATTCGCTCAAGCACGCGCTTCCCCATTTGGATTGGGTGGTCCCCAGCTGGCTTTATCTCGACGGGCCCAATCTCGATTTCAAGATCAATATCGACAGCCGCTCTCTCAATTACATGCGCGCGCACAAGCCGGGCGTCGCCATCCTGCCCAATCTGCAGAACATCACCCAGGGCGAATGGGACGGACCGGGGCTTGCCAAGCTTCTGGCCGATCCGGCGCGCAGCGAAAAGCTGGCGCAGGACATCGTCAAAGTTCTGGCCGCCAACAAGTTGCAAGGCGTCGCCATCGATTTCGAGAATGTGAGCAAAGCGACGCATCCCGATTTGCAAGCATTCCTCACCCGGCTGTCGCAGCTTTTTGCACCGCATGGCTGGATCATCATTCAGGCGGCGCCGTTCGATGATCCCGATTGGCCGTATCAGGCCTATTCGCAGATCGTCGATTACACCGTGCTGATGGCCTATGACCAAGCCGACGATTCCAGCCCGGCGGGCGCCATCGCGGGTCAAGGCTGGTATGAGGGCATTCTCGACAAGCGGATGCGCGAGCTGCCTGCCGATTCCACCATCATTGCGCTGGGCTCTTATGCCTATGACTGGATCAATCGCGGCCGCGCCAATGTGCTGGGCTTCCGCGATGCGATGGGCGCAGCCCGAGATGCCGGGGCCACGGTGCAGTTCGATCCGGCCACCAACAATCCCCATTTCGCCTATCGTGAAGGCGACGGCACCTTGCACGATGTCTGGTTCCTAGATGCCGTGACGGTGTTCAACCAGATCCATGCCGCCGATCATTACAAGCCCGCAGGATATGCGTTGTGGCGGCTGGGTTCCGAAGATCCGACAGTGCTGCCGCTGATGGGGCAGCGCTATGATCTGCCCGCGCCCGCCAATCTCAAATACATCGCTGCCGATCTGGAAAATGTGGATCTGGACGGCACCGAAGGCGAGATCCTGCGGGTCGAAGGCAATCCG
>DASYDX010000125.1:0-4549 GCA_036499345.1 Rhizomicrobium sp.
GCGGAGAAATATTTCACCCGGCCGATATCCTTCAGCCAGGAATGTTCCGGCCCCACGCCGGGATAATCCAGACCGGCGGAAATCGAATGCGCTTCCTGCACCTGGCCTTCGGCGTCCTGCAAAAGATAGGACCGCGAGCCATGCAACACGCCGGGTGAGCCTTTGGAGATGGTGGCGGCATGGCGCGGCGTGTCCACGCCCTTGCCCGCCGCTTCCACGCCATGGATTTCCACGTCCGCGTCATCCACGAAGGGATGAAACATGCCGATGGCGTTGGAGCCCCCGCCGACACAGGCCACAACCAGATCGGGCAGCTTGCCTTCCTGGGCTAGCATCTGTGTTTTGGTTTCGTTGCCGATCACCAACTGGAAATCCCGCACCATGCCCGGATAGGGATGCGGTCCTGCCGCCGAGCCGATGATGTAGAATGTGTCCTCCACATTGGCGACCCAATCGCGCAACGCTTCGTTCATCGCATCTTTCAACGTGCGCGCGCCGGAGGTGACGGGCCTGACTTCCGTGCCCAGAAGATTCATCCGGAACACATTCGGCCGCTGACGCTGAGTATCCACCTCGCCCATATAGACCACACAAGGAAGCCCGAAGCGCGCTGCCACCGTTGCCGTCGCCACGCCATGCGAGCCTGCGCCGGTCTCGGCGATGATACGGGTCTTGCCCATGCGCCGGGCCAGCAGAATCTGGCCCAGGCAATTGTTGATCTTGTGCGCGCCGGTGTGATTGAGGTCTTCGCGCTTGAGATAGATCTTCGCACCGCCAAAATGTTCGGTCAGGCGCGGCGCGAAATAGAGCGGGCTCTCGCGCCCGGCATAATGGGTGAGAAGCCCATCCAGTTCTTTCTGGAAAGAAGGATCCTTCTTGGCCGCCTCATACGCCGTCTCAAGCTCGAGCAGCAGCGGCATCAACGTCTCGGCGACGAAGCGCCCGCCATAAGCGCCGAAATGGCCTGTCGCATCGGGACCGGAGCGGAGGGAATTGGGGAATGTGTTCACGCACGCACCTGCTGCTTCGCCGCCGCGATGAAATCCGCGATGCGGTCTGGGCTCTTTACGCCCGGCGCGCTTTCCACGCCGGAGGAAACATCAACCATTTCGGCGCCACTGACCGCAATCGCGCGGGCCACATTTTCCGGCGTCAGGCCACCTGCCAAAAACCAAGGCTGGGCAAACTGGCGTCCCTGTATCAGCTGCCAGTCGAATGCCGCGCCATGACCGCCCGGGCGGCTCGCGTCTGCCGATGGCTTGGCATCGAACAGAAGATAATCCGCCACGCCATCGTAGCGCGCGATGTTGGCAAAATCCTCCGGCCCGGCGACCGAAACCGCCTTGATCAGAGGGAGGCCGAAGCGGCTGCGGATTTCCGCCGCGCGCGCCGGGGTCTCCCGGCCATGCAACTGAAAGAAATCCGGCTGGATCGCATGGGCGATGGCGCTCAGCATGTCGTCGCTTTCGTCCACCACCAGCGCCGCCAGGCGGAGTTGCCCACGCATGCGCACCGCCAGCGCCCGGCCCGCTTCCAGATCGAGATGACGGGGACTTTTCGGGAAAAAGACCAACCCGCCGAAATCCGCCCCGGCGGCAAGCGCCGCATCGGCGGCGGCGGCCGAATTGATCCCGCAGATTTTGACCTGGACTGGCATGGGATGGGGCTTATGGGCTCAAAGAAGGCCCGAAATCAAGCAAACCGGAACCTCGGGTCGATCCCTAGGCGCAACCCAGGCTTTCCGCGATTGCGCGGGCCGCTTCGACTGGATCGGTCGCAGCCGTGATGGGCCGCCCGATCACCAGAATGCTGGCGCCGGCATCGCGGGCTTCCCTGGGCCCCATGACACGCTGCTGGTCGCCCAGATCCGCGCCTTTGGGACGTATCCCCGGCACGATTAGAAGGAAATCGGGGCCCAGCGCCGCGCGTAAGGTGGCGATCTCATGGGCCGAGCAGACCACCCCGTCCAGCCCACAATCACGGGTCAGAGTGGCAAGACGCAGCACCTGATCGCCTGCCGGTCCGCGCTGTCCCACGGCCTCCAGATCGGCATCCGCCAGGCTGGTGAGGACCGTGACCGCTATGACTTTGGTTTTGGGATTGACGCTGCGGGCCGCTTCGACGGCGCCTTTCAGCATTGCCGGTCCACCTGCGGCATGAACATTGAGAATATCGACGCCCAGCCCCGCCGCAGCGCGAACCGCGCCAGCCACCGTGTTGGGAATATCGTGAAACTTCAGATCCAGGAAAACCGGCAGACCGATATCCGAGAAGCGGCGCACCCCATCAGGTCCGTGCGCAGAAAAGAACTCCAGACCCAGTTTTACGCCGCCGATATACGGTTTTAGCCGCACGGCAAGCGTTTGGGCATATTCCAGATCCGTGGTGTCGATTGCGACAAAGACGGGATTGGCGTTCATCGGCGGCCACACAGCGATAGAGCTACGAAAGCGAGAATGCGCAGATTCTCAGACTTTCGGGGTACCGCCATTCAGCCTTTCGCGCAATTCCTTGCCGGTGCGGAAAAAAGGTGCGCGCTTTTCGCCCACCGACACCGGTTCGCCCGTGCGCGGGTTCCGGCCCATGCGCGACGGCCGGACCTTCACCGAAAAAGCACCGAACCCCCGCAACTCCACGCGATGGCCATCGGCCAGCGCCTTGGTGATGCTGTCCAGCATAGTCGTAACGATCCGCTCCACATCGCGGTGGTAAAGGTGCGGATATCGCGCGGTCAGCCGCGCCACGAGTTCAGACTTGATCATCCCAGCCCCTACGGGACATTACCGGCCGTGTAACGCCGCCCAGCCCCGTTAAATTGTCAGAGGGCCAAGGCCCCGTCAACGGGAAGCGTCTGAAAATTCAGGCCTTTTTTGACTTCCCGTAAGGCTGTTGAAAGCGGGTACCACAGGTTCGGGCGCTCTGGCCGCCTCCCCGGAGCATCGCTAGGCTGGAAGCCCTCGCGATTCCGGAGACCATATGAGCCACGACAGCCCGCTGGAAGCGCATGAGCAAGCCGAAGGCGCCGAACACGCGGCCCATGCCCGGGACCCCTTCATTTCCATGGTTTCGATCACGGTTGCGGTTCTGGCCGTTCTGGCTGCCACCGCCGGAAGCTTGGAAACCGTCGAAGGTGGCCGCGCCATAACCGAATCGTCCGAAGCGGTCCTCGCCCAGGATGAAGCGACCGATGCCTGGAACGAGTATCAGGCCGACAGCCTGAAACGGCATATGTACGATATCGCCGCCGAAACCGGCCTGGCGCATTATCGCGACGACAGCCTGAAAGAACGCGAGGCTCAGGCCAAAGCCCGGTCCAAGGCGGAGGATGCGGAGAAAGAGCGGAATCTGCGGTCCCGGGAGAGCGCGCGCCACGAGGTGCGCCATCATTGGCTCACAGGCGCTGCCACTCTGATCGAAATCGGGATCGCGCTGTCGACCGTGGCGATCATCACCCGCCGCCGGCCCTTATGGTTCGGGGCGATGGGATTGGGCATTGTCGGTATTGCGCTGTTCGCTACGGCCTACCTGACCTAAGAGCCGGAATGCGCAAAGTGCAGGCCTGAACGCGGGCGTGATCCTCTATATTGCCGCCGCCGCAACACGGTGATCCTGGTGAGCGATTCCAGCCTCTCTCCGCGCGACCTGCTTCTGGCGCTGGCCGTCGTTTTCGTCTGGGGCACGAATTTCGTCATCATCAGGCTGGGTCTCAATGCCCTGCCCCCGCTTCTGTTCGCATCGCTGCGCTTCACCTTTGTGCTGCTGCCGATGGTGTTTTTTCTGCCCAGGCCGAAAGTCGCGTGGCGCAACCTGATCCTTTATGGCCTTGCCATCGGTCTGGGTCAGTTCGGTCTCTTGTTCATCGCGATGAACGGCATGATCTCGCCGGGGCTGGCCTCGCTGGTGGTACAGATGCAGGTTTTCTTCACCATCGGTCTGTCGATGCTGCGCAGCGGCGAGCGGTTGAAGCCCTATCAGCTTGGCGCCTTCGCATTGGCGATTGCCGGCATGGCGGTGATCATGGCGCATAATGGCCGGGGCGCGACCATCGCGGGCGTTGCTTTGACGGTTGGTGCAGCGGCAGGCTGGGCGCTCGCCAATCAGGCCTCGAAGGAAGCGGGCAAAGTGAACGCGCTGGCCTATGTCGTATGGTCCAGCCTCTTCTCCATTCCGCCGCTTTACCTTCTGTCGCTGTGGCGCGAAGGCTGGCCCGCCATCGCCGCGGGGCTGAGCCAGGCAACATTCGGCACCTGGATTGTTATTCTGTGGCAGAGCGTGGGCAACACCATGTTCGGCTATGGCGTTTGGGCCTGGCTGCTGGCGCGCTATCCCGCCGCAACGGTGTCGCCGCTCACATTGCTGGTGCCGATTTTTGGGATGGGCGCGTCGGCCCTCGTCCTGGGCGAGCCGTTGGAAGACTGGAAGATGTTGGCGGGGCTGCTGGTTATGAGCGGGCTGGCGCTCAATTTGTTCTGGGCGAGGCGCGGCCGCGCAGCGGAGAAAACGGTCCAGTGGACCGTTTTGAGCGGCGAGCGGTCTGCTAGCGACAGCG